>JBAZVT010000051.1:0-3480 GCA_041660745.1 Minisyncoccota bacterium | reverse complement strand
AACGGGACGGGAACGGAAGCAGGCGGGCAAAAATTCCTTCCCCCCAACCCCCTCCCTTTTTGCCCGCCTGCTTGGGCTTCGCCCCCAAAACTTTCGGACGGACGGATTTTTCGGCGGACAAATTCTTTTCCTTGCCCCACCCACCGTGCGCGGAAAAGTTTAAGGAACTCCCTTTAAGATTGATAATTTTTGATTTCTGGTGTAGCATTGTAGTAGTTGAAAAGAAATATCACTGATACTTTAATTCTACTACCACGATATTAGTATGTCAAACATTACAAAAACACTTAGAAAACTTAGAGAAGCAAAAGGCTTATCCCAAGAGAAATTGGCGAGATTGGCCGATGTCGCTAACAATACAATTATCAAAATTGAAGCTGGTAAAAACCAGAATCCAACTCTTGATACACTCAAAAAAATATCCAAAGCACTTGATGTGAGCGTTGATGATTTAATTAAGTAATCTATAAAATATATGAAAACACTTTTGATTATTGGAATACTCCTAACACTAGCAGGTGCAACGCTAGCTAATAATGTAGGCATCTCGGGAACATGGATGTTTCAAGCTGGTGTAGTATTTTTGTTTGGTGCTTTGGCAATTTTTGTTGCTGAAAAAAAGGCGACAACTGAACATTCCACCACTTGGAAAACAGTCGGGATTGTTAGTTTTGTTTTAATGCTTCTTTTAACAATCTGGGGATTTCTAAATGGAATGTGGAATGCACATCCTCTCGGATTTATCATTGCACTTGCCGGATGTATTTGGGTCTTTTATCGTGGTATAGAAAGTAAAAATATTACCTATAAACCTACAAAGGAACAACTTATTATCGGAGCTGTAGTTTTAGCAATAATTCTCTTTTTTGTTTTCTCAAATAAACCCTCTACGCAACAACCGTCGAATTTACAAGAACAATCAACTAATTCTGGCGCAACTACTGACCAGCCAAAGACTCCCGATATTTTGACATCCGAGGAAAAACTTAGAGCACAGATCAGCAAAAATTTTCAAGGTCTATCACCTCAGATTATTGAAATAAAAATAGAAGATGGTTCGAGTGGTAAAATCGTCTTAGTTAAATATAGCAGGAATAAGGCAAGCAACTACATATATGATGACGCAGGTGGTATCTACAAAGCCATATTTACTTATGGAGAGAAAGTCCAAAAAGCTGTTCTTGAACAATATTTCACATCTTTTCAGGATAAATATGGAAACCGATGTGAACTCTTGGCTTGGACAAGCAAAATTGATAATCCAACCACCATTGCGAAAGTTAACTGGGAAAAAATATCAGAGGACTTAGTACAGCCATGGTGGCAAGAAACATATATGTATGAACTTGATGCAGTATGTAAATAATTTAGCATTTCAATAAATTTATGTTTGGACTATTCAGCTCAAAAGAAAAAGATAGTGGGAAAGCGGAGGCTATCATTAAAGTAATTCACGATTACTATAATGCGGTTCGTGCAAAGTTTCCGGACAAGAAAGAAAATTTTTATCTCGCTCTTGTGTGGGTAATTTATATGATGAAGCATCACCCCGACCAATATCCGCAAGATAATTTGTCGTTACTAATTCATCTAAGATTTGCCACGGATGACACGCTGTTTCTTTCTTTTTTAGAATCGCCAGACTCAATTGATGCATTGTCATATCTCATGGTTCATAAAGAGAAATTAATTTCCACAATTGAACGGGACCCAAAAGTTAATAAAGTTATGTCTAAAATTAAGATAACGAAAGATCAAGTTGATCAAAACGAAGTTGAAAAAGTGACGAAAGAGATATTTGATTACCTAATGACAATGGAACCGCTGGAAAGTATCCTAGAAAAGGATTTTTGACTTCAAAATAATTTTTAATTATGAGTTATTTTATTGAGGAGTTTTTAATTAAGAAAAACATCAATTACTTTAAAAATTATCTTGATTTTATTGAATCCTCAATTAAAGAGAGCGAGAAGCAGATCAAGCAAGAAGAAGAAACGATTAATAAATTAGTTGCAGAAAAAGGAGAAGCGATAGATGATACAGAGGATTATTTAGTTTGTTTAGGTGAAGACCATGAGCAACTTAAACGGACAATGTACCAATCTTTTGTGATTAGTATTTTCGCTTTTATAGAAGCCAAAATTATTAATGTCCAAAAAAGACCAAATGAATTTTTTGCTAATACAGAGTTTCAAAATGAGTTTGATGTCGCCAAAGGAATAAGAAATATACTCTTGCATGAAGAAGGAAAAATCTCTCGTAAGGAAAGAGACCAAAAGAAAAAGGAGGAAAAAGAAAAAGTGAGAGATTTTATTGAAAGGCATCCAGATTTTTTAGAAATCGATGAATTTGGAGGGGTAATAATTAAATTTGAATATGTAAAATCTCTCATTATCCTTACACAAGATGTTTGCGACAAAATTCTAAAGTTGACCTGCGAAACCTAATCAGCTACAATAGAGTTACAACTGAATAAGCAGTTATCAAGAGTGTGGCGAGAGCAACTGGCTCGATGACCCACCGGCAACCCTTCAAGGTGATTCCTTGAAGAAGGTGCTAACTCCAGCCCCAATCGGGGAAAGATAAAAGGTCGATTTTTTGTTTGATGACCTCTTTCCGCACGGGAAGAGGTTTTATTTGTTAAATACACATGGAAAATTCAATACCAACACAAGACGGCAAGAAGCAGTGGATCGAGATACAAGAGAAAGACGTTGACACATACAAGCTCATGGGTACGGCGGGCGGTTTCTCCTTTGGATTTTGTGTCTACCTTGCACATAAGCATGCCCTGAACTTTTTTGACCGTGTAGTCGGCTACCGGATCGAAGAGCATGGCATTGGCGAAATGATGAACGAAGCTGCCAAAAAAACAGGACTTCCCGAAAGGCATTGGAAAAATATAACTGTCAGTTTCTACGAAAGTAAACCAATTAACTAAAACAAATTTATGAACAACCACGACTTCATCGGGTTCGTGCCGCATCCGCTAGAAATAAAGGAACGGCCAGAGTTAGATGTTTTTCCGTTTAATGTTCTATTTGCTAAAATCGGAACAAGGAATGGTAAAAACGTCATGGGTACTGCCTTGTATGAGCCAAACTTGGAATCGTTCAAACGAGAAGAAGATAAATGTTCTATGAAATACCACAATGCTTACGGTGGCGACTGTTGGCTTCTGGTAACTTATGATCTGGCGAAAAAGAGTTACATGGGTGAAAAGTTTGTAAATAGTAAGTCAGTAGGAATATCTTTTGGTCCAGAATGGAAGATGTTTTTCGTCCACTTCGCGATTTTGGGATTAACCAATGGAGAGAGGTGCGAATTTGAAGATATTGGTTAATTTTGATAATATATCTTTATTAAAGTCCGCCGAAAAATCCGTCCGTCCGAAAGTTTTGGGGGCGAAGCCCAAGCAGGCGGGCAAAAAGGGAGGGGGTTGGGGGGAAGGAATTTTTGCCCGCCTGCTTCCGTTCCCGT
>JBAZVT010000050.1:0-3560 GCA_041660745.1 Minisyncoccota bacterium | reverse complement strand
GTTCTGGGGCAAGCACTTCTGGTGTCGAGGTTACTTTGCCACCACTTCAGGTGCTATTACCGATGAGACAGTTATGAAATATATTGAGGAGCAGGATGATGATTCCGACAAGCGTGGTGATGATTTCACCATACTCGACTTGTAACTAATGACTTTAGTCTTATCCAAAGCTACCGGCCTTCCAGCCGGTAGTAGTTTACTCTTAATGCGTGGCATTGGCACAAACTTTCTTGGAAAGTTGATTTGTGCTTTGGCTAATTTATTAACTCCAATGTACCAACCAGCTTTTCATGGTGAAGAGCTGGTTGTTCTTTTACAACGAAGGGAGAGAAGTCATGATTCGTTTCTCTGTTCCAACTAAAAATACGGCGGTCTATGTTGATGTAGGAGAAAATGACGAAGAGTGCAATCAACTTGAGATACTCGTCCGAGAAGTTGAGTATATTTCGTCCGAATACAAGAAAACCGGACTTTATATTTCAAAAAGTTTCTTCTTTAAAGAAAGATTTGTTGTTGTGATGAGTCTTGGGAAGAAAATTGACCTTGAGGAAGGAGGTTTTAAGGCTGTTATGGATCGGTTGTCATGCGAAGTATGACTTTTCTAAGAGGAGAAGAATATCATGTTTAGTATTTTTCCTGTGCGTTCGGGTCTGTTTTGTCCAACTTCTAATTTCAGTGTTCTTCTTGCGGAACAGTGGATCTCGCTTTATTGCGAGATCTGGAAAGAGCCACCATGGAATGAATTTTTCTGGAGACATAGTGCCGTAAAAGCAGACTTTATCCGGGAACTTTCGCTACTTCATGGACAAGGTTTTTTAGCGATAGATCCCGATCTGGTTGTGCTGGGAGAAAGGAGTGTTATCGGCTTCACTCATGGTTATTCCGTCTCTATGTATGAAATGCGTATTATTGCTGGCTCAGGTTTTCTTAATAGTTTCTTTAAGTGCAGAGAACGTGTTTACTACATAGATGAGCTGGGTGTTGCTAAAGAATATCGTGGAAAAGGGATATCTCTTCGGTTAACCCGTTTGCTTGTAGATTCAGCTCGTAGTAACGGCTTAGATTGTGTTTTGCTTCGGACAGACACAAAGGCTGTTCCAGCTAGGGGCTTGTACTACAAACTCGGTTTTACAGAGCTTACAGCCTGTGATGCGAAATATCCAGATCGCACATATTGGTCTCTTAAGCTGTAATTTTTCGGGGAGTCTCTAACCAGGCTCTCCTTTTTTATTTGTATGGTAAAAATCACAAAAACGTGATAGAATTTTTCTTCATGAAATACAACACGAAGCGGACAATTGCTATATATTCTCAGGGTATTTGGAAATATAAAATTTCTGCTGTTATTTCGTATGTGTCCATGGTGTGCGCAATAATCGTGGGTCTTATTGAACCGCTCTATTTTAAAAAAATATTGGACATAACTGCGTCTGCTACTGATAAGACTGGTGTCGTTGGTGAACTATACAAAATTATGCTCATAATCTTGGCCTTGGAAGCCATAACGTGGGTGTTTTGGAGATTGGTGGATTTTTGTTCGGCATATTTTCAATCTCGTGTGATCGCAGACTTATCGGTGCGAGCATTTTCATATTTGCACGGACACTCATATTCGTATTTTACCGATAATTTTGGTGGATCGCTTGTAAAGAAGGTGAAGTGGTTTACAAGTGCTTTTGAAAATATTACGGATAGATTTTTGTGGAATTTTCTCCCACTTGTCACATCGGTGGCATTTATAACTATTGTGCTTATGAGGACCAATATTTGGCTTGGTCTTGGAATACTTTTTTGGGTAATTATTTTTATTGTTATCAATTTTGTTTTTACGAAGTACAAGTTACAATATGACTTGAAGAGAACGGAGGCAGAGACGGCTGTGACGGGATTACTTGCCGACACAATTACGAATCATAATAATGTTAAATTGTTTAATGGATATTTTGGCGAAGTACAGAAATTTATTGAAGCATCTAAAAATTTACATATATCCCGTCTGTTTGCGTGGAATCTCGGGTCATACTTCTTCGCGGTACAAGCAGCTTTGTGGATAGTGCTGGAAGTGGGGATGTATGTCTTTGCAATTCATCTCTGGAGCAAAGGTCTCATGTCTGTTGGAGGATTTGTATTGCTGCAGGCATATGTCATAAACATTTTTAACAATGTGTGGAACTTTGGGAAAAATGTCCAGAAGGTATACGAAAGTCTTGCAGATGCAGAAGAGATGACAATTATTCTTAATACTCCTCATGAAGTGCAGGATACTCTTTCTGCTGTGCCACTTGTTGCACATGCTGGGGCGGTGGAATTTAAGGACGTCGGGTTCAACTACAACCGTACGCGAGCAATACTGGAGCATTTTAATTTGAGTATAAAAACTAAAGAGCATGTGGGTATCGTTGGTGCGTCTGGTGCAGGCAAGACGACGGTTATTAAGCTACTTTTCAGAATGCATGACGTAACATCAGGGCATATTATTATTGATGGTCAGGACATAACACATGTGACACAGGAGAGTCTCTGGCACGCCGTAAGTATGGTGCCTCAGGATCCGATTTTGTTCCATCGAAGTTTGATGGAAAATATTAGATACGGAAAACCCGATGCGACTGACGAAGAAGTGATGACCGCATCGAAGCTTGCACGGTGTCATGATTTCATTATGCAAACACAGGACGGATACAATACATTTGTGGGTGAGCGAGGAATTAAATTGTCTGGCGGTGAACGTCAGAGAGTTGCTATTGCACGCGCCATTTTGAAAAATGCACCCGTGCTTGTGTTGGACGAAGCAACCTCAAGCCTCGATTCAGAATCAGAATCTCTTATACAAGAAGCTCTTAGTGAGCTCATGAAAGACAAGACGGTTATTGTTATCGCACACAGACTTTCTACTATCAGAAAAATGGATAGGATTATTGTTATGGATGGAGGAAAGATCGTGGAAGAGGGAACTCACCAGGAACTTACTGAAAAGAAAAGTGGTATCTATACGAACTTGTGGAATCTGCAGGCGGGTGGCTTTGTGCAAGACAGGTCAGAGGGGGAGGTGGCGTTTGTATAATATAATTCTCATGATTTTAAATAAAAGAATTACAAGTTGGTCTGGATTCATTTAGATACTTTTTATAAAGTTATTTTTTGCGGCGTTTTTTATTTCTAACTTGTCTTTTTTGAAAGGAGTGCGTTATGCACTACAAAGCTGTCGGCAATCGTTGTGCAGTGGATTTTAGTTCTCTCCTTTTGCCTGTTACAACTGAACGGGCGTTGAACATTCTCGCAGAGGAAAACATTAAACCTGTTGATGTGGATGTTATTTCTCTTGCGAGAGAACTTGTGGGGAAAGCAGAGTGGCTATGGGCAGCACGTCAGTGGCAGGCACCAGCTCTTTTTGATTGTTCAAGCTTTACGAAGTGGCTATATGGGCAGATGGGTATCTGGATTCCGCGCCGACCCCAGCAACAGTTTGAGTTTTGTGAGCTAATCCAAAAAAATAGTTGCTACTTTTGATATACTAAAGCTCTGTTAAGAGCTGCTTTAATCAAAATCTAAAGTAATGT
>JBAZVT010000049.1:0-3802 GCA_041660745.1 Minisyncoccota bacterium | reverse complement strand
TGTCCCTTGTACACCATCTGTGCTGCGTCTCGACGCACCTTTGGTATGTTTGGATTACTTGTATATGGCATAGCTTTTCTATATTACCTTAGTTGCGTCCAAGCTATTGAACCATTACGTTTTGTTTGACAATATAATAATATGTGTTAATGTATAAAAGGATTGAAACATCTCTAACTTGAAGGAAAAACCGCCATGACTAGTAGACTTGTTGCGTGCATCGGGATTCTTGTTTTCGTGGGCCTGCTCGGCGTAGTGCTCTATGAATCGGCAAGAATTCTGCGGAATCGAGAGCGCGGCCAATATACCCCAGATGAATTTTTTCGTAGGGTTTGGCGAATCGCCATGATTGGCATCCTCGGTCTCTGTTTTGTGGTTTGCATCGCCGGGTATGCCTCGTTCCTTGCGACCGAAGAATCATTGTTTTCGGTAGTCGAGTCATCTCAAGCAGCCCCACCATAATCTGGTGGGTGTTTTTTTATTGCCGACGTAGAGCGAGTGAAGTGAATAATTCCTATTTTTCACTTCCGAGCCGAGGAAGGCATCAAAGGATAAATATCTTACAGATACTGTATACCTTTTGGATAATTCAGAAATTATCTCAAAAGGTCTTGCGAAACTCCACGTATTCGCTTCTCACCCCGCTCCTTGGAGCAGTACAGAGTGAGCAAAGCGAACAATCTGTGTGTCCAGAGCTTGCTCTGGGGTTTAATACCCTTTATTCCCATTTTTACAAAAGAAAAAGCGGCGCCCTTTGGGCGCCGCTTTTTTCATCTTTTATTTAACGTGGACAATCTTCTTGCGAGAGATACTGTTGTCAAAGTTTGTTTTGCGAGTGGTTGTGAATGATACCATTCCTCCTTTCAATGCAAAAAGAGTGTGGTCTTTACCTATACCAACATTGCGTCCTGGAAGAACATCCGTACCACGCTGGCGAACGATGATTGAGCCAACTGTTGTTGTTTCGCCATCGGTAACTTTAACGCCAAGATATTTTGGTTGCGAATCTCTTCCGTTTTTTGTCGAGCTTTCAGCTTTTCTATGTGCCATGGTTTCTTTTTTCCCCAGTTCCGCTAGGGATTAGGGTTTTTTCCTGATAAAATAATACAAACAGAAGTATATAAGAATTGTCTCATTAAGTCAACCTACATATGGATAAAATAATGTTGTTTAAAAAAGAACTCTATATTGGCGGGATCATTATCTTGTCTTGTCTTGCCTCGTTTGCACTCGGTAGACTGTCTGTGGCTGATATAACCGAAGGTGGAACACGTGTTTGTTTCCAGGACATGTCTTCTGTCTTAGATGTCAACGCACAGGATTCTGCCACTACCACAGACCAGAATGTCCCAAATGATGGACAAGTAGTAGCTTCTAAATCGGGAACAAAGTACCATTTTCCGTGGTGTTCAGGGGCAAAGACGATTTCTGATGCAAACAAGATAACATTCGCATCTATTGAAGAAGCGCGTACAAAAGGGTATCTTCCTGCGGCAAATTGCAAGGGGTTGAAGTAATATTTTTGTCTAAAATATATCTTCACATTATCCACACTTGATATGTTAAGTATTAGTATGTTTAGTGTATAATAATGTTCATGATTGCATTTCGCCTGTTCAATAGATTTCAAAAATATTTCAGAAAACGAGTGACTGAAAGCCAAAAGGCGATCAGTATTGGTTTTTACCTTGCTCAGCGGCAGGTGCGCAGAAGTAGTAAGTGGACGACAGTTCTTATTATTTTTGTTATGACACTGACATTTTTAAATCTTGTAGTTATCAGTGGAATTCTTGTGGGGTTGATAGAAGGTGCTAGCGTGGCTGTGAAGAGTCAATATATGGCTGATGTTATTGTCACACCTTTGGC
This sequence comes from Minisyncoccota bacterium, assembly GCA_041660745.1. Classification (GTDB taxonomy): domain Bacteria; phylum Patescibacteriota; class Minisyncoccia; order Phycocordibacterales; family JBAZVT01; genus JBAZVT01. The sequence continues at coordinate 1,936 of JBAZVT010000049.1, read as the reverse complement.
TGATAAAAAGAATATTGAAGAAAGCCCTGCTATTATCGCAACAATCAAGACGCTTCCTTGGGTAGAATCAATGTCAGCTCGATATACTGCAGGTGTTGAGGTTGAAGCAAATTACAAAGAAAGAATTAAATCTTCAGACAGAGGAGACACAGTAACAACAAACGGAAAAGGCATTGATCCTATTGCAGAAGATGCAGTTACGAATTTATCAAAATACATCATTGAGGGATCTTACCTAGAGCCTGGCGATTACGATCAAATACTTGTCGGCAGTCTTTTGCTTAGAAAATATTTTGATTATGAAGCTCCGGGTTTTTCTACACTTAAATATGCGAAGGTTGGGGAAAAGGTACGAATTACCATTAATGACCAGATACGAGATGTCACCATTAAGGGTATTGTGAAAACAAAAGTTGATGAAATTAGTAGAAGTGTTTTCTTTGTTGATACACAATTCCGTAGTTTGATCGGACGAAATGATTATAGCGTTAACGAAATTGCGATTAAATTAAAACCAGGTACATCACCACAGCTCGTTAAGAACGCACTCATTGAAAATGGGTATGGTGATCATGCAAAAATTCAGACATATGAAGATGCTGAACCGAAATTTGTAAAAGACCTGAAGAGTACATTTGCCCTGCTTGGAAACGTTATTGGTTCTATTGGTCTCGCTGTCGCATCCATCACGATCTTCATTGTTATTTTCATCAATGCTATTACCCGTAGAAAATTCATCGGTATCTTGAAGGGTATTGGCATTCATTCTTCTGTCATTGAATACGCATATATTTTTCAGTCACTATTCTATGCACTCTCAGGAACAATTCTTGGAATGCTGATTGTATTTTTAGTCCTTAAGCCATTTTTTGCTGCACATCCAATCAATTTTCCATTCAGTGACGGTATTCTTGTTGCAACTCTTGCGGGGACAATGACTCGCGCCGGATTATTGTTTATTGCTACTCTCATCGCCGGTTATATTCCAGCGAGAATTGTGGTGAAGCAAAATACGTTAGACGCAATTCTGGGACGATAGAACTAAATATTTTTATACTATGAAACCAATCATTCAAGCAAAAAAAATAGTCAAAACATATCACACTGGTGGAATTTATACTCCGGTGTTACGCAGTCTTGATTTAACGGTGGAAGAAGGAGAGTTTCTTTCTATTACAGGACGTTCTGGTTCGGGGAAAAGTACACTCTTGTATCAGCTCGGTCTTCTTGATCATCCGAACTCTGGTGAAATACTGATAGATGGTGTGGACGTGAGTAAACTGTCTGGAGATGAACGAACAAATTTTCGCCTTCACGAGCTCGGGTATGTGTTCCAAGACTACGCATTACTTCCAGAACTTACCGCAAAAGAAAATGTAATTTTACCACTCTTGATGCAGGGTTTGCCCCGTGAGGAGGCGGAGAAGGATGCGGTAACTGCGTTAGAAAAGGTGGGCCTAGCAGACAAACTGAATAATTTACCGAGCGAGCTTTCTGGTGGGCAACAGCAACGTGTGAGTATTGCCCGCGCTATCGGTCACAATCCTAAAATTATTTTTGCCGATGAGCCGACCGCAAACCTTGATACAGAAACATCTCGTGCGGTGCTCGATACGTTTATAGAACTCCATCGTGCCGGGCAAACAATAGTGATGGTGACACACGAAGACGAGTATGCAGCTCTTACGGATAGAATCGTAACGCTGTCAGATGGAGTCGTTACTGCGGAGAAAAATATCACTGGTCAACACAAAAATCACAATAATTAATAACTATTATAAATTAATTCACATCATGAAAAAGATTTTTACAAAGAAGTGGTTCATTGCCCTCGTCGCCGTTATACTTCTAGTGGTTGTTTATCTTGCTTTCTTTTCAAAGGGCGATAACTCTGTACAGAAAATTACCGTTGCACGTGGAGATGTCTCACAAGACG
>JBAZVT010000048.1:0-3808 GCA_041660745.1 Minisyncoccota bacterium | reverse complement strand
TATTTTCTTTTTTCTACAGACTACAATCATCACCACTTCGATGCATCGAAGTGGTGAAACAAACTTCCACAATCAATACAGTATACTGTATCGGTTAGAAATCTTATTAAAAAAATTGAGCGTGGACACCGGAGGTGTCCACGCTCTTGTATTCTTTTCACATATCCAATCCACTCTCCTGGTGAGAAAACTTTTCCGCAGCTCGGACTAGAGACTGGAGCTGACCAAGATCAGCAACATTGAAGATACCTATCACATTTCCCGGAGGCCCTATGCTGGTATACCGAGTCTCCCCCATCTTCTTTGTTTCTGAAACAGGTACTTTTTGACCGTTGGCACGCGGTTGGATTTCCGAGTATGTCCACTCCGTGCCGTCAGCGCTGATAGTGACACAGGAAGGAATATCCCGCGTCACTTCCACCCCATTACAGGATGAATACCTGAGACAAACGAAGTCTTTCCTCTGTTCCAACCGCCGAAAAGCTTCCTCAAGCGGCGGACGAAGCGCTGTGAAATCCCATGACAACAAGTGTGCTGCCAAGCTACGAATGTGTACAATCAAATCGTCAGCAGAAAGTTTACCCCAATCACTCATGACCGCTCCTTATATTAGAACTTGTTTCTTCCTCCACATTACTCGAAAAAGAAAGTTTGTAAAGACTCCATATAAAAAAATGCGTTGACCATTAATCAACGCACCTCTGTTGGCAAGCATTACACTCGCTTCCTTGCTACCACCTTGGAGGGTCGGGGCAAGGCACCCCGAGGAAATCGGAATCCCATCTGAGCATGCCAACTCCTGCTTTGAAGCACGGCGATCAGGACCCTTTTTCACCGCCGTTACCACCTCACGCTTTTTAGATCTCATAGGATCTCCTTTCTTCTACAAGAGTACTCCTTACGTATCTTTTTTACAACAGTGTGAGTGAAACTACAGCAACCGTCGCCGTCTCTGCACGCAAAACTTGTCCTGAACCAACTTTCACAATTGGCATTTTTAGTTCTTTAAAACCTGCAAGCTCCCCATCACTCCATCCCCCTTCTGGCCCGATCCAAATTCCAACTTTTTCTGATTTTTCAAATTCATCTACAGCAAATTGTTTACCGCTTCCATCAAACACAATATGCTGAATTTTTTCCCCCGCAAATGCCTGCACTGCGCTCGCAATATCCATCACACCAAACAATGTTGGCACCGTCCCCCTTCCGGATTGTTCTGCAGCTTCGGTAATTATTTTTACTGCCCTGTCAGGATTGATATCTTTTTTCTCAGTGCGTGCGGAAATTATCGGAACAAAATATGACACGCCAAGCTCCGTACATTTTTCCAGCACCCATTCGTAATTATCTTTTTTAATAAGTGAACTAAACAAATATATTTCACGAGAAATATTTGCTGAACTTTTTTTCTTTTCCACCACTTCAACTTCTACGGCATCTTTTCGCAGGTCAGTAATAAGGGCGGTAAAATCAAAACCCGATCCATTAAACAAAATCACCTCAATACCTGTCTTGTAACGAAACACGAGACGCCACTGATGAATGATATTTTCATCAGTAACAGTGAAACGCTTTCCAACCTCAAACTGTTCCGAAACAAAAAAACGGTGTAATCTCATATAATTCGTTAATTAGTATTGTGTGAAAAGTTACGTAATACAATATATATGAAGTATATAGAACCATAAAAGGCTTCAAAAAGCCAGGAAAACGAGAAGGATGTTTTGTGTAACATCTCACTGTTGATAATTACTAGCACCATGCTAGTATGATTTCGTATTCGGTTCTTTATATGTACTCACACACAAACACTCAAAATAAGGAGGTACACAATGATCGCACTAAAAGGTAGTTGGCAAAATGTCCCAGGAGAGATCCTTTCTTCTTCCTGCAAGAATCTAAGTGTGGTGCTCCTGTATAGAGGGCCCCGCATAATGAATCTTGCACCAACGAAGTTCGGTGTTATGGGCACAGATGAGGCCGGCACGTGGATCAAGACGGTTGCCCGCGAAGACGGCACATTTGCCGAAGAGATTTTGTTCAAGGAAGGAGATCGGCAGATCCATCCCGCTCAAGAATCCGTTTACCCCTTCTTCAACAACGATTCCGAAAGAACTCTTGCGCGAATCGGCAACATCTTCCACGAACTCTTGCACACAAAAGACGAGGATGGACGAAGTAATTTCTCGTCTCAAGAGTTCTATGCACACCGAAAAGAAATCTACTGGGCAAGCTGGCACCCAAGCGGCAACGTTGTATTCGAGGCAGAAGATGGAATCTTCTTTCTCTACGTCGGGCGTAGCGCTGGCATTCTGTGGAAAAAAGCGAAATCCAAGCTGATCGTTTCCCCAGAGAAAAAGAATGGCTGGCAGGAGGCGGATGATCGGCGTGTGACCCATGAGGGTATTGTGTATCGACGCAACACACAGTTCTTCGACACGAATAAAAAACGTGTCTGGAGCATACCGCCAAACCAGAAGTGGGATTGGAAGTGGAAACCGTTTGCAATCGGCGTAGCTCATGCCGATTCAGCGGGTGTCATAACCTACCATGACTGGAAACGTCCTCAATCCGAAGTGCTCTATGAGAACCTCGGTGAGAACGACCAGTGGATTGCGGCCCCGCACAGTCAGATTGTTATCGTGAAAGCTGACGGTGAGGGTGTGCTTGTTGGCCGCCGTGTCAAAATCCACGGCGTGCCTACCACGATCTTGCGAGAGGAATTTAACCTCTCTGCAACCATCGGGCTATGTTATGAAATAGGAATACACCCCATGGGCGCTTATGCTAGAGTCCCCCTCAGCCAAAACAAGGGGACGGAAGCAATCTACGGGATCGTGATTAAGTGACCATACGAGCACAACAAACCGGCCGCATCTGAAAGGAATGCGGTCGCTTTTTTATCTAGGTTTTATATTTTTAAATCTTGCATATCAGACTGAATCCTCACCCAATTGAGTGACCTCAATTCGATCACAATTGATTCTTCATTAACTCTAGTATATGATTCCATTTGTACACTAATTATATAAACCTATGTCATTTCTTATTCCAACAGTTATAGAAAAATCACAGTCTGGAGAACGCGCATATGATATTTACTCGCGTCTTTTGAAGGAGCGTATCATTTTCCTCGGCGGCGCAATAGACGAAGATGTAGCAAATATCGTCATTGCTCAACTTCTCTTTCTACAATCAGAAGATCAAAAGAAAGATATCACTCTCTATGTAAACTCCCCCGGAGGTATGGTTACAGCCGGCCTAGCAATCGTTGATACCATGAATAACATTAAACCCGATGTATCAACTGTCTGTGTCGGCATGGCAGCATCTATGGGGGCAGTCATTCTTGCATCAGGTACAAAAGGCAAACGTTTTGCACTTCCAAACGCAGAAGTCATGATCCATCAGCCACTCGGCGGAGCAGAAGGTCAAGCAACTGATATTGAAATCAGCGCACGACATATTTTGAAAACTCGTGACTCTCTCAATAAAATGCTCGCGGAACGCACGGGCAAACCTCTCTCCCAGATAGAAAAAGATGTTGATCGCAACTTCTTCATGAGCTCAGAAGAAGCAAGAAAATACGGAATTATAGACAAGGTGTTGGAAAGTAGTAAAAAATAAATTCACCCTGTTAAATTATCCGCCGTTTGTAAAAAGTGGTAATAATTTAATATTAAAAAATTATATATATCAAAATAGTATTTTTAAATAAGTGGTGGAGGCGGATACCAATCAGATTGGATTTAACAGGGTAAAAAAAGAGGCGGCGACCCTAAGATGGGTCGCCGCCTTTGCTATTTGT
>JBAZVT010000047.1:0-3813 GCA_041660745.1 Minisyncoccota bacterium | reverse complement strand
AACATTACTTTAGATTTTGATTAAAGCAGCTCTTAACAGAGCTTTAGTATATCAAAAGTAGCAACTATTTTTTTGGATTAGCTCATACATTACGATGACTTGACAAATCAGTATAATATGCTATCATATATGAAGATGTCGGTTTGTGGACTGACACCGATAACCACCGGATTTGTGGTTTAAGCAAGGAGGCTGATATGCGTTTGTTCTTGGATATCGCGGGTGTTTGCTCGGACGGTTGGCTGGTTCTCTGCTTCTTCCGCGATCATTGCGAAGAAGGAATCGCAGAATCCCTTTTTTAGTAATCATTGGGCTTGACCTTTCATAGGCCAGCGAACGCAAGTTCGCTGGCCTATTCTTTTGTTTGAAATAATGTCCGTCGCTTAATGTAACACAACATTTGCAACAATTACTTCTAATGGTGTCTTGAGATTGATTCCAAGATGTGGCCGTTCACGATTGTAAAACAATAACCACTGGGAAAAACGTTCCTGCAATTCATCGTAATCTTTTGGTTTGTCATATTGTCGAAGGAAGAACTCCTCTTCATCGGTACGGAACGATCTCTCAATTACCGCATTCTCATTAGGTGTATGTTTGTGAATATGATGGTGACCAAGTCCACGTGAAGCACAGAATTGTCGAAACCGTTCTTGAAACTCAAGTCCATTGTCGGTTTGTACGAATAGTGGTTTGAACGGAAGTCTTCCAAGCATGATTCCCAGTGCTTTAATAGAGTGATCCTGATCAATTTGATTAAAGATGACTGCATCTTTGTATCGTGAGAATATATCAATGATTGCAAACTCAAAACATGTCCATGGCAGTCCTGAAAGCTCTGGTGTGACGTATTTCACATCCATTTGAAGATACCCAACATGAAGTGTGTTTTTGGCATGCATATGAATAGTATCTTGTGACCATGGTCGTCGATACTTCTTTGATTCTCGCACAAGTTTGTGACGTTTCAAATACCGATACACTGTCATATGCGACGTATCCAATTTCAAAGCGTATCGCAATTTCCGTGCATCCCAGCCTGTTTTTTCACGAAGAGCTCGCACAACAATACATTGTCGGTTTGAAAGACCATATACCACATTCTTTGGTTTTGTTGATTTCCTCACTGCATACTTCTCGGCAATGCGAAACCGACTCAGTACACTTCGACATCTTCTAATCCAACGGTAGACAGTGACTTTGTGGATACCAAGATCAAGAGCTGTTTGTTCCACCGACTGAGTTTGTTTGAAAGAACGTATGATTTCCTTTGGGTTTTTGCGCATCTCCATATTTTAATATGTGAGTTGCATATGTCATGTTACATTAAGCCGTCGTGGACAAATTATATTTTTTACGCTACAATCTCACCTAATAAAGCCCGGAGGCTATTTTTGTTTATTCCTAAGTTTAGCTTCAGCTTTTAATAAAAATAATTATGAAACGAGATTATCCATTAGAAAAAGTACGTAACTTCGGTATTATCGCTCACATTGATGCGGGTAAAACCACAACATCAGAACGCGTTCTCTATTACACCGGTGAATCACACAAGATTGGTGAAGTTCACGAGGGTAACACAACCACCGACTGGATGGAACAGGAACGTGAGCGCGGTATTACTATTACTGCAGCTGCTATTACGTGTTTTTGGAACCCAACATACATGGGTAAGGATGTCTCCTACAAACATCGTTTCAACATTATTGACACTCCGGGACACATTGACTTTACAGCCGAGGTGAAGCGTTCTCTCCGTGTTCTTGACGGTGCTGTCGTCGTTTTCGACGGTGTTGCTGGTGTGGAGCCACAGTCTGAAACTAACTGGCGTTATGCTGACGAAGGAGGTGTTCCTCGTATTTGTTTCATCAACAAACTTGACCGAATGGGCGCATCATTTGAGCGTTCTTATCAGTCTATCCTAGAACGTTTGAATAAGCGTGCCGTCCGTATGCAGCTTCCTATTGGCGCTGAAGAAAGCTTCCAAGGTGTTATTGATCTTTTGAAAATGAAAGCTTTCTACTTTGAAGGCGATATGGGTAGTACTGTTCGTGAGGATGAAATTCCAGCAGAACTTGTTGATGAGGCAAAGAAAATGCGTGCAGAACTTGTTGAGCGTATTGTTGAGAATGATGATGCTGCAATGAGTATGTATCTCGAAGGGAAAGAGCCTGAGTACGCAGATCTTAAGAAAATCTTACGAAAAGCAACTATTGCAAACAAAATTTTCCCAGTTTTCACTGGTACAGCCTTGAAAAACAAGGGTGTTCAGCTTGTGTTGGACGCTGTTGTTGACTATCTCCCATCTCCTCTTGATATTGCATCTGTGAAAGGTATCAATCCTGTCACTGGTTTGGAGGTTGTCCGTCACGCATCCGACGAAGAGCCGTTTGCAGCACTTGCATTCAAACTTCAGGCGGATCCATTTGTCGGTCAACTTACGTTCTTCCGCGTATATTCCGGGTCAATCTCCGCAGGTACGTATATTTTCAATGCATCCACAGGTAAGCGTGAACGTCTTGGCCGTATCGTCCGACTTCAGGCTGACAAGCGTGAAGAAGTGGAAACAGTGTTTGCTGGAGAAATCGCAGCGGCTGTCGGTTTGAAAGACGCACGTACTTCCAACACATTTTGTGATGAAGAAAATCAGATTATTCTTGACCAAATCAAGTTCCCAGAACCAGTTATTACCCTTCGCATTGAGCCGAAGACAAAGGTGGACCAGGAGAAAATGGGATTTGCTTTGCGCCGTCTTTCTGATGAAGATCCAACATTCAAAATCAAGTCAGATGCAGAAACAGGGGAAACTGTTATTGCGGGTATGGGAGAACTTCACCTTGAAATTCTCGTTGACCGTATGAAGCGTGAATTCAATGTTGAAGCAAATGTCGGTAAACCACAGGTTGCTTACAAAGAAACCATTACCGGCTCAGCCGAAGCAGAATACAAGTATATCAAGCAGACTGGAGGTAAGGGTCAGTACGGTCACGTTAAACTTGCTCTCAAGCCTATTGACTACTCTGTCTTAGAAGAAGATCTTCCAAAGAATACCAAGCGTAAGAATGGTTTTGAGTTTATCAACTCCATTAAAGGAGGTGTTATTCCACAGGAATTTATTCCAGCTGTTGAAAAAGGTGTTATTGAAGCCATGGAACGCGGTATTATCGCTGGATACAAGATGGTGGATATTTCTTGTGAACTTTTGTTTGGTTCATATCACGATGTTGACTCATCTGAAATCGCATACAAAATTGCAGCTTCCCAGGCATTCCAGGATGGTGCAAAGCGTTCAAAACCTGTTATTCTTGAACCTATCATGAAGATTGAGGTTATCGCCCCAGACAAGTTCATGGGAGACATCACTGGCAACCTTTCATCAAAGCGTGGACAGATTGAAGGCATGGAAGAGCGTTTTGGTCTCCGTGTTATCAAGGCAAAAGTTCCGCTTTCTGAAATGTTCGGTTACGTAACTTCTCTCCGTTCTATGACAGAAGGTCGTGGATCGGTAAACATGGAATTCTCTGAATACGCTATTGTTCCTCCAAATGTGGAGAAAGCAATCGCGGAAGCGAAGACTAAGTAAGAACAATAAATTAGGAAGTAATAAAGAAAAGCGGCGCACCACAGGAGTACTTCTTGTTGTCTAACTCACAAGAGTTCGTAAGACAACAAAGTCGCCCAGGGCGCCGTTTTTCTTTCAGAGTGATTTCATGAAATCACTGGGCTATAAAGCGCTTAATGTAACACAACATTTGCAACAATTACTTCTAATGGTGTCTTGAGATTGATTCCAAGATGTGGCCGTTCACGATT
>JBAZVT010000046.1:0-3885 GCA_041660745.1 Minisyncoccota bacterium | reverse complement strand
TAGAACGGGCAATAGACATGGGCGCTGGCACTCCTGATGGTCGCGGTGGTTTGGCGGCTTAAGCGTACCACTTCGCCAGCTTTTTCTCTTCTAAGTCATCTTCTTATTGATTAAGTAAGTGCCATTCTATTCTGACCCCTTTGATTTTTTTCATTTGATTCATATTGCGTTTCAGTACGAATACTGTAGTGCTTGACGCGAATACGATCACGCACCTGATCCAGCAGATTAGGGGTGTGTTTTTATTTTGCATAAAAGGTTGCTATCAATAATGTAACATTGCTAGAATCAACTCTAACGAATTACCAAGGTGGCATTATACGCCGGTAATTCCAATGCTTTAAATTTGATATACACCAAAAAAGGTGTCTACTTAACGTTATGCATAAAAAGGAAAAACGCTAGCCTCTATGAAATGGGAATTTACACCTTACAACCTACAAGAGTGGAACAAATCGGATTCAAGAATTCTATTTGTCGCACCTGAGCCAAACGGTAATAATCCAAATCCTGGTAGGGATATGGGTAAATGGTTCAGAACGGCTGATGAATTAAACAGCTACCACTCAAATAAGCTTTTTTATAACCGATGCAAATTGATTCTAGACGGCATGCTCGGAACCGAATCACCATCCAACTTTAATCATTTCCGCTTCATGGATTTAAAAGCAACATCGGGCGGTTCAATATCGAAAAAAAATGAAATTGCCAACTATATAAAATCGAACAGGCTTGAAGTTACTGAATATTTCACTTCAAAAAATGAAAAATTTGGATTACTTCCGCATAAAGTGGTGTTAGTCGGTAATATTGCCTACGAACTTTTTTCAGAACTCTTGAGAGATAGTGCGCAGAAAGATAACCCCGAATTACAATGGATACAAATGCCACACCCATCTGCTCAAACGGTGGCTAACGATTTATTGCGCGAGGCATGTAATGAAATCAGAGAACACCTTAGCCCGATTAATCAAAATGCAAATAAATGGTTTTGCAAAGGAAGAACAAACTACGGATGGACAAGGGCATAACATGGCGCTCAAAGGGACGTGCCGCCTCATGGCGGTTTTAAAATTTTGTAATTTATCAAGCTTTGGGGCTTCGTTTAGCGTCCGTGAGCGGCACGTCCCTTAGCTCTACGTTATACCCTGCGAGGAAAACTCTGTGCGCTACCACAATAAACTTATTTTTAGTTTCCTTGGTATATTATTATGTTCTTCAGTCGTATCCGCAGCCGACGGGCTTTCATTGGTTGTACCCGGTAAAACAATTGAGCTTTCCCTAGATGACTGGGCTAAGGCTGAAGACGAAATGAGCTTTGCCAAAAACTATGAAGAAAAGAGGATGTCTTCTTCGCACAAATTTGGGCGCATGGTAACGGTCTATTTGATTCCAATGTCAGATGATCGGCGACTTGGTTTGAAAATATCGGACAATGAGTACTTGGAATTTTTTATAGTCAATCCTGGCTTTATTACCGCTCAAACAGGACTAGATAAAGGAGGATATTGGGTTCTATGTAGAGAGTCCTTTTTCAAAAAAAGCGGCCTGCCCGTAGACGTATCAGCTTATAAGCCTTTTTTGAAGGAGAACGAAAATAGGCTGTTATGGCAGTTCTACCAAGCGGAAGTCGATGAAACTCGTTACCTACTTAACTCAAAATTCTGAATTTTCAATAAGATTTAGGCATAACATGCCGCTCAAAGGGACGTGCCGTTTCGTGGCGGTTTTGCAGGTTTGTAATTTATCAAGCTTTGGGGCTTCGTTCACCGTCCGTGAACGGCACGCCCCTTAGCTTTACGTTAGCTGAATGAATATGTATAAACCTTCGAGTGTCAGAAATTTCAAATTATTCATCGGTGAGCTTACTGCCGAAGCTGCTGCGGCCCATGTTTCCTTACTTGAATCACAAAAAAGTGAACGAGAAGAAAAAAATTATTGGAATCGCAAGGCTAAAGACGCTGGAATAAAATTAGATGGCATAACATCTGATCGAATATTGGATAGTCAGATCAGGTTGTCAATCGTGTCAATTTATAGTGGATTTGATTTGTTTTTAGAAGAAGTAGAAACTGAATTTAAGCAATTTGGCTTAAAATGGGAAAAACCTGATAAAGTTCCTCCTCTTGAAGTTCTTGAAAAGAATTTCACTAAACAGCCAGATGATAAAACCTATTTCAGGTACAAAACTGATGCTATCGATTATTTCAGGGTGTTGCGAAACTCGATTGCACATCCAAGTGAAGAAAACAAAAGCAAAGCGATAGACTTCTATAAATCTAGATCTAAGTCTCTCGGCCATATAAGAGATGAATACAATATGGTGTCGGCGCCAAACGAACCAGGCAGCATATCTTTTCATGATATTAAGTTTTGGTGCCAGCTACTTCTAGATTTTACTGAATCAGTAGCTCGATTGCTTGAGCCAGAAGAAAGAATGATTTACTCAAAAGTTCCTTTCGAAAAATGGAAAAAGTATGGGAAGAACCACGAGAAACTGAAAAAGGCAGCTAAAAACTATATTCACTCTGAGTATTCTTATAGTTTAAATAGAGCTAATGAAATTGTAGAAAAGTTTTATGACCCACTCGCTTAATCGGTAAAGCAACTCCCTTCATAAGCGCCTTTGTTCAGGGCGTTTATGAAGGAGTAGCTCTGAGTTCGAGTCTCAGGTGGATCACAGCTAACAATTCAGTCAAAGGGACGCGCCGCCCGTTGGCGATTTTGAAGTTCTGTTTTTTTATCAAGGTTCGGCGGCTTCGTTTCGCTTTCGTTAGCAGCGCGGCCCCTTACCGTAACGTTGGGCGTCAGCAACATGCGCATTAAGGAATCGTAGTGCTTCATGAATTCTTGACTTATCTTGAAGGCAATCAGCCTATTGCGACCCTGTTGACGGGAGTTCTCGCAATCGCGGCCGTTATCATTAGTCAGGTATGGTTTGACTTTCGACAGCGCGCAGAGCACCAGCACGGATACAACTTGAAGGCGAAGGAAATCGCACTAAAGAAGAAAGAGGAAACCGTCGAATTGCTCGGAGAGCAAGTCAGGGCAATTTCCCTTGTCGAAGACATCTTCGATTCTTGGTGGCGAGATTTTCAGAAGAACTATTCCCATTTCAAGATCAATAATCTTCTCAGGGAAATCGACACGCGGTCTCAGAAGATACAGCTCATGGTGGACTTATATTTTGCTGGCTTTGAGAGCGCTATCGAAAAAATAGTGGAAGTAGACGAGGTATTTCTTGAAACCTGCGCAGATTTCGCTATGGCGGGAAGCTTCGGGGAAGAAGATTTCACAAAACTCGACCACATGGAAATCGTAGAAATATGCAACGCATATGCTGTTCAGTATTTGCATCTCACGCACCTTCTTATAGCGCGAAAGGAAACGGGGAATCCGATTATCAATAAGCTGTAGTCGAAGGCGGGGTGTGATTTTTCCGGTTTGCCTGGCTTCACTTTCGGCTTGTCGGGGGTTGGTTTTTAGGTGGTTGCCTGCTTGGGGCAAATGTGCTTTCATCATGCCCAACAAGTCGGTCAAAGGGACTGCCCGCCGTTCCGGCTGGCAAAGTCAGTTTTTTTCACAGGTAAGCGGCTTCGCTACAAGCAATCTCGCGGGCAGCCCCTTACCGTAACGTTAGCCATCAGGAAAAAATAATTTGCTCATCGACGACCTTCATCAACATGCGTTCTTCTCCACAGTTTCAGAGGAATCTGTCGCTGTTCAACGGGAATTGGGCCTCAATCCCCTGATTGAAGGTAAACGTCTAGCCAAACCACCTACTCAACCCTGTTACGAACTGTCATCCTTGCCCTTTTGGATGGGGACTACCGATGACATTACCAAAGAAGTGGATTGGGCATATTGAGGCATGGCAGGCCAGCG
>JBAZVT010000045.1:0-4020 GCA_041660745.1 Minisyncoccota bacterium | reverse complement strand
AATTTCTGTGGGGAGGGCACATATGGACAATGGGATACTATATAAACACTGTTGGACAGTATGGAAACCTAAAGATGATACAAAACTACGTAAAGAACCAGGGAGTACCAAACTACACACAATTACATACTCAACAACCAACACTATTTACGATTGAGTAATCGAAGGGGATACCCCGTATGCTCTGCATCGGGGTAGTTCATTGTTCATGAAGTCAATATGAGGGTGTGGATAAGTGCAGTGAGCAAGAAAAAGGTCGGACTTTTGTTGTTTATAAACATAAATAGTGTTTCATTTTCTATCACGCCTGTGCTATACTTAGTACCACTATGGTCATTACATACCAAGGCGTAGAGTCATTTAAAGTGCAATTTGGCGACGTTGTTATCGGTTATAATCCAGTTTCAAAAGAATCATCGTTTAAGACGGCGCGTTTTGGCGCAGATATTGTGTTGGTGAGTGCTAATCATGAAGACCTCAACGGCGCAGAACAATGCTCTTTTGGAGACAAGAAACCGTTCGTTGCGATGGGTCCCGGTGAGTATGAAGTAAAAGGTGTTTTTATTAAAGGTTTTGTGTCAGAGTCCCATTACGGTGGAGATAAGCTCAATAACACTATATATATAGTAAAGCTTGAAAATATGAATCTGTGTTTTATGGGAGCGCTTGATACCATAGAACTTTCTCCTGAAGCAAAAGAGGCTCTTGAAGATATTGATATATTATTTGTACCTATCGGAGGTGATGGTGTACTTGATCCTGCATCCGCGTACAAGCTTGCTGTTAACATAGAATCCAAACTTATTATTCCAATGCACCATGGTGACGTTGGTAAGAAAGATTCATTGAAAGCATTTTTGAAAGAAGCTGGTGAGAATCCTGAACCAACAGACAAGCTCACTATTAAGAAAAAAGATCTTGAAGGAAAAGAAGGTGACGTCGCAGTGCTTACTCCAACAATTTAGTTCGCATAAGACTCCTAAAATCATGAGACACATTATTGAAAATATTAAACAGCGACCAGAGCATCAAAAACGAGCAATCCGTCTCGGTGCATCGGTTGGTATTACAGGAATTATTGCCGTTGCATGGCTAGGGTTTGTTGTTTCAGATTTCAATGGTGCAGATAGTGCAGCACTTGCGTCCGTCCAGTCTGTCTCACCGTTTAGTTCAATTACAGAAAGTCTCGGTGGAATTACAGGAACCTTCGGGGAAAAGTGGAGCAGTTTAATGCAGGAAGCAAAAGAAAATTTTGCTGTGCGAACTGGAGAAACAGGGACGACAACAGCCACAACAACATTATCTGTGATGGCCACAACTACTAGTCAACAATAAATTTTTGCATCATGTCGGAACAGGATAAACATAAAAAAGAAGGAATGGTAGAAATTCCAGAGCATCAGGGGGTTATTTCTCGCGAGATCACGACAGAAATGCGTGAGTCATATTTGGACTACGCCATGACTGTTATTACCATGCGTGCGCTTCCTGATGTGCGTGATGGTTTGAAGCCTGTTCACCGTAGAATTCTCTATGCCATGAATGAAATGGGATTGACCGCATCTGCAAAATACCGTAAGTCAGCAGCAGTGGTTGGTGAAGTGCTTGGTAACTATCATCCTCATGGCGATGTTGCCGTGTATGAATCTTTGGTCAAGATGGCACAAGATTTCTCTATGCGTTATCCACTCGTTATCGGGCAAGGTAACTTCGGTTCTGTTGACGGAGACTCAGCAGCTGCTATGCGTTACACCGAAGCGAAAATGTCCAAGCTTTCCAGTGACCTCCTGAAAGATATTGAAAAAGAAACTGTTGATTTTCGTCCAAACTATGATGGTACACGTCAAGAGCCTGTTGTACTTCCTTCTGCAGTTCCAAACTTGCTATTGAATGGTACACTCGGTATTGCTGTGGGTATGGCAACTAACATGCCTCCACACAACCTCACTGAGGTTGTTGATGCAACATTACATTTGATTGATAACAAGGAAGCGACAACAGAAGATTTATTACAGTTTGTGAAAGGACCTGATTTTCCAACAGGGGGCATTGCTTTTGGTGAGAAGGATATTGCTCATGCATACATCACTGGCAGAGGTCCTGTGGTTACTCGTGGTATTGCTGAAATTGTGGAGAACAAAGCGGGGAATTCTCAGATCATTATTTCGTCTATCCCATATCGCGTGAACAAGTCTGAAATGTTGATTAGTATTGCAAACCTCGTTCGCGACAAAAAACTAGAAGGTATCAAAGCACTCCGTGATGAATCCACAAAGGATATCCGTGTGGTTATTGATTTGAAGGCCAGCGCACATCCTCAGGAGGTATTGAATTATCTTTACAAACATACGCAGCTTGAAGATACGTTCCATTACAACTCAGTTACGCTTGTTGGTGGCGTTCCACAGACGCTGTCTCTAAAAGGTATTCTGGAAGAGTTCGTTAAACATCGTCAGATTGTTATCCGTCGTCGTACCGAATTTGATTTAAGAAAGGCGGAGGAGCGAGAGCATATTTTGCTTGGGTTGTGTAAAGCACTCGATCATATCGAAGAAGTTATTGCGCTTATTAAGAAGTCCAAAGATGTTGATGACGCGCGGGCAGGACTCATGAAGAAATTTGGCTTCTCCGATCGACAAGCAAATGCGATTTTGGAAATGCGCCTGCAGAAACTCGCCGGCCTTGAGCGTAAGAAGATTGAAGATGAGTTACACGAAGTCCAGGAGCTCATTAAGAAGCTTAAGGATATTCTTTCAAGTCCAAAGAAAATTTTGAATGTTATAAAAGAAGAACTTGCTATTATTCGAGAAAAATATGGTGATGATCGCAAGACTAGGATTATTAAATCAGGTGCAAAAATTCTGTCTGTAGAGGATCTTGTTCCTGATGAAGAAAATGCACTTGTACTTACCTCTGGTGGGTATATTAAGAGAACTAACCCTGATGAATACAAAGCGCAAAAGCGGGGTGGTGTGGGTGTTGTAGACCTTGATACAAAAGAAGAAGATTTTGTGACTCATCTACTCATGGCAAGTACGCACAGTGACCTTCTATTCTTTACGGATAAAGGGAAGGCGTATCAGATCAAAATGTATGATATTGCAGAAGGACGCCGTGCAACTCGTGGTAAGTCAATCATGAATTACCTTTCTATAGAGCAAGGTGAACGAGTGACGTCTATATTGCCAATGCCGAAAGAAATCAAGGGAAGCGATATGTCTATTATGATGGTTACACGTAAGGGCGTGGGTAAGAAGGTTGCTGCTGAGAATTTCCACGACGTTCGCAGAAACGGTCTTATCTCAATTACTTTGGATGCAGGAGACGAGCTCATATCGGCATCTTTTGTAGAAAAAGGTGATGATATTATTGTTGCAACACAAGAAGGTCAATCTATCAGATTTGATAATGCCGATATTCGTGAGATGGGTAGAACTGCAGGAGGTGTGCGTGCAATCAGTCTTGATGAAAAGGATATTGTTATTGGTGCAGATGTTATTAAGAAGAGCATGAAAGACCCGATGTACCTGGTGGTGATGGAAAATGGCTATGGTAAGAAAACTGCTCTTTCTGAGTACAAGACACAGAATCGTGGTGGGTCCGGTATCAAAACAGCTCAGATTACTGCGAAGACTGGTAAGCTTGTTGGAGCACATGTCGTTACTGAAGATGTGGAAGAAGTGGTGGCGATGTCCAAGAAGAGTCAGGTTATCCGCACACAGGTCGCTGAGATCTCAGAATTAGGCCGTCAGACACAAGGGGTTAGAATTATGAAAATGCGGGAAGGGGATAGTATCGCAAGTTTGGTGTGTCTCTAAAAATAGATCAAATGAACTACCCCGATGCAGAGCATACGGGGTATCCCCTTCGATTACTCAATCGTAAACAGTGTCGGTTGTTGAGTGTGTAATTGTGTGTAGTTTGGTACTCCCTGGTTCTTTACGTAGTTTTGTATCATCTTTAGGTTTCCATACTGTCCAACAGTGTTTATATAGTATCCCATTGTCCATATGTGCCCTC
>JBAZVT010000044.1:0-4641 GCA_041660745.1 Minisyncoccota bacterium | reverse complement strand
CAAATTCGGGTGGCTTTTGCCAAATTCTTTCCTTAGTTTCGCCTTGCGCTTATTGACCGCCGCTTTAACGCCTTGAACACCGTTCTCGCCATAGTGGAAAGCATTGTGCTTCTCATGTGCGCTGGGTGGTTGGTTCGCAAGTTTTGCCTCCATGTGTGCTTTGGGGCTTCCACTGATGTGGTAATATGGACTAAAGAAAAGATGGCGTGAATAAACTTTATTCCTTTTCAAAGTAATTACGTCAGAAACCTCATCAGAAACAGCAGAATTTATATTTTTTCTAATCCACTCATGACTCATCTGCACAAAAATCTCATTTTTCCCACCCGGTATCCCTTTATCCTTAGCCTGGTCTTGTGGTGTTTTGTCTGATTGTTTTGTTCTCGTATTCGCACTGCGTTGACTGCGAGTCGGCTTGTTACCGGCCTTGCCGCCTGCCTTTTTGCTCACGCTTGGCTTATCGTCCTCATCCAACGGCTCGATCAATTGTACCGTATCAGTGACAATCTCGTCAGCCAGCCTGGACTTTACCCCATCCTTAAGGTTACGCTTTTTGGCGGCGCGGCTGTTGTCGCCCAGTTTGCTGTTGATGCTCGGCTTCCAGCCTTTGTTGCGGTGGAACTTGGGCGCATCTTCCTGCTTGCTGGCCTTGGCTTCCACTATCGCGTAAGGCTTACCTTCGTTATTTCCGCTGGCACGCCATACCGAATCGATACCTGTGCCGTTGGCACCATCGGCAAGCCGGAACAGTTTGCCCCGCCTGCTCAATTTGCCCGGGGTGTCCTTGTTGGGCTTCGCCCCTGTCCAGTCGCCACCTTCGCCGTCGTCGTGGCTTTTCCAGCCCTTGCCCCACTTGAATGTTTCAAGGCAGATATAATCGGCAATGTGTTCGCCGCTGATGCCCAAAAGCTGGTTGAGGTTTTGCGCGGCCAACGTTGCCAGTTGGCTGTTGTTACTGCTGTCGCTACGGGCATGCGTGGAGCGGTTGGCACCGTCTTTGGCGGTATTGCCATCTTTGGCTTCGGGCAAGTTGCGCTTGTCTTTACCTCTGGCATGGGCGTTTGCGCTGCTGTTGCGTTGGACTTTTTTCCATTTTAACAGGCGCTTTTCGACTATGCCGACCATCGCCGGGAGGTTGTTGGCTGCTTGTGCCAGCAATAGGGTTACTGTTGTTTGAAGCTCAAGGGGCAAGGCCTTGAAGCCTGGGAAGTCTTCGACACCTTTTTTAGCTTCATTGAGTACCCCGGTAAGCTTGCCGGCATTGAAGGTTTCTTCCAGCAACGCTTCCGGGCTGGTTTGGACACCGCATTCTTGCAGGACAAAGCGGAGTAAGTCAAACAGGACAGGGGCGAAACGTTCTGGGTTTTTGTTGACTAGCCGCAAGGATTTTTTCACCCCGTCACCAGGGCCAGGTATCCAACCAACCAGGGCAAGGACTAAATCAAATTGGGCATTTTCTTTATCGTCTGCCTTTTTGGCATTGTAAAGGGCAAGTATGGATTCAAGTGTGTCATAGGCGTCAATGGCTTGCCCTAAAAAGGGGACTAAGCCCAAGGCTATACCTTTGCCCAACTCTATTGCCGCTTCTTGGTAGGCGGCACTGCGGTCATCTGTCTCCGTTGTCGCGGCGGTATTCATAGATTGGCCCTCCCGGCCGCTTGTTCAATTAGGGCTTGTAAATCCACTTGCTCTGGGTTTAGGCCGGCTTTTTTTAAGTCTTGTGCAAGATTCTCATCCGTGATTTTTTTAACATCAGGCAATTGCATGCTATAAGGCTTAGGGCTATCGCCGTAATATACTTTAGCCGCACCTGACGGTATGCCTTCAACCCGGGCATGGCCTTGGGCATCCAGTTTGCCATTGATGGTCGTGCCATCATCAAAGACCAGTTTGTAAGGGGCTTGGGCTACAGGCTGTAGGCGATCGTCATGCAGGTTCAACTCAATGTAGTGATTACCAAGGATGTTCTGTGGGGTAGGCAGCACGGGCAGTTCGTTGGGCGTGCTGCCCGCCCCCATCAGTTCCTTCATGCTGGCCTTGAAGGCCACGCTGCCGGGGGCGTTGAGGGTGATGTTGCCGCCTTCCAGGCGGATGCCGGCGCCTTGGGCGGTGAGCAGGATGTGCTGGGGGGCGGCAATGCTGATGGCGCCTTGGCTGCTGGCGACGGTGAGGCCCTGGTCGGCACTCAGGCGGGCCTCGCCACTTTGGCTTTGCAGGCTGGCCTTGCCGGTGGCGGCGTGCAGTTTGATGCCGGTTTCGGTGTTGGGTTTGTTGGCGTTGTCGGCCGTGCCATAGGTGTACAGGCTGATGCCGCCGGCCACCAGGTGGTGGTGGTTGCCTTGGGCGGCCAGGTTGATGTCGTGGCCAGCGCTCAGGCTGCTGGTGTGGCCGGCACTGAAGATGGCGTCCTGGGGGGTGCTGGCGATGATGCCGGCGGGGCTGGACAGTTGCAGTTGCGGTTCGCTGTAGGCGGCCTGGCCATCACCACCGCCTTGCAGCACGTCCAGGCTGTGCGCCTGTTGTTGGATGGCGGGCAGCGGGTTGGCTTCACCGGCGAGGCCTGCGTTGTGCTGGCGGGCGCTGCTGTTGAGGCTGTCCTGCAGTTGCTGGCTTTGTTGGGTTTGGGCGCTGGCTTCTTGGCTGTCTAGCTGGTGGCCTTGGGCGTTGGCACGGGCGTCGGTGCTGAGCAGCAGGCCTTGGCCTGCCCTTAAGGCGACGCTGTGTTGGCTTTTCAGTTCGGCACCGAAGCCTGCCGGGTTCAGGCGCTGGTTGTCGCTTTGGTGGCGCAGGTGGCCTAGGTTGAGTTCGGCGCTGCCTTGGTGCGCCTGGGCATGGTGCTGCAGGCTGGTGCGGCTTTCCCCGGGGCTGTCGTCAAACACCAGTTGGTTGTAGGCGCCGCTGCCTTGTTGGCTGGCCGACAGGGCTTGGCTTTTCAGGCCGGACAGGCTGGCCGGGTGGGCGTGCCCGCCGGCCTGGCCTGGGAACCAGGGGCTGTGGCCACCGATGGCGGCACCGGCTCCTTGGCTGATGGGGTTGTATTGGGCATCAGCTTGCGCCTGGCCGTTGTAGAGGCTGGCGATGACGACGGGGCGGTCGATGTCGCCTTCGATGAAGTCGATGAGGACTTCTTGGCCAACGCGCGGGATTTGTTGGCTGCCCCAGTTGGCACCGGCGATGGCGGCGAGGTTGGCGAGCACGCGCACCCAGGTGCCGGCCTGGTGGTTGGCGGGCGCGCCGCTGTGGCCTGGGCGCGGGTGTGGCAAGCGGCTGTGGCTGTTTGCACTGTCTTGTGTGTTGGGGCCGCGCTGCCAGTGGAACTGGACTTTGATGCGGTGGTCGCGGTCGGTGTGCACGGCCTCGCCGGGCGCGCCGACGACGATGGCGGTCTGTTGGCCTGCGGTGCTGGGCTTGGGGTGCAGCAGTTGGCCTTGGCTGTCGAAGCTGCGGTTGCGGTAGGGCAGCTGCGCGGGGATGCTGTCTACGCGGTTGCGGTACAGGGCGCGCAGGCCTTGTTGGCCGCTGGCATGGCTGTCACCCTGGAAGCTGCCGGTGTCGGCCAGGCCGAGGTTTTGTGCCACCAGGGCATGTAGGTCGGCGCTGAGGTTGTTGTGCGCTTGGTGCCGCACTTGCCAGATGAGTTGGCTGTCTTGGCTGCTGCGGTGGCTGTGCCCGTGCAGTTTGAATTGGCTGGCCGGTGCCAGGGTGCGCACGCTGCCTTCGGCGATGATGCTGTGTTGGTGGGCGTTGAGGGCTTCTTGCAGGCGGTCGGCGCGGCGTTGGCCTTGGCTGCGGCTGCTGTAGGCATAGCCCCCCAGGCTGTCTTGGTAGTGGCCGGGGTTGTCTAGGTTGGGGTTTAGGGGGGTGCCGCTGGCGCTGACTGGGCGCAGGCTTAGGCTACGGTAGTCCCAGCTTTGCAGGGACACGGCCTGGGGGACGCTGTGATATTGCGCACGCCAGCGGTCGATGCGGTCATCGGGTAAGGTGCTGCCGGGCTGGGCGTAGTCGATGTCGGCCTGGACGTTGGCTTTGAATGCGCCGTTGTGGTCGGCGATGACCAGGGTGTGGCTGCCCAGGCTTTGGCTGCCGGGGTCGCCTTGGTGTTCGATCCAGCTGAACAGGCCTTCTTCGTAGAGCAGCCGTTGCACGAAGGCGGCGTCGCTTTCTTGGTATTGGCAGGTGAGTGAGCGTTTGGGGTAGCTGCTGGGGTCGGCCAGGTCAAAACGCCATTGTGGGTTGAGCTTGCCCTGGCCTTGGTAGCTGTGGAAGATGGCGTCGAGGATGTCGGCTACGGTCATGTCCTGGTAGACGGCGCTGTCGTAGGTGTGCGCCAGGAACGCTGTCCACGGTTCCAGGCGCAGCCGGTAGCGCGCCACCCCGCCGTTGGCGCCGACGGCTTCGATGCGGGTGATGTGGCCGTGGAACGGGCGCAGTTCGGTGCGGCTTAATGCGGTTTGCAGTTGCAGCAGCGCAGGTTGCCCCAGTAGGCTTTTGAGTGCCAGGTGGGCGTCTTCGCTAAGCGCGGTGATGTCAAGGCGGCACTGGCCGTCAAGGTTTTCCAGGCCGTCCAGGCTTTCCGCCAACAGGGTGTCGGCAGCCAGCGGGGTGCTCAGCCTGAGCAGGCGGTCGTGTTGGCTCCAAAGG
>JBAZVT010000043.1:0-5113 GCA_041660745.1 Minisyncoccota bacterium | reverse complement strand
CTACAGTTACGCAATACGATGTTCAACGCGCAGTTCGCAACTTGAACAACAGACCACGCAAGAGACTTGGCTACGCGACGCCAAGTGAAGTGTTTAAGGGGTGTAGTGATTCAGATTAGAACTTACGCTATAAAAACGGAGTGGTTTCCGTTTTTTATTTCTTCTTATAGTTTTTTGGTTGGCCGAATTTAAATTTCCACGCTTCGTCGTCTGCAAGTGCTGAAAGGTTTGGTTCTATGAGGTGGGCATGGAGGTGTAGTACACTGGAGCCATAGTTACCATCAGAACTTTTACCGAAACGCATTGCGAGGCCTCCGCCGGGAATATTTCTTTTGCCAGCTTCTTCTGCAAAGAGGGAAATGAGTTCTTCTCCTGCGCCTGGTTCAATTTCAGAAATATGCTCAATGTGCTTTTTGTAAATAGCGAGAAGCTGATGATTTATTTTCTCGTATGGCCATTGGTTGTCGGTGAGGATCCAAAATTTTCCTTCCTTGAGAATTGGCTTTTTGTGATATTCTTTCAGATTCTCGGTGCAGAAAGGGCAGTGACCTGCTTCATCTATTTTCTCCATAACCTTCTTCTGATCTTCTCTGCGAACAGCGTTGAGGTGAATAAATTTGTTGTTATCTTGCTCTTTCATATATTTCAAAAGTATAGTCGTAATCATTCTTCTCGTCTTTTGTGTGGGGGTCGCTTGAAATTAGTTTCCATTCATTCATGCCGATTTCTTTTAGAAAGGCATCCGCTTCTGGAGAGCCGTGCACTCGCGTGATATAGAGTTTGTCAGCATGGGGGATAGTTTGGGCAAAGACACTTGCACCTCCGATAACGAAAATGTCTTCTTTTCCCCCCAAGTCTAATATTTCTTGAATAGAGGTAAGTTGCTCATCTGGGATGCTAGGATCTTTTTCTAGTGTGAGTACTACATTTTTTCTATTGGGGAGAGGTTTGCCAATCATGCTTATAATTGATTTGTATGTATTGAGTCCCATCACTACTGTTTTCCCAGTCGTTGTTTTTGAAAAATATTTTAAATCACCAGAAAGATTCCATGGAAGCTTGTTCTTGATTCCAATAGCGTTGTTTTCTGCGACAGCAAGAATAATAGATATCATGATGGTTATATGGCAACAGGAATGCCTTTAATGCCTGGGTGAGGATTGTATTCTGTGATTTCAAAATCTTCATGTCTGAAATCAAACAAGTCGGTTTTGTCCGTATTGATTTTCATGGTTGCCAAGACGCGAGGTTCTCGAGCAAGCATTTTTTCTACGGCTTCTACTTGGTCTACATAAATATGTGCGTCAGAGAAACTGTGTACATATTCGTATGCTTCTGTTCCGGTAACATGTGCAAGGGCGAGTGTGAGTGCTGCATATTGAATCATGTTTGAAGGAACACCAACGGGCACGTCACATGAACGTTGGATCATGTGAAGGGTAAGTTTGTTGTCAATTATTCGGATATGTACCCAGCCGTGACATGGGGCAATGGTAACTTTTTGTTGTTTGCCTTTTCCACGTCCGACATATTGTGGAACCCATGGAGAGACAAAGTGTGTTCGGAGTTGGGGTTCTTCTTTTATTTGTTCAACAATATGTTTCCATTGATTGAAAGAACCTCCTTCTATTGTAGGGAAGTCATGGAATGCCGCGCCGTATGAGCCGGGACCGAGATCACCGGTTTCCAGTCCGCGTTTTTTACACTTATCTTCTGTTGCCCACGGGCCCCACCAACCACAACCGAATGCTGCAATTTGTTTGAGTGTGCGAGCACCGTTGATAAAAGCAAAAAGTTCCCCGATAGCCTGTTTCCAGATTGTGACAGGGAGTGTCTCCGACTCTTTTGGTGACATGTTTCTTTCGTTGATAATAGGGAAACCATTAGCAAGTTTAAAATGAAGAGGACGAGGGCCAATAAGGGTAATCGCGTCAGTTCCTTGCTGACTGATTGAACGAATTCCTTTTTCAAGAATTTCTTTAAGAAGGTCTTGGTATTGAGTATCAATGGTGCGTTCTAAAACCGGCTTCATGGGTACGATGTCTTTAAACATAGGGCTGTGTGTTAAAAATATAATTCTATTATACTCACTATTTAAAATACGAGATACCTTACAAAAACATTAGAATATGTTGTTATTTCAAATAATCTTTTCACAAAAAAAGTTCGTGATACACTTAGGGTATTAAAACTTATTAGGTAATTGAATTGAGGGACAGTCTGCCGTGACGGACGACCTGAAATTTCACTACAGAATGAAAGACGTACAGATGGAGAAACTTATAAAAGGAGAGAAGGCGCGTCAAAAGAAAGTAACGAATCTGATTGCTTCTGAAAACTACGTGTCAAAAGATGTTCTCGCAGCACTCGGCTCTGAACTCACAAATAAATACGCTGAAGGGTATCCTGGCAAGCGCTATTATGGCGGACAAGAGTTTACGGACAAGATTGAAAATCTTTGTATTGAGCGTGCGTTGAAAACCTTTGACTTGTCAGCTCTAAAATGGCATGTGAACGTTCAGGCTCTTTCTGGTTCACCTGCAAACTTGGCGGTTTACTGCGCTCTTGTTCCCCAGGGTGGAAAAATTATGGGTATGTCTCTGGATCATGGCGGTCATCTCACACATGGTCACAAAGTTTCCATGACAGGAAAGATCTGGCAGCAAGTTCCATATGGAGTGGGGGACGCAACAGAAGTTATAAAATACGATGATGTGAAGGTTCTTGCTATGCAGGAGAAACCAAATATAATTGTGTGTGGTTTTACTGCATATCCTCGAGTTGTTGATTTTAAAAAGTTTCGTGAAATTGCCGATGCATGTGGTGCATACCTTATGGTAGATATGTCCCATTTTGCAGGGCTCGTTGCTGGTGGTCAGTATCCATCTCCTTTTGAATATGCTGATGTGGTGACGACGACTACTCACAAGACCCTTCGTGGCCCTCGTGGAGCTCTTATCTTTGCAAAGAAAGATGGGCGAGGTTTGGACAAGCTTGTTGATAAAGCAATTTTCCCTGGATTGCAGGGTGGTCCTCACATGAACCAGATTGCGGCTATTGCGGTTGCGTTGAAAGAAGCTCAGTCTGGTGCATTTAAAAAATATGCAGTTCAGGTAAAGAAGAATGCCGCAGTACTTGCGTCAGAAATGAAAAAACTCGGCTGGCACGTAATCTCCGATGGCACCGATACTCATTTGGTGCTTGTAGATACATGGATGGGTGGCACAGGAGTGTGCGGTAGAGACGCAACAGAACTTCTTGAAAAACAGGGAATCATCGTGAACAAAAATGCGATTCCGTTTGATACACGTCCGCCATCTGATCCATCAGGCATCCGACTTGGTTCTGCGGCAGAGACAACTGAAGGGAAGAAGGAAAAAGATTTTGTGAAAATTGCGCAGAAAATAGATAAGGTTTTAAAAGGTAAAAAATAATTAATATGTCTAGTCCAGAAGTTGTTCAAGAACCAGAAGTGTTTGCATATGAAGACGGTTTTGTTCCAGAGAACGCAGAAGAAGTAAGATCACACCAGACGGAAGCAAGTGCCAAAGAACTTGCCGGATTACTTAATCTTGAAGGTAAGACTATCGAACAATTACAGCGGGCAATCTTCTTTGATATGAAAAGACCTGATGTTGGTACTGCTGAAAAACTCCGAGAAGCGGATGCACTACTAAAGGTATTTCCCGAAGCGGATGCCGATGGAAGAAAGGATATTGTAAAAAGATTGGTAGAGATAATAGGGTAACAAAAAACCGTGCGTTTCAGAACGCACGGTTTTTTTGTGGTCGAATACATGCTAATGATTAATCTGAGAAAAAGTGCCGTATGTGCTTAGAAATTACTGTGGTCTGTTGGCATCCTTTTATATTAGTGCTATTATATAAAAGGATGCCACGGGGAACAAGGGCCCTGTGTGACGCTTCCCCCCTGCTTCTCGTGTTGTTATCACGAGAAGTGGGGGTGTTTTTTTGTCTAAAATTTCGTGTACAATAGTGGTATGGCATTAAAACTTAAAATACAAAAAATTCACGAAGAAGCTGTTATTCCTTTTTTTGCTCATGAGGGAGATGCTGCACTTGATTTATTCTCTGTACAGAAAATTACTCTTGAGCCTGGTGAACGGTGGGCAATTCCGACCGGCATAGCGATGGAAATACCAAAAGGATATGTGGGCTTGGTTTGGGACAAGAGTGGGTTGTCTATGAACCATGGATTGAAGACACTTGGAGGTGTTATTGATGCAACATATCGGGGCGAAGTAATGGTAGGGATGATAAATCTTGGCTCGAAAGCATACACGTTTGAAAAAGGAAATAAGGTTGCGCAAATGATTATCCAGAAACGAGAGGGCGTGATAATAAAAGAAATAAAAAAGCTAACAGAAACAAAGAGGGGGAAGGGAGGGTTTGGAAGTACAGGGCTATAACGATTTTAGTAAAAATCGTTCGCCCGAACATTTTTTACTCCACAAGTAGGTGATGCGACTCTCGGGTAACTATAGGAATGTAACTGTGAGTGGTATCAGGTGCTCTAACTATTCGTGAGTGGTGAAAATGTTTTAGGGAAGTAATAGAGCGAACAGCTTTTGCATAAAATATAAAAAAGAGAAAGGCGTTCTGCGGGTGCAGAACGCCTGTTCGTTTTTTGGATACGACAGATGGTTATCGTCGTGGCCTGCGCGTTACCCAGAGATACCACTCGTTAGCAGATCTCGGGAATCTGCTAACCCACTCAGTTGCTAGTAGGCGGGTGGTTTCCGCTGTCTGGGCTCTTCCACCAGACCGCTTGTTAAAGAAGCCTATGAATCCTGGGTTCCATTGGTTGGACGTTCGCCGCAGGATTTCCTCAACGGTCGTTTCAGGGGATACTTCTTGCCCGGCCGCTGCTTTCCCTGACTTCTTCTGTCTTTCCATAACTCCGACCATCGTAAGCTCCTTCTCAAAAAGGACCACATTCTTCCCAAAGCCACAGGGGCTTTACTGAAAAACAAATTACTATACTAATAACATTTTGTCAAACTCTTCGTAATGGTTCAATAGCTTGGACGCAACTAAGGTAATATAGAAAAGCTATGCCATATACAAGTAATCCAAACATACCAAAGGTGCGT
>JBAZVT010000042.1:0-5877 GCA_041660745.1 Minisyncoccota bacterium | reverse complement strand
TGCGAAACCGACTCAGTACACTTCGACATCTTCTAATCCAACGGTAGACAGTGACTTTGTGGATACCAAGATCAAGAGCTGTTTGTTCCACCGACTGAGTTTGTTTGAAAGAACGTATAATTTCCTTTGGGTTTTTGCGCATCTCCATATTTTAATATGTGAGTTGCATATGTCATGTTACATTAAGAAAGCGTTGACTTCTTGCCTGTTTGTGATAATATCTCTCCATCGCTTTGTGCGCTGTTTTTTTATCGTACTGTCGGTGCGGTAAGAGGGCAGAAATTTATTATTAATTCAACTTTAGCTCGGCTGGGTTTAGCGCCTCTTAAGAACGCTGTACCAAGCATCGCTAAAGCAATGAAAACTATATTA
This sequence comes from Minisyncoccota bacterium, assembly GCA_041660745.1. GTDB lineage: Bacteria > Patescibacteriota > Minisyncoccia > Phycocordibacterales > JBAZVT01 > JBAZVT01. Next base: position 5,505 of record JBAZVT010000042.1, on the reverse strand, counting down.
TGGCAGCAGAATTTGATCGTTCAAAACCACACGTAAACGTCGGTACTATCGGCCACGTTGACCACGGGAAGACAACATTGACAGCAGCTATCACATCTGTGATGGCAAAGAAAGGTCTTGCAACTTACAAGGCATACGACGATGTTGCTAAAGCTTCAGCAGCTGAAGGACGTCGCGATGCATCAAAGATTATCACTATTGCGATCTCTCACGTTGAGTATTCAACAGAGGCTCGTCACTATGCTCACGTCGACTGTCCAGGACATGCCGACTATGTGAAGAACATGATTACTGGTGCCGCTCAAATGGACGGTGCTATCTTGGTTGTTTCAGCAGTTGATGGTCCTATGCCACAGACTCGCGAACACATCCTTCTTGCAAAGCAGGTTGGTGTGCCTAAGATTGTTGTGTTCTTAAACAAGTGTGACATTGTTGAAGATGCTGACCTTCTTGACCTCGTTGAGGCCGAAGTTCGCGATCTTCTTACAAAGTACGGTTTTGATGGCGCAGCAACCCCGGTTATCCGTGGTTCAGCTCTCAAAGCAATTGAAGCAGCAGATCTTAATGACCAGTGGGCGCAGAAGATCGTTGATCTTACCAATGCTCTTGATACATACATCCCACTTCCAATCCGTGAAGTTGATAAGCCATTCCTTATGCCAATTGAAGATATATTCTCAATTGAAGGACGTGGTACAGTTGTTACTGGCCGTATCGAACGTGGTACTGTCAAAGTTGGTGAAGAGTTTGAAATTATCGGTCTCAAGCCAACAACAAAGACAACCGTTACTGGTATTGAAATGTTCAACAAGTCACTTCCATCAGGTATGGCAGGAGACAACGCAGGACTTCTTCTCCGAGGTACAGCAAAGGATGCCGTACACCGTGGTCAGGTTCTTGCAAAGCCAGGAACAGTTACACCTCATACAGAATTTACAGCTGAGGTTCTTATCTTGAAAAAAGAAGAAGGAGGCCGTCACACACCATTCTTCAACGGTTACAAACCACAGTTCTACATCCGTACTACTGATGTTACCGGAGAAGTTACACTTCCAGAAAAGGTTGAAATGGTTATGCCAGGTGATAACGCAACATTTACAGTTAAGCTTGTTGCTCCAGTTGCTCTTGAAGAAAAGCAGCGTTTCGCAGTCCGCGAAGGAGGCAGAACTGTCGGTGCAGGTGTTGTAACAAAGATTCTTAAATAAATTTTCGTTGTCAAAACCTATCCACTTCTCGTGGATAGGGGATGGCGCGAAGTACTAGATCTATGACAGTTAAAGATACTACAAAAAAAGAAGCTGTTCACAAGACAGCTACGAAGAAGGTTGTGAAGGATGAATCTTCAAACAAGCTTCGTATCCGTGTTCGTGCGTATGAACACAAGATTCTTGACATGTCAGTGAAGCAGATTATCGACACAGCTCTCCGCTATGATGCGAAGGTTGTTGGTCCGATTCCTCTACCAACTGAGATCAAGAAATATACAGTGAACCGTGCAGCATTCGTTTACAAAAATGCCCGCGAGCAGTTTGAAATGAGAACTCACAAACGAGTTATTGACATCATCAATCCAACACCAAAAGTGATTGAAGCACTCACAAACTTGAGTCTCCCTTCAGGCGTTAATATTGAAGTTAAATAGCCGTATTTACAGATGTACAGATGAGGCACCTCGACCATTGAGGAGTCTGTTTGAAATCTAAGCGCTTATGTAAAAATAAGTACAATAAAGCTTGTCTGCCCAAATGTCTAAATTTCGGCTGCAAATTATTCATTCCTTCTTAGCATATATCTATAGGCTTCGTCGGACTTCATAATTTTCGCACGAAATTTAGACATTTGTCCTAGACATTAGATTTCTCACAGCCTCCTGGAGCCGAGGTTCTCATTGATGTGCAATAGATAACATAATTATGAAATTCATCCTCGGAAAAAAGCAGAATATGACGCAGGTTTTCGACGTTGAGGGATATGTTCACCCTGTGACCGTTCTCTCTGTTGGACCTATGGTTGTAACTCAGATAAAAGATGTTACTAGTGATGGCTACAAGGCTGTTCAGGTTGGATACGGAACCCGTAACCCAAAAAACATCAACAAAGCACAGCTCGGACACATGAAAACTCTTGGCAACTTTGCCACATTAAAAGAATTTCCAGTTGACGATGCAGCAGCGTACAAAGTTGGTGATGTGGTTCCTATGTCAGCATTTGCAGAAGGCGATGTTGTGGAGGTTACTGCAGTATCAAAAGGTAAGGGTTTCCAGGGTGTTGTGAAGCGACATGGTTTCGGAGGAGGTCCTCGTTCCCACGGTCAGAAACACTCAGAACGCGAACCAGGTTCTATTGGAGGTGGTCTTCGTACACACGTTCCAAAGAATATGCGCATGGCCGGCCGAATGGGCGGTGATCGTATTACGGTAACAAACCTTAAGATCATGAAAATTGATCTTGAGAAAAACGAAATTATGATAAAGGGTGCGATCCCAGGTCGACGGGGGACTCTTGTGGAAGTTCGTGGCTAATACCAACTATTATGACTACACTAAAAACATCAGTATACAATCAGAATGGTAAGGAGGTTAGTTCAATAGAGCTTCCAGAATCAGTTTTCGGCGTCGCGTGGAATGCAGACTTTATCCATCAGGTGGTTACATCTCTTACATCGTCAGCTCGAGAGGGTGCCGCTCATGCTAAAACTCGCGGAGAAGTCCGAGGAGGTGGTAGAAAGCCATGGAAACAAAAGGGTCTTGGTAAGGCACGTCACGGTTCTTCTCGTTCACCTATCTGGGTGGGTGGAGGTACTACGCACGGTCCTCGCAATGACAAAAACTATGATCGTAAGGTTAACAAGAAGGCAAAGGTAAAAGCACTCTACACAGTTCTTTCAAAGAAGTTTAGAGATGGCGAAATGCTTTTTGTTGATTCACTTGCGTTCACAGAACCAAAAACAAAAATAGCACGTGAGACTCTTACACATCTTTCAGAGGTCAAAGGCTTTATGGCTCTTAAGAACAAGAGAAATAATGCTGCGTACATTGCGCTCGACACAAAGAATGTTGCGGTAGAAAAGAGCTTTGCAAACTTCAGTAACATCACTGTTGCAGAAATGCGCAATATCAACCTTGTTGATATTCTCAATTATAAGTTTGTGGTGATCGTTAATCCAGAAAACGCCGTCAAAGCGCTTGAAGGAAAAGTCACTGCACAGAATAAATAAACTATCATGGCCTTGTTTGGAAAAAAAGAAAAAACAGTTGTAGCTCCAGTTGCCGAGAAAAAGGTTACTGTTGCTCGAGTGCCTCGTGATGGAACTGTCGCAGTTATCGGTCCTCGCATTACTGAGAAGGCAACCGATTCTGCTGCAAGAAACGTCTATGTATTCAATGTTAGAGTTGATGCAAACAAAAAGACGATCGCGCATGCAATCAAAGAATTATACAAAGTAAGTCCAGAACGAGTTTCTATTGTTACTATCCGCGCGAAGACAGTCTTCCGCCGAGGCAAACTTGGAACAACGAACACTGGAAAGAAAGCGTACGTCTACCTCAAGGAGGGAGATAAAATTGAGTTCGTTTAGAAAATTAATGAGCGCAGCGCCTATAATTTTCTAACCCTGTTAAATATTCACCTTCAGGTGAATACCGCGAAGCGGATTTAACAGGGTATATATCAAGAAAAGATATTAATTAAAGTGAAGCGATAAAATTTCTAGATCCTATTAAACATCAAAGAAAATCTGATTTTCTTTGATCCCTTGCGAGCAAGGGGTTTAACAGGATGTAGATTTTCCTAAGCTCACAAAAGCTCGCAAGTAAAATCAACATGAAAACATATAAACCGTATACAAAATCTCGTAGAAATATGTCTACGATTCCGTACAAGAATTACATAACGACCTCAACTCCTGAGAAGTCGCTTGTTTCTGGTGGAAAGAATACATCAGCTCGTAACAACCGAGGACGTATTACTGTTCGTCATCAAGGTGGTGGAAGTAAAAAACTTTTCCGTATGGTGGATTTCCTTTTGGAAAAGCGCGATATTCCTTTCACAGTGAAAACTGTTGAATATGATCCTCATCGAACTGGTTTCGTTGGATTGGTTCAGTACAAGGATGGTGAGAAGCGTTACATGCTTCTTCCAAAAGCTGTGAAGGTTGGTGAAGAACTCATCATCTCTTCTGCAGCTCCTGTGAAGCCGGGCAACCGTCTTCAGCTCAAGAGTATCCCCGTCGGTACCTTTGTGTACAACGTGGAGCTCAAGCAGAATGGTGGAGCTAAACTCGGCCGTTCAGCAGGTAACTTCGTTGAAGTTATTGCTCTTGATGGAGACTATTCTCACTTGAAACTTCCTTCAACAGAAGTTCGCAAGGTTCCATCTCTCGCGTGGGCATCTATTGGCACTGTTTCAAACGATGAAAACTGGTTGGTTAACATTGGTAAAGCGGGTCGCAACCGTTGGCTCGGTATTCGCCCAACAGTTCGCGGTTCCGCTCAGAACCCAGTTGACCATCCATATGGTGGTGGTGAAGGCCGTCAGGGTAGAGGTCTCCGCCGTCTCAAGACTCGTTGGGGCAAGCAGGTGGGTAAGGGACAGAAGTAACGTACTCCAAAGAAATACTCAAATGTCTTCATTGTTTCTCGTCGTAAGGTGGGAAAGAATAAGTAAAATCCATTTTCCTCGTCAGCTTGCTGCGAGCGTACTTTGATATACTATACTTTGTATGGTAGACCACCTCTTCAAATCTCACAACAAAAGTTTGTTGATATTCCACTTAGTCTGTCCAGTCAAGTATCGCAGAAAGATTTTCACTCGGGAAAATGAGTTAACGTTCAAATTCATATGTTTGGAACTAGCTCCACGATACAACTATACATTTCTTGAAATTGGGATAGATGAAGATCACATTCATTTTCTCATACAAACTGTTCCAAACATATGGATTTCTGCCATGGTACAAACTATTAAAAGCATTACCGCACAACAGATGTTCAAACAACATCCCGAAGTGAAAATATTTCTGTGGGGAGGAGAGTTTTGGACAGACGGATATTACATCAATACGGTAGGTCACTATGGCAATTTGAAGATGATTGAAAACTATGTGAAGAAACAAGGGGTCAAAGGGTACCGACAGCTTCATCTCGAGCATTTAAAGTAACCACCACTTCTGATACCCCGCCGAGGCTTTGCGAAGGGGACAGCTTGCTGCGGGGTAGTTCATTAGTATAAGTATAACGGAGATAAAAAATAAACAGCGGTGCCTTTCGGCGCCGCTGTTTTGTTGTCTATCTTTGGGAGTAAAACCCCCGCCTTCAGGCGGTCCTTTTAAGATTCTGCTATACTACCACCATGAAACTGTATCGAGCAGGTCCTCACACTGTCTTTGATCTCAAATATCACCTGGTATGGACCACAAAGTATCGAAAACCCATCCTTGCGGGGAGACTAGGACTTCGAACACGTAACTTAATCAGAGAGATTTGCGATTCGTTGAACGTGCAAATA
>JBAZVT010000041.1:0-6118 GCA_041660745.1 Minisyncoccota bacterium | reverse complement strand
AACTCTAATTAAAGAGTCTCATATGTTTCTGAACTTATGCAGCAAAGAATGTTCTACGGTTTTTTATATTCAGCTAATTTAACACCACGTGAGCGAAAAGTTATAGATTGCTACACCTCTCCTTCAAGGCTCTGCACTGCATACGCCCCCCCTCTCTCTTCAAAATAATAATTATTGTTTGTGAGAATTTGCTTTTAGCAAAACAGCGACCACATGGTCGCTGTTTTTAATGTAACTTAGCTTACTGTGCGTATAGTACTGTTCCTAAGACCGTAATAGGAGAAAATGTGTTTGTCTTTTCAATGTTAGAAGTTGAAAGGGCTATTCCAACCACCTCACCAGACAGCGTAACAAGTGGACTGCCGTACACAATGTCGTTTGGGTCTATTGTTGTTGTAATTGAAATAACCGGTGTTGAGGTTGCTGTCGTGTCACGCACAATATTGTTTATTACACCAACAGATATCTTTTTTGTTCCAGCATCACCTCCAACAGTAACAACCATTTGTCCAAGGCGAAGTGAATCAACTTTTCCAATTTTAACAGCAGGGATAATAATTTTGCTATTTGATTCTATTGCAAATAGTGCAGCGGGAATAGCATCTGCGGATGTATGTGAGAGCGTGGCACTCGTACTGTTATTAAACCCACCGGTATATGTACGACTTTCGCCAAGAATAGTTTTATCACCAGCGATTACCCCTTTTCCAAAAACAAAACCTATTCCGTTTGAAATAATACCGTCTGTGGAAGAAGCAGTGATATGTACGAGACTCTTTGAGACGGAGTCAATTGCAGCGACAAGCTGGTCGTTTTCTGTCATAACTGTTACTGACTTGGTTTCGCCAGGAACAACACGTTCAACGGTTCTTTCCACAATACGATTAATAGTCTGAGTTACACCCACAGGAGCTCTTTCCATAAGAGATACGGTCACGATACCCGTCGCAATAGAGGTCACAAAACTAACCAAAAGTGTTAAAAGAATGATTTGAGATTTGTTGAGTTCTTCGATTTTCATATCTTTTATAATACAATAATTTCCCAATAATTGCAAAATACTATTACATAGTTTTTACCACCACAGACACGATTTTTATAAGTCTTTCAATCTCCTTTTCTGTTGTTCCTCTGCCAAATGTAAACCGCAACGAACTACCAGCACATTCTGTACCATGTCCAAGCGCCTCTGACACATACGAACGAGAATCAGGAGCATGACTGGAACACGAGCTTGCAGATGAACAGGCAATACCCTCTCGGTCTAATTTGATAACCGCAAACTCACTATCTATATGAGGAATACAAATATTTACGTTGTTTGGCAGACGAGATTTTTCATCACCATTCAATCGTGCAGAAGGAATTGCCTTTAATAATTGCTCAATGCAAGAATCTCGGAGAACTGTGAGCCTCTTGCTTTCTTCCTTTCGCATCTCATGCGCAATTTCAAGGGCTTTCGCAAAACCGACTAAGAGCGGAACATTTTCTGTGCCCGAACGCTTTCCTTGTTCCTGACCACCACCGTAAATAACTGGTTGTAATTCTATTGTCCCGCGGACCACAAGAAGCCCTGCACCTTTTGGACCGTATACCTTTGAACCGTCCAGGGTCATAAGATCAACACCGAGCATGGACACGGTGCAATCACAATAATTAAAAGCCTGGCTAGCATCAGTGTAAAAATATAATGGAGTCACATTCCCCTGTGCGAGACGTTCAGCGCGAACTTCTTTAAGCATTGTTCCTATTTCCCGAATCGGCTGAACTGTACCGATTTCATTATTCGCATACATAACACTCACCAATATAGTTTCTGGTGTAATACTTCTCTTTAGTTCTTCCACGTTGACAATTCCCTTTTCAGAAACAGCAATGCTAGACATCGTACCGCCACGACGAGCAACCTCACGAGCAGATTCCAATACTGCGGGATGTTCTATCGCTGAAACAATTATATGTGGAGGCATATCTTTCTTCCAATTTTTCTTCACAGCTTCATACACCCCAAGCACTGCCATATTTGCAGATTCTGTTCCACTTCCGGTAATAATAATTTCACGCGACTGCACGCTTAAAAGCCTCGCAATAGTCTGTCGAGCATCCCCGACAACTTTCTTCACAGAAACAGCTTCTTCATAAAGAGATGAGGGGTTGTAAAATTGTTCATTCCAAAACGGCTTCATAACAGAAACAACCCGAGGGTCAGTAGGGGTCGTGGATGCGTAATCACAGTATATTCTCTGTTTTTTTGAAAATAGATTAAATATTCCCATTCCGCCATTCTACACTGTGCGACACGTTTTTACAAAAAGCTAATTTCAAGGTATACTACCTCACTATATTAATAGTGCTTTTTAAGGCCTTTTACAGGTTAATGTAAAGAATTTCTATGTTCATTCCATCAATAGACACTACAATACTCGTGTATATAGCGCTCGGTATCGGGGCAATCCTTCTTATCTGGGTACTTGCACTTCAGTTAAAACTGCGTAGACTGCTTATTGGTAAGGACATACAATCACTTGAAAAGACTTTTATAAGTGTAAGCAAAGACCTAGAGGACCTGAAAACATTCAGAAAAGCTTCTGATGCGCTTCATCAAAATTTTGACCAGCGTCTCCAGCGTTCCATACAAGGAGTAGAAACAATTCGTTTCAACCCATTCAAAGGAACCGGTGGTGGTGGAAACCAGAGCTTTGCAATTGCTCTCGCCGACGAAAAAGGTGACGGTGTTATTCTTTCAAGTCTACACGCCCGCGATCGCATCAGTATTTTTGCAAAGGCCATACAGGGAGGAAAAAGCGAACTTGAACTTACCGATGAAGAAGTAGCAGCTCTCACAAAGGCACACGAAAAAGCTCTCGGGAAATAAAAGGTATTCACCTTTTGCTGTCTCCTCGGCTCGGAAGTAAAAAGATTACTTTTCAAATTCTCTCGCCTCACCGCTCCCGGGTATCACCTACTGGCGTTACGTCGACAATAAACCCCAACCAAAAAATGTGCTCGCATAAAAAATCGAATAATATTTAATCAAAACACCCATGACCGATACACAGAAAACAGAAACTCAAGAACGACCGCCCGTAATTGTAATTATGGGGCATATTGATCATGGCAAATCAACACTTCTTGATTATATTCGTAGTACAAATATTGTAGATAAGGAAGCTGGGGGTATCACCCAGCATATTTCTGCATATGAGGTTGTCCACGAAACTTCCACCGGTGACAAAAAAAGAATTACTTTTCTTGATACACCAGGACACGAAGCATTCCAATCCATGCGTAGTCGCGGTGCTGTTATTGCCGATATTGCCGTACTTATTGTATCCGCGGAAGATGGTGTTAAACCTCAGACCTTGGAAGCACTCAAATGTATCGTATCGGAAAACATGCCCTACATTGTAGCCATCAATAAAATAGATAAACCTGGAGCAGACATAAACCGCACCATTGCAACATTGATTGAAAACGAAATCTATCTAGAAGGATACGGTGGCACAATTCCCTACGTTCCCATTTCAGCAAAAACAGGCAAAGGAATACCTGAGCTCCTCGATATGATGCTTCTCGTCGCCGAAGTAGAAGAACTTACCATGAACCCGCTCGTGCCTGCTGAAGGTGCTGTTATAGAAAGTAGCGTTGACGCCCGTAAGGGTATGGCAGCAACAGTCATCATTAAAAACGGGTCTATTCGCTCGGGTATGTATGCTGTCGCAGGAAACACAATGACTCCTGTACGCATGATGGAAGACTTCCGTGGCAAAGCCATCAAAGAAGCTGTTGCTTCAAGCCCAATACGTCTGATTGGTTGGAGTTCCCTACCAAAAATCGGCAGTGTTGTACACACGTTCCAAACACGCAAAGAAGCGGAAGCGGCAGTTGTACAATTTTCTACAGCACACCTAACCCCTACCAAACAGCGCTCATCTGAAACAGAACAAGAGAATAAAATTATTATCCCGATTATTGTAAAGGCGGATGTTTCAGGAACTGTTGAAGCAGTGGAGCACGAATTCAAAAAACTTATTACTGACAAAGTGACTCCCCATATCATTCTCAGCGGAACTGGAGAAATTACTGAAAACGATGTAAAAACAGCTGTGGGTCTCGCGGGCGCTGTTATCATGGGATTCAGTGTAAAAATAGACCCTGGTGCACACGCTCTCGCAGATCGTCTGGGCGTTACCATTAAAACATTTGATATTATTTACAAAATGTCAGAATGGCTCCAAGAAATTATTACTGAGCGTACGCCAAAAGTAGAGATCGAGGAAATCCGTGGCATTGCAAAAGTTCTCAAGGTATTCAGTAAAACAAAAGACAAGCATGTACTCGGTGGCAAAGCAGAATCAGGCGAAATCCATTCGGGCGATAATGTAAAAATTATGCGTCGCGAAACAGAAATTGCCATTGGCAAAGTCCGCGAACTCCAACACAATAAAATCCGTGTAGATGAAGTAAAAGAAGGATACGAATTTGGCGCCATGATAGAATCCCGTGTAGAAATTATGCCAGGAGACAGAATACAAGCGTTTACCATAGTCACAAAATAATATGAGCGAACTCAGAGATCAAAAAATATTAGAAATTTCCAAAAACCTCGCAGCTGAGTTTCTTAGCCGTGAGTCAAATCGCCAATCACTTATCACTGTCACACGAGCCGAAATAAGTCCTGACAGTAAACGAATCACCATACTTGTGAGCGTACTTCCGGAAAACAAGGCTGCTACGGCACTTGATTTTATTAAACGTAATCGTGGCGAATTTCGTGCATACGTCTTAGAAAAATCACGTATCGGACGAGTTCCAACATATGATTTTGCCTTAGACGTCGGTGAAAAGAATCGTCAGCGCATAGACGAACTTTCATATGGAATAGATAAAACAGACAATGGACAAGACGAAGCAAAACCAATAGAATAAAGAAGTAATTTAAAAATTGACCCTATTAAATCCGCGAGTACGCGGTATCCGCTCTAAGCGGATATTTAACGGGGTAAATAAGGCCTAGTAGCCAAGTGGTAAGGCAGAGATCTGCAAAATCTCTATACGGCAGTTCGATTCTGCCCTAGGCCTCAGAAAAATCATGTGAATGATTTTTCGGGCAGAATCGAAAGCCGGAGCGGGTACCATGTTAGTAAACATGGTCGCGAGGCGTGATCAGAGAAATTTTTGAGCGACAGCGAGAAAATTATCTGTGACCGATTCAATCATGGAAAACCACCTGGCGATGTAATCGCTGATTCTGTCTTAGAATCTTTTAATCTTTTGCCCGGGTGACGGAACTGGTATACGTAAGGGACTTAAAATCCCTGGCTCGCAAGGGCGTGTGGGTTCGATTCCCACCTCGGGCACATCACAAAACACACAAAAACACTCTTAGACGGGGTGTTTTTGTTTTGTGATGTGCCGGCCGGAGTGCGACGGCGCGAGGCGGGGTCGCGAGATTTTTCAGTAGAAAAATACTTGTGACCATAAATACTGCTTTAAAGGCAGTTTTTTATTGTGCCCGAGAGGAAGCTCTGGGCAGAGCTTCCGTGTGGGAATCGAAGCCTTGTGATAATTTTTCTCAAGTGTATTCACGTGGAGAAAATAGAACGAGGGTACCGTCGCTGTAAGCGAAGATTTCACCTCGGGCACACAAACAAAAAATTAAAAACCAATTCTCCTCTTCCTTCTATATTTGCATAAGTTCAGAAACATATGAGACTCTTTAATTAGAGTTTTCAAATGCGCATTTTCAACAAATTTAGAGGTACAAAGGGGTTCATTAGTACTTGGGAGCGTGTGATACGCTTCAAGTATATGATTAGCGAAACCGCAAAAGAAAGATGTAGGATATTAGCATTTTGGGAGAAGTATGGAACAGCGGCCACAAAAGAAGCGTTCAAGGTCTCAAGACCAACTTTGTTTTGTTGGCAAAAGTCTCTAAAAACCCAACTTGGGAAACTTGAGGCATTAAACAAGAAAAGTACTGCTCCCAAAAGTAAACTACTACCGGCTGGAAGGCCGGTAGCTTTGGATAAGACTAAAGTCATTAGTTACAAGTCGAGTATGGTGAAATCATCACCACGCTTGTCGGAGTCGTCATCCTGCTCCTCAATATATTTCA
>JBAZVT010000040.1:0-6700 GCA_041660745.1 Minisyncoccota bacterium | reverse complement strand
GAGGAATGCGGGCGGGTTTTTGAACCTTTCCTTTTTCGTTTCCGAATTTCGTATTTTGCAAAGCAAAATGCACCACTGAGAAAGATTCATTTACAAAATTGTTTAAATTAGTTATCATTATAGTATCAAGAAAGAAACCTTTATATTATATTCTATATACTATAATGTTATACAATTAGAAAAGATATGTCAAATAATAAAATTGCCGAAAACTTAAAGAAACAACGGGCTAAAAAAGGGCTTTCTCTCGAAAAGATTGCTCGCCTTGCCGACTTATCACTTAACACCATTGTTAAGGTTGAAAATGGCGTTAATACAAACCCGACCATTGAAACACTAACCAAGATCGCCAAGGCGCTTGAGGTTGGTGTTGACGATTTAATAAAATAAGAAATAACAATCACAAAAACCAAATTTAATCGTTATCTATTATGGAAGCTGATAATTTACAAAATGACCCGAAAATATTGATGCAATTGGCAAAAGCGGGAGACGCTGAGGCGTTTGGTCGCCTTTACGAGCTATATTTTACTCCAGTTTTCCGCTACATTTATTTTCGCGTTAAAGACAAGGAAGAAGCAAACGATTTAGCCCAAACAGTGTTTCTCAAAGTCTTTTCTGCCCTACCAAATTTTCGGGAACAAAACAAATCACCCCTAGCTTATTTTTTTACGGTTTCCAGAAATACGGTGATAGATTATTGGCGAGGCAAAAAAGAAATTCGGCTTGATGATCCAGAAAGTATTTTTGAAAAAATACCCGATAAAGCAAAAAACCCGATTGAGCTTGCTGAAGAGAAAGATATTAGTCGGACAATCCACAGTGCCATTTTAGAATTAACAGATATTCAGCAAGAAGTTATCGTGCTTAAATTCATAAATGATTTATCGAATAAAGAAATCTCCGAACTGATGGAAAAAACAGAAGACGCAATTCGCCAATTGCAATGCCGGGCAATGATATCACTTCGCCAGATTTTAAAGAATCAAAACCTTATATGAATAATCATAACGACAAAAAAAAAGAAGAAATTATTGAAAAAGTGCTTCAATATCTTGAAAGCGGGAAAACACCCGCGGAAATTTTCGGTTTGTTTCCCAAATATCAAGAAGAGTTAAAAGAGATACTATCTACTTATAATTTGCTTAAAGAAGAAAGCAAAAAAATTGTCCCAACTAAAGAATCATTCCAGCAAATAATCGATAAAATTAACGTTAGCGTCACAAATGAATTAAATCCTCGTTATTCTTATATGGAAGAGGTGCAAGGTCGACCCTCTTTAGAGAAAATTAATAATATAACCAAAATATTTAATCTTATGAATATAAACTGGAAAATATGGGCACCTGTCGGTATCGTAGCTGTGGTAGCTCTTGTTATAATTGGTTCAAGCCAATTGGGAACAAAGTCTCCTCAAGCTCCAATTACTGATAGTGGGCAAGCTCAAGAACAACCGATCGCTGTTTCGCAGGATTTGCCGAAAGTTGCGGTCGCAGAACCGGCCACCGGTAATGTTGATGACGCAGTGAATGCAATTCTCGCCAGCGTTTCTGACGATGAAGCACTTTTCGCCGACGCAATAAAAGACAGTGAATTGATTGCTGCCGACAATCAATCGATTAACAATTTTGGTCAATCATACTATGAAAATGAATTCTAAAAAAATACTTACAATCGTTCTCGGATTGGCAATAGCGACGAATCTTTTTTTGCCAGTTGCTTCGTTTGCTCAAACAACCACCGTCGCGAATAGATTCTGCACAAACATTGATAAAATTCTTTCACCGATTGACCAACGAATTGCTGATCGTGAAGGAAAATTGCAAGCCAAGAGGCAAGAGATTTCTGATAACCTGGCAAAACGCATCAACGAAAGAGATGCCAAGAAATTAGAAAATCGAAATGTGAGAGATGACAATCGTGATGCACAATATGCTAAATTAGAAGCAAAGGCAACTACCGATGCCCAAAAGCAGGCGGTGGCATCTTTCAAGACAACTGTTGAGTCAGCGGTAAGTGCCAGAAAAGCAACAGTTGATTCAGCTATCCAAGCACTTAGACAAAGCGTTGATCAATCAATCACTGCTCGCAAATCAGCAGTAGATGCGGCTATAAATGCGTTCAAAAACTCAAGAACGGCCGCCATGGAAAAAGCGAAAGCCGATTGCGTAGCCGGTGTTGATGCCAAAACAGTTCGCGAAACATACCGCACGAGCATGAAAGCGGCGCAAGATAAATTCAAAAGCGACTTCCAAGCAATAGAAAAGCTCAAAGGTTCTTTTGAAACAGTTCGCGCCGAGAGAAAGCAAGCGGTAGAAAAAGCAATTGCTGATTTCAAGGTTGTAATGGAAAAAGCCAGAGCAGATCTTAAAACCGCATTCCAACAGTAATAAATACTTTAAGAGGTTTTCTAAAATCCGACTTTGGTCGGATTTTAGTTTGATAAAATTCAATAAATACTGTATTATTTATAAAAGGTGGCGCGCCAGTTTTCAACTGGCACGAAATTCGGAAACGAAAAAGGAAAGGTTCAAAAACCCGCCCGCATTCCTCCCCAGACCCCTCCTGCGGGCGGGAAATCAGCCGAGGCAGGGCAAATCCAAAACCCCAGAAAAATAGTTTGCACTGCCGAGTCCGCATTGTCTCCGTTTCATTCGTTGGGATTTTCTGCAAAATGGGTTCTGACTTTTTCAAACAAACACCACTCAAGTTTTATAAAGAAAAACACCGAATAGATATTCGGTGTTTTTCAATAAAATTGGTGGAGATGCCGAGAATCGAACTCGGGTGCAAAAGGTGCTTGCCGATGGGTCTACAATGTATAGTTTGTTTTTACCGTCTAAACGTGACGGGTTTCGATATGTGGATTATTGAACAAACAAAACCTCCAGATATCTAGCCTCTTGTCTTAGGGAAGTGTAGAGACATCCTTCCAGCAACGAAATGAATTTGTCGTCTATACACCGTATTTCGTATCAGATGTATTGACGCCGGTTACGCGCGAGCGTAAGCGAATGCGAAGGAGTTGACTCCAAAATATGGAGAAGCAACTGGCCCTGCTTTTGTAACTAAGTTGTTTGCACTTAATTGTCCAGAACATGTTAGGAGTTTCCTGGATGCTCCACATTGCGCATAGGCGAAGCGGTCTCTTGTCTAGGCCGATCATCCCCAATTATTATTCTCCGAGAGACCTTCTAATTTCTCTATCAGTTTCTCGTTTTTTGATTGAATCGCGTTTATCAAATTGCTTTTTGCCGCGGACAATCGCGAGATCTACTTTGATCTTGCGTCCCTTATTATACATTGAAAGTGGGACTATTGTCAAACCTTTCTTTTCTTCGTTTTCTGTTAATTCATGAAGCTCTTTCTTGGTTAAGAGAAGGCGGCGATTTTTGTTTGGGTCATACTCTTGTGGGGTGTTGTTTTGCTGGTAGGGAGGGATGTATGAATTCACTAGATATGCTTCTCCTCCGCGAACGATAATATACGCACCTTCAAGTGACCCTTGGCCTTTACGAATTGATTTCACTTCGTAGCCAGCAAGTTCAATACCCGCCTGGAATTTTTCCAAGATTTCGTAGTTGAAGCGAGCTTTTCTGTGATCAATTAGTGCCATGTGAGTATGATAGCAAATTGGACAGTTATTGCTAATGACTATTATTTTATGATACGGTAATAAAAGTTTTCTGGCATATTTAGAAATTAACCTGAAAAGGGGTTTGATTATGGATGTGATTACTAGATGGGAGTTTGTTCTTTTTTTTGTGTTGTCGATTCTCATCCCGGTCGTCGTTGTGTGGCGACTCCTCAGGGTTTGTTACGAGGCAGAGTGTCCTCACTGCGGAACTTTGGTGCGAGGTAAGGTCGTCGGAAGAGATTTGCGTGACGAAGCGGGTCAGCGATACGATTCCGTAGATTATCGTTGTCCGAAAGGTGATCATACATGGACTGCTCGTGAACGAATGGTCATGGTTACCTAGAGATCCTTCAGAGTCTTTGAAGATGATTACAGCTTGCTTGTTCAGTGAAACGGGCAAGCTATTTTTTTAAATTTAATTATAAATGTTTTTAATTCCTCGTTCATTGTATATATATGAATGTCGGGTATAATAAACTTCATGTTTAATAATGATACAAAAAAAGGTTCGGGGCGGGGTGAAAAAGTGCCTAAGAATCAGTTGAAACCGGGCGGTTTTAGGGGAAATAGCATTACTGTTTTTTTAATATTTCTAACACTTATTGGTCTGTATGTTTTGGTGGCAGGGATGAATAATAAGACACAAGAGATTGCGCTTTCTGACCTGGCACAGGATATTTCAAAGGGTTCGGTGAAGACAATTATTGTGAAAGGAAACGATTTAGATGTTGAATACGCTGACGGAACAAAAAAAGATTCTAAAAAAGAAGATTCTGTCGGTTTGACTGAAACATTGAAAAATTATTCTGTTTCTCAAGAAAAACTCGCTGCAGTGAAAATAAGTATTCAGGAAGATAGTGGATTTTTGTATTGGGTTATAAATCTTTCCCCGATTATTTTACCGATTCTATTTATTGGTGTTTTTATCTGGTATCTCACACGACAGGTAAAGGGAGCTGGGGTACAAGCAATGACGTTTGGTCAGTCTAAAGCACGTATTATTTTCCCGGATGATAAAAAACAGCTTGTAACATTTAAAGATGTCGCTGGTGCAAAAGAGGCGAAAGAAGAATTATCTGAAATTGTTGATTTTCTGAAAAGTCCTAAAAAGTTTTTTGATATTGGTGCACAAATTCCTAAAGGCATACTTCTTATGGGGGCACCAGGTACTGGGAAAACGCTTCTTGCTCGCGCTGTGGCGGGGGAAGCAGGAGTTGCGTTCTTCTCCATCTCCGGTTCTGAATTTGTGGAAATGTTCGTTGGCGTCGGCGCGTCGCGTGTCCGTGATTTGTTCCGTATGGCGAAAGAAGCTTCTCCTGCGATTGTGTTTGTAGATGAAATCGATGCTGTGGGACGTGTACGAGGTAACGGTGTTGGTGGTGGTAATGATGAGCGAGAACAAACGTTGAACCAGATTCTTGTGGAGATGGATGGTTTTGAACCCACAGAAAAAGTGATTGTTATGGCTGCAACAAACAGACCGGATGTGTTGGACCCAGCATTGCTTCGTCCGGGGCGTTTTGACAGGCGGGTAACCATCGATCTTCCTGATCGTCCTGATCGTGAGGCGATTTTGAAAATTCACGCACGCAAAAAACCATTTGCAGAAGATGTCGCATTAGCCGTTATTGCAGAGCGCACACCCGGTTTTTCTGGAGCCGATTTGTATTCTTTGATGAATGAAGCCGCAATTCTCGCTGCTCGTGAAGGACGACAAAAAGTCTCACAGTATGATTTGATTCGTTCTATTGAAAAAGTCATGCTCGGTCCTGAACGTAAGAGTCATATCCTTTCTGTAAAAGAAAAAGAATTAACCGCATATCACGAAGCGGGCCATGCACTCGTCGCGTCTGTGTTAGAGCATTCCGATCCTGTCCATAAGATTTCTATTATTTCTCGAGGGCGTGCGGCTGGCTATACGCTCAAGCTTCCTCTTGAAGACCGTCGTCTTCAGTCAAAGAAGGAGTTTCTTGATGATATTGCAGTATCACTCGGTGGGTATGTGACAGAGAAGAATATTTTTGGTGATCTCACAACGGGTCCTTCAAATGATTTGCAGGTTTCCACAGCGCTTGCTCGCGACATGGTGACAAAATACGGTATGTCAGATTTAATCGGCCCTATTGCTCTTGAGGGAAGTGGTGGCCGAGCATTATTTGGTCGCGGTGTTGGTGACGGAGAATATTCTGAAGTTATCTCTGCGCGTATTGACGGTGAGGTTTCAAAGATTATGACCGAAGCATATGCTAAGGCAGAAGATATTATTACCAAACAGCGTAATGTATTGGACGTGATTGCAAAGCGTCTTATTGATGTGGAGACAATTGAGCGTGATGAATTTGAAAAGATTTTGATTGCGCATGGCATTCAGCTGAAGAAGAAAGAGGTAATTACACCTGTAGCTTAAAATAAAAATTATGAGTGAAGCTTTGTTAGAAACACCACCAGAAGAATTGTTGGTAGAAAAATTGGAGGAAGCGAAAACTAGATATCTGAAAGCCCGCCAGGCAATAAGCGGAAAGTCTGAGACATATTCAAATATGATAAAGAAAGGTGATGCTGATGCTTTGGAATACGAAGAAGCGTTTCAGGTATATGGTAACTTGCTTAACTCGAGGAAATAAAATCAGTTTGTAATTGATATATTTGAAATGAAACAAACACAACAAGCTCGAACAGTTGCTTTTGATTTTGATGGTGTAATTGCTAAATATGAGGGGTTTGTTGGTGGAGACGATGTGCAAGAACCAAACGGCGAGGTGGTAGAAGCGATTAAATTATTAAGACAGAAAGGTTTTAAAATACTTATTCACTCCACAAGGGGGGATAATTTTTTAGAAAAATACTGCGAACAGTTTTTGATTCCATTTGATTATATAAATCAGCGACCGGACAAGCAAGGGGAAAATCCAGGCAAACCAATTGCATATGTTTATGTGGATGATAGAGCCATTTGTTATAAGGGTGAAAAGGCTGATGATCTGGTAACGCAGATTGAAAATTTTAAAGCGTATTGGGAGAAGTAGAAAAACTTATAAAAGCCCATGACTCTTCCATTACATG
>JBAZVT010000039.1:0-7292 GCA_041660745.1 Minisyncoccota bacterium | reverse complement strand
CTTTCGGCGGGAATTCTTTTGGCGGAATTCAAAACCCCCTGGAATTTCTTGGCGGAAACCAATGCCGAGGGGCGAAGCCCCGAGGCAACTTCTTTAACAAATTCGGAATGGTGGAGATGCCGAGAATCGAACCAGAGAGGGGTCGGGAGAACATGTGTTCTCCCGTAGAGGAAGGATTGGGAAAACCATGGGTTTCCCAGGAGTGAGATAGCGAAGCGTCTCGGCATCTCCACGATTAAAAATATTAGCGCTCCGCAAGGGCGCTTTTATTTTTTCACGGAGATGAGTAAGCTCTGGGAAAGCTTACGTCCGAGAATCGAAACCCGATTGAGTTATTTTATGAACGAAATGAAATAAAATAACCAATTGGGTACTGAAACTGTAAGTTTCGATAAGCGTACTCGCGGTCCGACAAAAAAGTTTTTTTCTTGCTTTTCACCTTATAAAGAGTAACATTCATTTCAGAGCTGTTCCCTATCAGGAGCAGACATTACGGTGCTTAGCACCAGAAAGTCGAGGCGAAGATGTCAGCAAAAGTCAGTGTGAGTTTCGGAGCAGATCCTAACTTCCTGTCCGTCGAAGATGCGGGTGAGTTCTTTTTAGGATGCACGGACGCATTCAAACGAATGGGGTTATTCAAGTTCAAACAACTTGTAGACCTCATTGAAGTAGTAAGAATCTACCCAAATTCAGGCGGAATGTCCTCGATTGAGAAACAAATCATAGTTGAGGTAGTCCTCTCATGGGCAGAAAAAAAGAGAGCAGTGACCTTTAGAGTCTGCCTTTGTGAGAAACCGGTCATACGGCAGATTGTGGCCGACGAGATCGTCCGAACAACGACAGATATCGCTCGGAATCTTCTGCGGGAGTTTAAGGAACCCGTAGACAATATCTGCGACAGACTCCAAACAATTGACGACCACGCAAAGGAATAGACACAAGCCCCAACAGAACGAGCCTCACAAACTCCACTGTCGGGGCTTTTTCTATTGATTTAAACTTTTTCTTTCTCAAAACCTCATACCACCCCACCATATACTCCTCCATTTGTTTCAAGACTTTTGCAAGATTTATCTCCAGCAAAAAACCGCAATCAAGCGGTTTTTTAAAAATGTTAGAATTTACACCCCAATGAACCTACAACCCTCCACTCGTGGTCCCTGTAGTCGTATTAGCACTTGTGCCTGAGGGAATTATGGAGGTATTCAGGTCCACATTAATATTAGGGGTTGGGTTTGTCACTGGCTCTGTCTCTACTGACCCACGCAGAAATGGGAGCGCTATAACCACAACAATAGCGATCACAATAATAAGAACAATTGCAATTATCCATCCCGAAAAATCATTGCCGTCAGGCGTCTGATTGGGATTATTAATGATTGTTGCCATATGAATTATTTATTAATTCTATTAATCACAAAGACAGTACATTATTTTCTTTTACTATTAAGAACGCATTAAGCTTTGTGTAATGCGTCCATTACTACTCAGTCTAAAATTTGATCGTTAAGAAAAAACAGCTTCTATTCAAACTATTCCCTCACTCTCTTAGAAAAATCTACACACTCTCCACACTCTTGTGCCCTAAGCGTAATCAACCCTTCTTGCTTTAGTGTCTCAAAACTTTTACTTGAATCCATAAATCTTCGATTATACAAAGTCTTATCAGAAACCTTCGGTGCAAACGATCCTAACCCCCACACATTCCTCCCTGTCACATTAGTAACATGATCAAAAAGATTACTCGTGCAATTATTCCAAACAGTCTGATAAAACTCTGGCTTTTCTCGCAATGCATTTGCACGCCCAAGCATATCTTTTAGTAAATCCTGCATTTCAACTTGAGACAAAACAAGTGGATACCTATACACATCATCTTTTCTGAAATTTGTACGAAGCTTTACGACGTCTCTCTCGTCTGCTATTACATACATAATCTCAAATTGTTTCGCAATCCCCTTCCACACAGAAAAGAACTCACCCTTTTCTCTACGGACTTCTACAGACACAGCGAGATGGGTCCCATCCTCAAAACCAAAAGAAAGAAGTGTATGAGCGGCAAGAGAAGAGAAAGGTTCATAGATAAAATCTACTGAACGAACAGTGGAAAGATCAACTGTCTTGTCGTAATACGCTGGTGTGAAATCTAAAATATCTTTATAGGTGAAATTCCTAATATTATGAATCACAGCAGTGTTATCTGTAATATCTGCATACGCAAGCACACTGTTATCAACCGACCAATCACGATGATTAGAGGGCCGAATCATTAAAAATATCCCCACAAGAACCACAACTACCACTAAACCTATTTTCCAAAATAATTTCATATTCTAATTATTAAACTTTCCTTTCACCCACCATCTTTTGATAAACGGCAGTGACTGTGTAGAAAGGAAATAACCTAATACTGGAATTAGCGCGCCCAGTAAGTAGTTTTCCGTTCCTATCAAATATAGTGCGATCGCTGCAAAAATATATGTCAGAATAAGAATGGAGAACATTCTGACCCCACTCACTTCCCAAGCCTTATTAATCTCAACTTTTTTATTACGATCACCAACAAGGATCATTTCCTCCTCAAGTTTTTTTAATCTATCTTCCATCTAATAAGTATACCAAACAAAGAGAAACTGTGCGGATTACACCTACCCCCATTTCATCCTAACCATTCTATCATTGTTGTTCACGGCATTAATAGCAATTCAAAACATACACTTCAATATAGATATGCCTCGCTATTATTCACGAGACACTAGCGATACTGGTTTATTTTTAATATAAGCACCTCCGCTTGCACTTCATTGGTAAAGTGATATAGTATATGTAATATATTTTTTACGTACAAAATATATTACATATACTAATTAAAGATACGTATCAAATAATTCTATGATAGGAAAACCACAATGGTTCGCACGAAGAAAATACACGGGCTGGGGCTTTACACCTAGCACCTGGCAAGGATGGGTATATTTGTTAGTAATCATTATCCCCTTCGTTCTACTCCAATCTCTACCTATAGGCGATAATCTAAAACTCATCCTTGGAATAGTCTGGGCTGTTATTTTTATTGCTGATTTCATAGACATTATGATTCATCTTAAAAAGGATGAACGAGACCGTCTCCACGAAGCTCTTGCTGAGCGAAACGCTCTCTGGGTAATTATTGCTGTACTTATCACTGGCATAGGCTTCCAGACAGCTGTTGGAGTTGCTTCTGGTGTAGTACGAGTTGATCCAATAATCCTTATTGCCCTGATTGCGGGTGTTATTGCAAAAGCTATCACAAACATGTATCTGGAACGCAAAGGTTAGGTACATAATGGATCCACAAAAAAATGAAAACAAAAATAGCCTATTATCGAAACAAAAAAGATTTGACCCAAGAAGCTCTCGCGGAGACTGTAGGTGTTACACGTCAGACCATTATCTCTCTGGAACAAGGGCGCTACAATCCTTCCCTTCAGCTCGCCTTTACTGTCACAAAAGCATTAGGTCAAAAAAGAATTGAGGATGTTTTTGTGATGGAATAAAAGGGTTTTCTAGAAATAACGAGTATGAAATGAAAATACGTCTTGACAAAAGTATTTGACGATGCTATACTTGTACCAACAAAATAGTATGATTCGAAAAAGTCGAATTTCTCAAAGCATATTTAAATTTTGTATTTAATAAGAATAATAACGAATAACACATGCATAAAGGCACAATAAAGAAGCTTATGGACAGAGGTTTTGGTTTTATCGGCGCAGAAGGATTTCAGAAAGATGTTTTCTTTCACAGTAAGTCCCTCTCAGGAGCAAATTTCGATGAGCTCCGCGAAGGTGATGCTGTAACTTTTGACACAGAGGAATCACCAAAAGGTTTGAACGCAGTCAACGTACAACGCGCATAACCTAACGAAACTGCCCCGCCACGAAAGTGGTGGGGCAGTTTTTGTATGAACGCGAGGTGTCATTTGAAAGAAACGTCAAAAAATTGTGCAATAAAAAATGCTTTGACAAAAATTTCCAGAATGTCATACTATATCCACAAAAAAAGTATGATTCGAAAAAGTCGAATTTCTCAAAGCATATTTAAATTTTGTATTTAATAAGTTAAGAACGAATAAAAAACATGAAAGGTACAATCAAGAAGATCATGCCAAAAGGTTTTGGTTTCATCGCAACAGAAGGTGCAGCAAAGGATATTTTCTTCCACAGCTCATCAGTTGTTGGAGTAAGTTTCGACGAACTCCATGAGGGCGACACTGTCACTTTTGAGACAGAAGAGTCTCAGAAGGGTTTGAACGCAGTCAACGTACAGCGCGCATAACCTAACAAAAAAATAACCGCCAGGCCGAAAGCCTGGCGGTTATTTTTTGCTTGATATTTTTTAAATTAAAAACTTACCCACGGCATCGCGAACGAAGCCGTGGGTATCTCTGGCAGTCATGCCGCCAGAGCATGAGGCCTCTTCCGAGGCGGTCTACCAATCTTAGGAAAGGTGCAGCCAGCCAATACTGGCGGACGTCTTCCCCGGCTCTCACTCTCGCGCTGATGTGCAAGAGCTCGATCAAGTGCCCATAACGGAGGACATGCGGGTGTGGGCGGGAGATGCCCCAGCACAAGTCTAAGTCGGTAACTATGCCATCTTCCTTGACGCGTACAGTAACACATACAACACAACCCTCAATAATGGTCCAAGAGAACAGGAGGAGGAACGCCCTTCCCTAACCTGATTAAATTTTACGCAATTAATCAGAAATGTCAATATAATACGCTCCTTGTAGCTACCCGGCACAGCAAACAAAAAACATCCATTTTTGATGAATGCTTTTTGTAGTTCTACCGACCTTAATTAGAAAGCGACTTCTTTACTATCGGCGTCAGTTCGAATCTGTTTCCAAGCAGCCAAACCACCAGTAAAACTCTTTGTATCATCCCTCAGCGAAACCGCACCAGCTGTATTGTAATAGGTATTATTACTTCCATTGAAACTTCCTATTAATCCATCACCCAGAGAAGTATTAATAATCAGCACAGAAAATCCATTTGCGCCCTTTATCTTATTGCCAGTCAATGTGACATTTGAGTTTGGTATTTGTAAATATCCACCAGCCTCTGGCCAATTTTCGACCGCGGCGATGCGAACACCTGCAGTACCAAAACCAGACACTGTATTGTTTTGAACAATAGTCCCTTTAGAACCATTTACTGTTATGCCCGAATTTCTTGAGTTTGTTATTGTATTGTTTCTAATAATACAATTAATACATTCGTACATTCCTGGGTTAGTTTTCATATCAAATACATACGCATCAGTTGCCGACATTCCAGCATCAATACCATTACCCTCACCGCCCGTACCTGCATTTACAACTCTGTTATTTTCAATGATACCATTAACAGATCCTCCTTTTGTGAAGATACCATCACTTACAGTATCGTGGACGTAATTACCCCGAATTATAATATTATCATTTCCAACAGAATCTATACCTTGTGCATTGGTCCCAGATCTCCCAGTCCTGTAAATCTCATTATTTCTAATAACAATATTGTCGGCATTAAATGTGACCTTGACACCATCGTATCCACTTTCATGGATAATATTATTTTCTAGAATAATGCCGTTATTTAACCCTGGGTTATATTCACCACCATCAATCTTTATGCCATAGTAACCACCTTTTATTTCTAATCCAGAAACCCTACTGTTTTTTGCCGAAACATTATCATCCTCCTGAAACCAAACTGCTGCATGCGTAGAATCCAGAGCGCTAATAACCGGTCTTTCACCAGGATAATTCCGCAATGTAAGCGTTTTTTGAATAACCAAATTCCCGCTATATGTTCCCGCACGGATGGCGATAGTCGCCCCGGATACTGCGTTATCTATTGCGGTCTGAATTGATTGACCAGGTTTTACCACTATCGCACTAGCTGGAAGTGCACTATTGTCCATAACAGGCCCGACAGTTCCCGTTATTGGAGCTGGTGTGGGAACAGGAGTTTGTGTTGGGGCAGGAGCCGAAGTGGGTGCTGTGGTGGTAATAGGCGTCACTGGAGTCAATGCTGTGCCACCCGCAACTTGCTCAAACCGAACCGCGTCGGCAATAACATCCCCAGACGTACCATCTGTACGAACAGTGACGCTTCCGGTAGTACCCTTGTCAAAAGAAAAGGTTCCTAACAATTTCCCCGCCGATCCACTCTTGGTTTGATCAATATATGTAACAGTTTTTCCTAGCTTGTGTTTAACCTCAAACGGAACGTGATTATCACGCTCTGCCCACGCTGCCGTCCATAATGCATACACCTTGTATGTGCCGGCTACGGGCAATGTCGGAGTAAACGAAACACTCACACTTCCATCAGCAACTGCGCCATACAGATAATCCGTACCGCTAAACCCTGCAACATACGAACTAGACCTCCATACCCCTCCAGTAACAACGCCACTAGATTTATTATCAACAATTACATTTGCATATACTGGAGTTGGAGTAGTAGAAATGGGTGCGCTGGAGGTGGAGGTTGGAGTAGTTGTGGTAGTACCACTAACAATACCTGGTTGAAGGTCAAACCGAACCGCATCCGCAACCACATATCCACTCGTACCAGTCGTACGAACAACCACTCGATTCCCAGTACCCACTGTCAGATTGTACATACCGAGCGAAACCCACAGACCGTTATTCCCCCGCTCATCAATTGTTCTTGTAACCTTCTGCATACCAGAAGGCATAATATCTACGGGTACCGCAGCTGCCCTATTTGATCCGGCTGTCCAGCGAATAAATATTTCATATTGCCCAGCCTTCGTAATCTTCGGTGTAAAAGTAAACGACCCTGTTGTCCCTTTAAACGATTCATAGTTACCACCATTGAAACCAGCTGTCGCAGTAGTCTTTGTCCATGTGCCAACTCGCGAGACAGAAATGCTGTCAGAATTATCTATCACAACACCGACACCCAATTTTTGCGTGTCGGAAACAAGAGTATTATATTTAGTAAGAAGTGTTTGATAATCTGTTAGAGAAGAACTTACTTGTGCCGTCTCGTTATTCTGGGAGATCAAAAGAGATCTCATGATTATTCCGAGAACCGCAACCAGAGCAATTCCACCTATAATTGTAAGTGATTTTTTCATACAATAATTATATAACGTGTCAACCGGAGCGTAATGGTTCAATAGCTTGGACGCAACTAAGGTAATATAGAAAAGCTATGCCATATACAAGTAATCCAAACATACCAAAGGTGCGTCGAGACGCAGCACAGATGGTGTACAAGGGACATACTCCA
>JBAZVT010000038.1:0-7330 GCA_041660745.1 Minisyncoccota bacterium | reverse complement strand
GAGGGCACATATGGACAATGGGATACTATATAAACACTGTTGGACAGTATGGAAACCTAAAGATGATACAAAACTACGTAAAGAACCAGGGAGTACCAAACTACACACAATTACACACTCAACAACCAACACTATTTACGATTGAGTAATCGAAGGGGATACCCCGTATGCTCTGCATCGGGGTAGTTCATTTAAATTTTATAAAAATAGTAGCGTATTCTTGTGATAAAAAGATAGGCTGTTTTTTTGCAAATATGTGTGAGGTGTGGATAACAATTAGCTCAATATATGTGCTAACATATATATAAATATATATGAGGAATATTCTTGATCTTAGAAAAAAAATAAGGCCACAGATTGTCGTTGTCGAGCGTATCGTATTGAAGCAACGGCCGTGGTATGTTGAGTTTTTTAAACTTCTCGTTGCAGTGGTTATTGTTACCGGAATCGTATGGGGTGTTACTAGGGCCGGTGGTGTGGGTAGTTTTTAATTTCACAATAGATTTTCATGATATAATTTATTGTATGAGTTCCAAGCGTCTAGATTTTCTTTCGATAGGAGATATTGCAGTGGATGCATTCATTCGAATCAAGGATGCGGGTGTTACGTGCGATTTGAAAAAAGAGCATTGTAAAATTTGTTTTCCATTTGGAGAAAAAATTCCGTATGAAAGTATTGAAATAGTGCCAGCGGTTGGAAATGCTGCCAATGCAGCTGTGTGTGCTGCGCGATTGGGTTTGTCCTCTGGTCTTATTGGAAACATCGGCACGGATGATTTTGGGGCTGAGTCCATCAAGAGACTTAAACGTGAAAACGTTAATACAGAATGGATACGGAAACATCGCTCGTTGCCAACAAATTTTCATTTCATTCTTTGGTATGAAGATGAGCGAACAATCCTTACAAAACACAATCCATATCCACTCTCATTTCCGCATATCGAAATTGCCCCGCGATGGTTGTACCTGTCCTCGTTACCAGAGCATTCTCTTCCGTACCATAAGCATATAGTAGAGTTCCTAGATAATCACCCAGAGACCAAATTGGCATTTCAGCCGGGCACATTACAGATAAAGATGGGGTATCATGCACTTGCGTCTGTATACGGTGCGACGGATGTGTTTCTTTGTAACAAACAAGAGGCGCAGAAAATAATTGAGAGCGAAGAAAATGATATTAAATTCCTTTTAAAAACACTTGCAAAGCTCGGACCTAAAACGGTTGTTGTTACTGATGGACAGAAAGGTGCGTATGCATATGACGGTTCATGTTTTTATTTTCAACCGATTTTCCCAGACAAACGAACGCCTGTCAGTCGTACAGGGGCGGGTGATGCTTTTTCTGCCACTCTTATTTCAATGCTTATTAAGGGACTTCCTCTTGAAGAGGCCTTGCTTCGTGCGCCCATAAATTCCTCATCTGTTGTCCAAGAAGTCGGTGCCCAGAAAGGACTACTTAATCTACATGCTCTTGAAGAGGTGCTGAAGAATGCACCTCTAGAATACAAGCTTAAAAAACTTTAGAGTTTTGTTTGGGGTGTTTTCAATTTTAGGGGCTCCTTTTACATGGTATAATAGGAACATTATTCTTTTACTTTTATCGCGTATGAATACTCTGTGGGATGTAATAATTAAAGCCAAACAAGAGAAGAAGGCCGTGGGCCATTTTAACATTTCAAACCTAGAGGGCTTGTGGGGTATTTTCAACGCTGCTCGTACACTCAATGTCCCCGTTGTTATTGGGACGTCTGAAGGGGAGCGTGACTTTGTTGGTGTGCGGCAAGCAGTAGCTCTCGTGAAGAGTCTCCGTGAAGAGTTTGGTTATCCGATTTTTCTTAACGCCGATCATACGTATTCTTTTGAACGGGTAAAAGAAGCCGTAGACGCTGGATATGATGCGGTGATTTTTGATGGAGCAAAGTTATCTCTTGATGAAAATATCGCTGAAACTCGCCGGTGTGTTGAATATGCAAAGTCTGTTAATCCAAATATTATTGTTGAAGGAGAACTTGGGTTTATAGGAACATCATCAAAACTTCTCGACGGTATTCCTGAAGGAGTTGAATTAGGTGAAGATTCGCTTACTCATGTCGCAGATGCAGTGCGATTCGTTCAGGAGACGGGTGTAGATATGCTCGCACCTGCAGTGGGAAATATGCATGGGATGCTGAAGAGTGGTGTTGACCCACGTTTAAATACAAAAAGAATTAAGGAACTTGCTGAGGCTGTATCTGTTCCCCTTGTTTTGCATGGCGCTTCTGGTAATGCTGCCGACGATGTTGCAGACGCACTTGCTGCGGGAATATCTCTAGTTCATATTAATACAGAAATTAGGGTTGCATATCGCGATGGGTTACGTAAAGCACTCCAAGAGGATCCCGAAGAAGTAGCACCATACAAATTTTTGAAAGGTAGTGTTCAGTCAGTCCAGAAAGTTGTGGAAAGTAAATTAAAAATATTTAACAGAATGTAATATGATACGCATTTTTGTTACAAGAAATATTCCAGGTCCTGGCATAGACATGTTGAAGAATAAGGGGTATGAAGTGGATGTTTTCCAGAAGGACCGCCCGATTACACCAAAAGAATTAAAGAAAGCCCTTAAGTATAAACAGTATGATGGTATCATTTCACTTCTTACAGATTCTATAACAAAAGAGATTTTTGATGTAGCGCCATCAATAAGAATTGTTTCTAATTATGCTGTCGGTTTTAATAATATTGATGTGAAAGAGGCTGCGGCGCGTTCTATTGCAGTTACAAACACATATGGTACATCTTCTGAATCGGTGGCGGAACACACCATCGCACTTATTCTAGCGCTCATGAACAGGGTGGTAGAGGGCGATGTGTATGTAAAAAAGGGAAAATACACAGGATGGTCTCCAACATTGCTCTGGGGTGAAGATTTTCAAGGGAGAACGCTCGGACTTATTGGTGCTGGTAAGATTGGAGAGAAGGTTGCAAAATTTGCCCACGAAGGATTTGGTGCTCGGGTCATTTATCATGATGTTGTACGCAATGAGTGTATTGAGCGGGAGCATGGTGCGCAGTATGTAGAAACAATCGAGGATGTTTTGAAGCAGTCTGATGTGGTAAGTCTGCATGTGCCATTATTGGATTCTACCTATCACCTTATTAGCACAGATCACCTAAAAATGATGAAACCATCTGCTTATATTGTGAACACTTCTCGTGGACCAGTTATAGATGAGGTGGCTCTTGTGGATGCATTAAAAAAGGGTGTAATCCGAGGTGCGGCGTTGGATGTGTTTGAGTTTGAGCCAAAGCTCGCTCGTGGTCTTGCTGATCTTCCAAATGTCGTTTTGACTCCCCACATAGCATCCTCGCGAGAGGATACTCGATGTGATATGTCTCGTGTTGCTGCAGAGAATATTGTCGATTTCTTTGAAGGAAGAACCCCAAAGGGGTTGATTGCAAACAAATCTTCATCTCAAACATCAGTGCCTGTAAGTAATCCGGTAAAAATTGTATAGGATTACATGTGTAAATATTTAACGGGGTTGATTTATCTGAGAAAATCAGTATACTTGTGCCTATGATTAAATTAACAATCGAGAAGAGGGATAGCAAGCAATCGCTTGCAAAGCTTCGCCGAGAGGGGAAAATGCCAGCTGTTTTCTACGGAAAAAAGCAAGCATCAACACCAATCGCCGTTTCTCATAAGGACTTTATGAAGGCCTGGAAAGAAGCGGGAGAATCAACGGTCATCGAATTAAAGGGTGATGGGTTGGAACTTGAAGCTCTTGTTCAGGATATCGATGTTGATCCTATTTCGGATCTTCCTCGTCACGCTGACTTTTATGTGTTTGAAAAGGGCCAGAAAATGGAAGTTCCAGTTTCAGTTTCTTTCGTTGGTGTTGCACCAGCGGTAAAGGATTTTAACGGTATTCTTGTAAAAGTACTTCACGAGATTAGAGTTAGTGCGGAACCAAAAAATCTTCCACACGAAATTGAGGTTGATGTTTCAACACTCACAACATTGGATAGTCAGATTGTGGCTTCCGATATCAAACTTGGCGCAGGTGTAGAACTTGCAGAAAATCCAGAAGAAGTCGTTGCTTCTATCTCAGTTGCTAAGGAGGAACCAGTTGAAGAAGTTCCAGTTGATCTCTCAGCTATTGAAGTAGAAAAGAAGGGTAAGGAAGAAGTTGAAGAAGGTGCAGAAGGAGAAGCTTCTGCAAAGAAATAAAAACAAAAAAGGTGCCCCTAGAGGGCGCCTTTTTTGTTTTTGAACCAATCTCACTGTGCTATAATGTACGCATGTCATTCAAGATGAGCTGTTTTGGATATATTGCCGCTATTATTGGCTGTTTTGCGGTACTTTTTGGCACTACTCAGACTATCTTCGCTGCAGATCCATGTGCTAAAACAGACGAAGGTTGTTGGAGGCGTGAGCTTGCAAAGGTTGAAGCAGAAATTAAGGAGAAACAGCAGGTTCTTAAATCAAAACAACTTGAGCGCACTTCGTATGAACGAGATGTAGCTATTCTTGATGCAAAAATTGCAGAGGCACAACTAAAGATTAAAGCCAAAACTATTTCAATTGAGCATCTTTCGCAAGATATTGGCACCAAACTTCAGACGATCGATACTCTTAATGACAAAATAGAGTCAGGTAAGCAGTCTCTTGCACAATTGATTCGTAAAACAGACGAGTTGGATAATATAACCATACCAGAAATTGTTCTCGGTAATGATAACCTTTCTGATGCCTTGGCGGATGTTAATTCTTATAATTCTATTAAGAATGCTCTTGCTCAGCTGTTTATAAAAGTCAGAGAAAATAAATCGTCTACTGAAGCAGAAAAAAAGATTTTAGATGCCAAAAAAGCAAATGAATTAGACGCCAAAAAAGTAATAGAAGCAGAAAAGAAAATTGTTGAACAAAATGAGGCGAAAAAGCGGGCGTTAGTAAAAGCTGCAAAAACAGAGGAAAGTGCATATCAACAGGTTATTAATGATAGAGAAAAAGCTGCCGCACAGATTCGTAGTATGATATTTGCTTTGCGTGATACGGACGGAATCAAGTTCGGTGACGCACTCGCTTTCGCGGAGGAAGCTCAGAAAAAGACAGGAGTTCGCCCAGCATTCCTTTTGGCAATTCTTATGCAAGAAACTAATTTGGGTAAAAACCTCGGGTCATGTTACTTGAAAGATACGACAACGGGAAGTGGGGTGGGTATGAATACAGGTACACCTTTTGCAAAAGTCATGAAGCCTGATAGGGACGTTCAGCCTTTCTTGCAAATAATGAAAGCACTCGGTAGAGATGCATTTACGACACGAGTGTCTTGTCCTCAGTCTATTGGCTATGGTGGTGCAATGGGCCCTGCACAGTTCATTCCCTCTACTTGGATTATGTATAGTAAAAGTGTCGCGACGGGTGTGGGGCGAAGCGTCGCCGACCCGTGGAATCCTGAAGACGCATTCATGGCATCCTCTATGTTTCTTCGTGATATCGGAGCTGCTGGGGGTACGTATACGGGAGAAATGAATGCCGCTTGTAGGTATTTTTCTGGTAAGGTTTGCTCTGCTTCAGCATTTGCAAACACCTACGGCACCCAAGTTATGCAGAAGGCAACTACCATCCAGACAACTATGATTGATCCTTTGGATATATAGCTTTAAAGGAAATTGTGACGTGTCACGACAAGAAAAACGCCTTGAAATGGCGTTTTTCTTGCAAAAAAAGATACTTTCTGGTATTATCTTATCCACTATGAAAGCAGATATCCACCCAAAATATTTCGATAAAGCAAAGGTTACATGTGCATGTGGCAACGTTTTTACTACTGGTTCTACCAAGGAAGAGATTAATGTTGAAATCTGCAGTAC
This sequence comes from Minisyncoccota bacterium, assembly GCA_041660745.1. Taxonomy (GTDB): domain Bacteria; phylum Patescibacteriota; class Minisyncoccia; order Phycocordibacterales; family JBAZVT01; genus JBAZVT01. The sequence goes on along the minus strand of JBAZVT010000038.1, from coordinate 1,471 downwards.
ATGTCATCCATTTTACACAGGTCTTGAAAAGGTTCTTGATACCGCTGGCCGCGTTGAGAAGTTTAAGGCACGTAAAGCCTCTGCAAGTACAAAGACAAAGAAAACAGCAGAAAAGAAATAACAATTCTATCAAAACCCGTGCTCAAAATGACGGGTTTTGTTATGTCTCATTTCCTCTCCTCTGTCATTGCGAGGCTTTGCGAAGCAATCCAGTAACTTGTTTAGAAGTTAAAATTCTGGTTTGCCACGTCGAAGACTCCTCGCAAAGACAATGTGTGGGAGTAAGAAATACGATATAATACATTATCATGACCGACATTTCACAATACAAAGAAAATCACAAAACAGCATATCTTGCAGATATGTATGTTTCGCTTGAACGACAGGAGGCTGAAATGCAGGACATGTTGCAGAAAGACCCGACCATGGCGTCTTTGGTGGAAGAAGAATTAAAAGCACTCCAAACTCAAAAGGAAGAACTCATAAAGCAGATGGAGACAATTACGACAAGTGAAAAAGTTGAGGAAGAATTTCCTAATGAAATTTTACTTGAAATTCGTGCAGGTGCTGGGGGTGATGAAGCTGCGCTGTTTGCCGAGGAACTTGCACTTATGTATGAGAGATATGTTACAACTCGCGGATGGGGGTGGAGAATAATTGATGAATCCAAAACTGCTCTTGGTGGATACAAGGAAGCATCGTTTGAAATCCGAGGGCAAGACGTATACACACTCTTGCGATATGAAACTGGTGTTCATCGTATTCAGCGTATACCCGCAACAGAAAAATCTGGACGTGTTCACACATCAACAGCATCTGTAGCCGTATTGCCAATTAGAAAAACAGTGAAGTTTGAAATAAATCCATCAGATATAGAGATGGAGTTTTCTCGCGCAGGAGGTAAGGGAGGTCAAAACGTTAACAAAGTTGAAACCGCTGTTCGTCTGACACATACACCAACAGGGCTTATGGTCCGTTGTACTGCCGAACGTAGTCAGAAGGCAAACCGTGAAAGAGCAATGGTGATTCTCTCTGCAAAATTACAGGTAATGGAAGAGGAGAAAGAAAATGCCAAGTTTGCATCTAACAGAAAGGGTCAAATTGGTACCGCTGACCGTTCTGAAAAAATTCGTACATATAACATTCTGCAAGATCGTGTGACTGATCACCGCATCAAGAAGTCGTGGCACAATATTGAAACTATTTTTGCAGGTGAAATCGAAGATATTATTGAATCAATGCAAAAAGCCGCTCGTGGTGAGATCGTTTCGGATGGGGAGAGCGTTGAAGAATAGAGTTAACTAAAGATAGTCTAATTAAAAGCACTTCATTAAAGGTGGGTCTTTCGTAAGTTCTAATCTGAATCACTACACCCCTTAAACACTTCACTTGGCGTCGCGTAGCCAAGTCTCTTGCGTGGTCTGTTGTTCAAGTTGCGAACTGCGCGTTGAACATCGTATTGCGTAACTGT
>JBAZVT010000037.1:0-7887 GCA_041660745.1 Minisyncoccota bacterium | reverse complement strand
TACAGTTACGCAATACGATGTTCAACGCGCAGTTCGCAACTTGAACAACAGACCACGCAAGAGACTTGGCTACGCGACGCCAAGTGAAGTGTTTAAGGGGTGTAGTGATTCAGATTAGAACTTACGATATTGTTATGGACAACATTTTCAAATTAAACTCAAAGTTTGCTCCAGCTGGTGACCAACCGAAGGCCATTGAAGCGCTTGTGTCCGGGGTTAAAAAAGGTTTGAAACATCAGACTCTTTTTGGTGTTACGGGTTCTGGGAAGACGTTCACTGCTGCAAATGTCATTGCTCAGATTGGCAAACCGACTCTTGTTATTGCCCACAACAAAACTCTTGCTGCTCAGCTTGCTCAAGAATACAAAGAATTTTTTCCGGAAAATGCGGTTCATTATTTTGTTTCCTATTACGACTACTATCAGCCTGAGGCATATATGCCTGTTACTGATACCTATATAGAAAAGGAGGCGATGATCAATGAAGAAATTGAGCGTCTTCGTCATGCTTCTACACAGGCACTTCTTACACGTAAAGATGTTATTATTGTTGCCACTGTTTCTTGTATCTATGGTTTGGGTTCTCCTGCAGAATACGAAAAGGTAAATATGAAAATTGCACAGGGGATGGAATTGTCTCGCGCAGAATGTATTCGAAAACTTATTGATATTCATTTTGAACGTACTCCCGCTGATCTTGCTCCGGGCCTTTTTCGTGCATTAGGAAATAATATTGAAATAATGCCTGTCAGTGAGCGTGTTATTTATCGTCTAGAATTTGATGGTACAAAAATTAGTTCAATTATTAAGATTGATGAAGTGACGCGGCAAGTTTTGGAAGAAATTAAAACTTTTTTCCTTTTCCCCGCAAAACATTTTATTACTGACCCTGCCAGTCAGAAACGTGCCGCATCTACAATAAAAGCTGAACTTGCTGCACAATTAAAAGCCCTCGAAAAAGCAGGAAAGAACTTGGAAGCAGAGCGATTGAAGCGTCGAACTAATTACGATCTCGCACTTATCCGTGAAGTGGGCTATTGCAATGGAATAGAAAACTACTCCCGACATTTTTCAGGAAAGATGCCTGGGGAAGCACCGGACACATTGCTCTCCTATTTTCCACACAACAAAGATGGCACAGCAGATTTTCTTACTATTATAGATGAATCTCATGTCACTATTCCTCAGATAGGAGGCATGTTTGAAGGTGACCAGTCTCGCAAGCGCACGTTGGTTGATTTTGGTTTTCGTCTACCGAGTGCAAAAGACAATAGGCCATTGAAGTTTGCTGAATTTGAAGAACGTGTTGGGCAGCGCATTTATACATCCGCTACTCCGGGTGTATATGAGAAGGAGCACAAAGAACAAGTTGTAGAACAAGTGATTCGCCCGACAGGTCTTATTGATCCCGAGGTGATTATTAAGCCGGTAATAAGCAAGGGCGCATACAAAGGCCAGGTTCTTGATTTTATAGATGAAGCTCAGAAGGTTATAAAAGGTGGTGGGCGAGTTATTGCTACAACACTGACAAAACGTATGGCAGAAGACCTGAGTAAGTTTCTTGAGGAGAAACATATTAAGTCAAAATATTTACATAGTGAAATAAAAACAATTGAACGCATTCAGATTTTAACTGAGTTCCGTAAGGGGGTATTTGATTGTCTTGTTGGTGTGAACTTGTTGCGTGAAGGTTTGGACTTGCCCGAATTACAGTTTATTGGAATTCTTGATGCAGACAAGGAAGGATTTTTACGTTCAGACACCGCGTTAATTCAGATTATTGGTCGTGCTGCGCGCAACGTGCTTGGACATGTTATTTTGTACGCAGACACGGTTACGGGGTCAATCCAGCGCGCTATGGGTGAGACCGATCGCAGACGTGCGATTCAGATTGCATATAATACCAAGCATGGCATAACTCCGAAAACAATTCACAAAAAAATTCAGGACATTACCGAACAGATGCAGACTGAACACGATAAGACTGTTCGAACGCTCACAGATTTGGATATTAAGGCGTATGGAGGAGATGTAGAAAAAATAATTAAGGACAAAGAGCGTCAGATGAATGCCGCTGTGAAAGAACTTGATTTTGAGACCGCTGCTATTTTGCGAGATGAAATACACTCACTCTCTGGGGAGGGGAAAAAGATTACAAAATCTCGCTCACGAAAACATCGATAAAATACATAGGGCGGTCCTATGTATTTTTTTAAGTTCACCCCGTTAGTGACTTTGTTTGATTTATCAAACAAGAAATGCCCCTGTGGTAGAACCGCTTCGTGCGGTAGCCGTCAAGCGGCTTTTCTCTAACGGGGTTCACTGAAAATTCATGAAGATTTTTTATTGTTAGATGTAGCAAACTTTGGTAGAACCAGAAAGGAGGTGAGTATGAAAACCACATTGGTTCTATTTTGCAAAGACGGACAGGGTGCCTGCATTACGACCCCACAAGGAGAAACTGTTAGTATTGTTTATCGTGGAGTTTGTGATGCGGTGGCAGAGATTGCTTTTGGAATACCCGTTGGGTTTGAGTTATCTCCCAACGATTGTTCCAAGACGGTCGAAACGGTTCGTGACTTACAGTTAGCGCAGGGGTGGATTCCCGAGAGTCGTTTCCAAGACTATCTCGGAGCAAGAGCTACTCAGGCGCATCATGGAGGGTAGTTATGAGGCTACACTGTGTCTCGTAGGGTGACGGCGTGTTCCAGAACACTCGTCACCTTTTTTGTTCATCACATTTTCATTTAGAATTGACATCATTGCAAAAGTTAGATATTGTACCGATAGTGTTCTTTCAAGGATGATTGTTACATGGCACTTTTAGAAAGGAGTCACGCCATGTTGGTACTTTCACGGCAGCGGGACGAATCAGTCATGATTGGTGACAACATTGAAGTCACCGTCGTCGATATCCGAGGCGACAAGGTACGTCTCGGATTCAGCGCACCTAAGAAGGTCACTGTACACCGCAAGGAGGTCTACGAAGCCGTCAAGCGGGAAAACCGTTTGAAGGCTGCTGGTCAAACGGCTACACCTTCGGCAACGGAACAACGGCCGGCCATGCCAGCGCATGGAAAGCATTGTGGCACAGTCGTCGCTCGGCCATAATTAGGACGACAAACTTACCCATGGGGTCCAAACCCGCGCTTCTCTGTGAGCGCGGTATTTTTATACTTAAATTTATTGACGGGGTTCATATGCAAATCACAATTTTCGTGTTATGATAGTCTACATATAGAGATATATACACCCTAGCGTTATGCGCCGGGGGATTTGTGCGTAAATTTCGGGATCTCGGGTAATTTATAGATATATGACAACAAAAAAACACCCATTAGACCAAACAGACAAAATTATTGTTAAAGGTGCTCGTACTCACAACCTGAAAAATATAACGGTTGAAATGCCTCGCAACAAGATGGTTGTCTTCACAGGACTTTCTGGTTCAGGAAAGTCGTCTCTTGCGTTTGATACTATTTTTGCTGAGGGACAGCGTAGATACGTTGAATCTCTCTCTTCGTATGCACGACAGTTTTTGCGTCAGATGCAAAAGCCAGATGTTGATGAAATCACAGGTTTATCTCCTGCAATTTCTATTGATCAGAAATCTCGATCAAACAATCCTCGTTCTACAGTTGCGACAATCACTGAGATATATGACTATTTGCGTATTTTGTATGCTCGTATCGGCAAACCTCACTGTCTCGTATGCAATCGCTCTATAGAAAAACTTTCAACTGAGGAAATAAAAAATCTCATTCTTGAAAAAATGAAGGCAAAGCAAAAGGGTGAAAAAAATAAACTTAATTTACCCGTGTATTTGGAATTATTTTCGCCTGTTGTCCGCGGACGAAAAGGTGAGTATTACCAGCTCTTGTATGATTTACTTGGTAAGGGATATTCTCACGTGCTTGTAGATGGCGAGAGGAAAAATCTTCGCGAACAAATAGTGTTATCAAAAAACAAGCGTCACAGTATTGATGCGCTTGTTGATAGTATTAGTTTGAATGATTTTGAGGCAAATTATAAAAATGCCGAGGAGCGTTTTTCTGAGGCTCTTGAACGTGCACTGACTGATTCGGATGGCTTGGTGCGCGTCATGTTTCGAGAGACAGCAAAAGAATCTACAAAAGACTACAAACCTGAGGAATTTGTTATGTCCTCAAAATTCGCATGTCCTCACGACGGATATTCATATCCAGAAGTTGAACCACGATTATTCTCTTTTAACTCTCCATATGGCGCATGTCCAGAATGTAATGGGTTAGGTTCAAAATATTTTTATGGTGATGAACCATGTGATAAATGTAAAGGTGCTCGTCTTCGTGAAGAAGCGCTCCACGTATTGATTAATGATACAAATATCAATCAGTTTACAAGCATGTCTATCAAAGATGCGTCTGATTTTCTCGTAACTATAAAACTTTCTCCACGAGAACAAGAAATTTCAAAAGTAGTCATAAAAGAAATTCAGTCACGATTAGAATTTATGATTAATGTTGGTATAGACTATCTTTCATTGAACCGTCGTGCTCACACGCTTTCTGGGGGTGAAGCCCAGCGTATCCGACTGGCCAGTCAGCTTGGATCTGGGCTTGTGGGCGCATTGTATGTGTTGGATGAACCCACTATCGGTCTCCACCCACGTGACAACGACAAACTTATACAAACTCTGACGCACTTGCGTGATATGGGAAATACTATTTTGATTGTGGAGCATGACGAGGACACAATTTTCGCTTCAGATTATATTATTGATATCGGTCCAAAAGCTGGCGTCCATGGCGGGGAAGTTATTGTCGCGGATTATCTGGAGCCGCTACTTCTTGCGAAGAAAAATATCAGTGGTTCCGTGACGCTTGATTACTTGCGAGGTGATAAAAAAATAGATACTCCAGAAAAACGTAGAACGAGCGATAAAGGCAAGCTTGCTATCCGAGGCGGCAAGATTTTTAACATTGGAAACATTAATGTAGATATTCCTCTCAGTAAGTTTGTGACTATCACCGGCGTGTCTGGATCAGGTAAATCATCGTTTATGTACGAGATTGTACACAAGAACCTGCAAGCACGTCTTGAACATAAATATCGTTCGGCTACTGTATATAATTGTCAGTCTTTTACCGGTACCGAATATCTTGGGCGCACAATTCTCATTGATCAATCAGCTATTGGACGAACTCCACGTTCTAATCCTGCAACATATACCGGCGCGTTTACCTTTATTCGTGATTTGTTTGCGGAATCGGCAGAAGCTCGTGCTCGCGGTTGGGGTCCAAATAGATTTTCTTTCAATGTGAAGGGTGGTCGCTGTGAGACGTGTCAGGGTAATGGCATGATTGAGGTGGAGATGCATTTCCTTCCTACTGTGTATGTGACCTGTGATGTTTGTGGCGGAAAGCGTTTTATGAAAGAAACATTGGAGGTAAAATATAAGAAAAAAAGTATTTATGATGTGTTGCAGATGACTGTTGAAGAGGCTCTTGAATTCTATCAGGATATTCCCTCTATAGCGGATCGATTAAATACATTGAACGAAGTGGGTCTTGGATACTTGCATCTTGGTCAGTCTGCCACAACTCTTTCTGGTGGTGAAGCACAGCGCGTAAAAATTTCTTCAGAACTCTATCGTCCTCATATTCAGAAAACAATATATCTCCTGGATGAGCCAACAATCGGACTTCATTATGAGGATGTGAAAAAACTCATAGAGATATTACAGTCTCTTGTAAACAAGGGTAATACAGTTCTTGTTATTGAACACAATCTTGATCTCATTAAATCTTCTGATTATGTTATTGATATCGGTCCAGAGGGTGGTGTCGGCGGTGGAAAACTTGTTGCAAAAGGAACTCCAGAAGAAGTTGCGAACACTGATACATATACAGGTAAATATTTAAGAAAGCTTTTGAGAAAAGAAAAGAAGTACTAAAAAAGCAACCCTGGGACATGTGGCGTGTCGCAGGGTTTGCAGCTTTGCTCCTTGTATAAGTAAATCAAGCGGAGGCAGCGGCTGACTCAGATGTCAGGGGTTGGTCGGAGACTAGGATGTCATATGGGATTTCAATACGAGCTTCTGCCGCATGTTTTATGGGGTCATAACCCGTCGACCTAAGCTCCACAAAGTTCCTCGCAAGACGTGGAAGATCCCGCGAGGAAATTTCCTCCCGTGATTCTTTTTGATAGTGGACATAGAGGAAGCACACGAACAGGCGGCGTTTACCCTCCATGCATCTTGCGTATCCGTTGCGGTCAAGAATCGTCAAGCAGCGTTTGACGTGCCAGTCAGCTAACCATCCATTGTGCCAGCGGACAAAGTGTCCGGAGTGCGAACGCAGGTAGGATTCAAGCTGGATGAAATGTCTTTTTCGTTCCTGTAACCTCTTGCCAATGAACATAAAGGCTCCTTCCGTGTAAAAGGTGTTAGATTGTTGTACGAGAGAGTCTTAATCCTTTTTGATTATATATTGTGTCACGGCATTTTCCTATGCTACTATCAACATTATGAAGCTTGACGATTTTAAGGAAAAATCATCAAAAATCCCAACGACTCCGGGGGTGTATTTTTTCTTGGCTAAAAACAAGGAGATTTTGTATATAGGAAAAGCCACCTCATTGCGAGAGAGAATCAGAAGTTATTTTTCTTCTGACCTTACAGAAACACGCGGAAAACTTCTTGTCGATATGGTAGAGAAGGCGTCTTCAATAGATTGGAAACAAACTGACTCTGTGCTTGAGGCGATTATTCTGGAAGCAAGCCTGATAAAAAATTATCAGCCGAAACACAATACACAAGAAAAAGATGATAAGAGTTTTAATTATGTTGCGGTAACCGACGAAGAGTATCCGCGCGTGTTGGTGGTCCGTGGGAAAAATCTTTTGTCTTTTGTCGCAGAAACTCCTGTACGAAACACATTCGGTCCTTTTACAAATGGTGGGTTGTTGCGGGAGGCTTTGAAAATTATTCGCAAGATATTTCCATACCGAGACAACTGTTTTCCTTATGAGGAATTAGATGATGCGGGCAAAATGAAAGCAAAACCTTGTTTTAACGCTCAGATTGGGTTGTGTCCAGGTGTCTGCACAGGGAGTATTTCCAGAAAAGAATATCTGGGGATTGTTCGTCATATTGAGTTATTTTTACATGGCAAGAAACAGGCTTTGGTACGAGGTTTAGAAAAAGAAATGAAAACGCTTGCTAAAAAGCTTGAGTTTGAAGAAGCAGGTGAAATAAAAAGAACGATTTTTGCTTTGGAGCATATCAATGACATTGCTCTGATTAAAGAAGATGTTCGTATTGCAGATGCAGGTTCTCTTATGAGAATTGAGGCGTATGATATTGCACATCTTTCTGGAACACATGTAGTGGGTGTTATGACCGTGATTGAAAATGGTGTTCTGAAGAAATCTGATTATCGAAAATTTAAAATTAAAGGCGACACTCGTAGTGTCGTCCCCACGAAGGTGGGGAGCCAGAAGAACGATGACGTGAATAACTTGAAGGAAGTTTTGCAGAGGCGTTTCACTCACCCAGAATGGCAATTTCCTAACGTTATCGTTGTTGATGGTGCTGCAGCACAATTGAATGCACTTAATGCTGTATTAGAAACTTTAGAAATAAAAGATGTTGTTGGGGTTGCCGTGACCAAAAATGAAGCCCATCGTCCAAAGCATATTGTGGGCGATAGTGAGTTTGTCCGTGTGTATAGCAGAGATATTTTACTCGCAAACAGTGAAGCACATCGGTTTGCCATTGCTTATCATAGAAAGCTGAGAGGAAGAATAGTTTAATCCCAAGAATTCCTCGATGCTCTGCATCGGTCCATTATGCTAGTATGTGTAGATAATGGAACATATCCACAAGAAACATAACGTCTCACTAATC
>JBAZVT010000036.1:0-8736 GCA_041660745.1 Minisyncoccota bacterium | reverse complement strand
CAGAAAATATCTGTTGTATTACAATACAGAAAGAATTCATATGGGTATTAATTACCAAACACCATTAGAAGTGTTGCGAAGGTCTTGATTATTTTACGGGGGGTTGGAAAAATGCGGCGCCATCAGATGGCGCCGCATTTTTTCTAAAAATCAATTCTTAATAACGGTTTTCTCGCTCCTCGTGCGCCCTCATCCCCTTCTTCTTTTTCAATATATTCATCATCAATATCAAATACGAATTCAGACGGGACGTTCACTTGTCGTGAGCCGAAGATCATTCTGATAGATGCATAGGTGATAAATAGTTTCAGCCGAGCGCGGGTGATTGCTACATAGAACAAGCGACGTTCCTCCTCATCCTCTTCACTTGAGACGGCTCTCTCCCCTATTTTTTTATGTGGGAACAAATCTTCTTCCAATCCTGTTACGAATACATAATCAAATTCTAGACCCTTTGAAGCATGTACAGTCATAAGTTTGACGGCTTCCTCTTCTTTAATCATGTCGTCTTGGTCAGAGGCAAGCGCCGCATCAGATAACAATTTTTCAATACCCTCTTCAAGTGGCATCATGTCGTAGCGTGTTGCGAGAGTGACAAGTTCGCGAACGTTTTCCAGGCGTTCCTTATCTTCGTCGTTCCCGTTTTTCAGAAGTGTTTCAATTCCAGTTTCCATGAGTACATAGCGAAGTACAACAGATGGCGATTGTGTGCGTGCGTATTCTGCAATACGTCCGAGCAGTGCTTTGAAACTTTCCACCTTTGCACGGGTTGCCGCAGGAAGTTCATCTTCTTTCTTTTCAATCATTTTTAAGAGTGTCACTTTGCCGATGCCTCGTGGTGGTGCATTGATGATACGTTTAATATCAGAAATACTATCAGGATTCAACGCTGCGCGCACAAAACATAGAATATCTTTCACTTCTTTACGTTCAAAGAACCGTGTGCCGAGTATTTGATATGGAATCGCTTCGCTTAAAAACGCTTCTTCAAGTGCACGTGACTGGAAATTTGCTCGGTATAATACGGCAATCTCACTGGCCTTTGTCCCGTTTTTTATGAGGTCGTGTGTTTTCTTGGCAACAAACCGTGCCTCATCTCCCTCATCGTATCCAGAATACATCCCTACTTTCTCCCCTTCTACGTTTTTTGTAAAAAGTTTTTTCTCTACGCGATGTTTATTTTTTTCTATGATTTTGTTCGCAACCGCAAGGATTGTTTGTGTGGAGCGATAGTTTTCTTCTAAGAGTACCACTTTTGCCTCGGGATAATTTTTCTCAAAATCCAGAATGTTTTTTATTTTTGCTCCACGCCAACTGTAGATGTTTTGATCTACATCTCCCACCACGCAAATCTGTCGGTGATTTGCCGCAAGTAGTTTTGCAATGTTGTACTGCACTTCGTTTGTATCCTGGTACTCGTCAATATGAATATATTTCCACTGATTTTGGTATTTTTCGCGCACTTCTTTGTTTGTTTCGAGGAGTTTTGCAGTTTTCAAGATGAGGTCGTCAAAATCAAGAGCACTTTCTTTCTGAAGAGTCTCCTCATATTTTTTCCATACCGAAAGAACGATTTTTCCGGTGTAATCGTTTCCGACTTTGTTTGCATAATCAGTGACAGTGATTAAATCCCCTTTTTGTTTGGAGATGATATTGAGAAATTTTCCTGGTTCGTATTGTTTTGTATCAAAGCCAAGTGATTCGATTGCATCTTTCACTGCTCGTTTACTGTCATTGCGATCAAAAATGGCAAAATGTCGGGGTACACCTATGAGCTGGCTATTTTCTTTTATGATATGCACTCCAAGTGAGTGAAACGTGCTGACAAAAGGTTTTTCTGTAAAAGAAACGGGTCTATTAAGCGCAGCATCTTCTTCTAATAATTTTTCTACACGTTCGCGCATCTCTTTTGCAGACTTGTTGGTAAAGGTAATTGCAAGAATATTTCTTGGCGCGACGCCGTGTTTGATAAGGTTTAAAATGCGGTGAGTAATGGTCTTTGTTTTTCCTGCACCAGCGCCAGCAATGATAAGTAATGGTCCAGAAAGATGTTCAACTGCTTCGCGTTGGTATTGATTAAGTGAATCGGTTAGAGACATAGGCAATACTATATCACGAGAGCGTAAAAAGAATTAAAAAATAAAGAAAAAAACAATAAAGGTCCGACTTTTTTGCAGCAAAAAAGTCGGACCTTTGTCTCTTTTTCCTAATATACAGAAAACCCGCCACGAGCAGATCTTCTGCCTGGGCGGGTTACATTTGGACAAGAGACTGAATTGGCCGCAGGTTTTTCCTGAGCTTGCCTATCAGGGCGACTGCCCGTCTTACTTTTCTTGGATCTCCCGTGATGCTTCGGTAAGCATAGATGGGGGTGCTTTTATTGTCCCACACAAACTTCACATCTCGATCTTGCTGGAGTCGTTTCAGTTCCTCAAGCATCGGTCTCGTCTTTTCGACGAGTCGAAACCCTCGCTGGATTTTCTTGGTTTTAATCCACACGACCAGGGCTTTCAAGAGTTGTTTAAACATTCTGTTCCTCTTTCTGTTAAATTCCGTTGAAGATACTATATATTTTTTAATAGTTAGTCAACAGAAAACCCGCCACGAGCAGATTTTCTGCCCGGGCGGGTGTGTCGATTCCTACTGCTTCTTAGCAAGGAACCCTTTAAGGTGAGTGACTTCGTATACATCTTTTTTGGACTTATCTCCGAACTCTGTCCATCCATTGGCAGTGAGTTTATTCACTAAATCTGCATAGAGGTTTCTGCCTGTCTGATAGATCTCATCCTCAGGTTTTGCGAAGACAACAACGATGTCATCTTCGACAAATTCATGGATATCGGTGATTACAAAAATATCACCCAATGTCCCAATGTGTAGTTTGTTACCGACAAAAGGAAGACTAAGCCGAACCTTCTTTATAAAGGAAGAATCGCTTTGCTCTCGAACCTCAATTGCAAGGATTGTTTGCACGGTTTTCTCCTTAGGGTTAGTTGTCGTCGGCTTTTTGCCAGACGACGAGAGAACAGACGAAATCGGTGACGCTTGCCAGCAGACTGCTGACATTGAACCAGAAGGTGTCCGTTGTTTTGACACCAACGAATCCATCTCGTTCCACAATCAAAGTGTGTTTCGGCACAATGCCTCCTCGGTAAAAGTTTATGTAAAGAATCTTTATATATTATAGCACAATTTATGCATAAAAGTCAACTTTTTACTGTCCACTTTTTATCCCCAGGGGTCGTTGACTTCCCCCTAGGGGCAGGTATAGTGGATGAGAAGTTGATGAAAAGGCAGTATTTCATGAATTTGGCTCTGTTGAGCCAAATAATGGCAGAAACGACAGAAAATCCGTCATTTAATCGTTAATCCTAGGCTTATTCTTACAAAAACACGAGTTTTTTTTGGTTCACTGTGTGAAGTTATGGTGAACGAATATAACATAGCGCTTATCTTAAAGGTTTTTCCAGGCTTAGTTGTCGCCGGAACAATCGTTCTTTCATCTCCTCTCCATGTGCAGGCGAATATCTTGTCGTCTATTGCCGGTATGTTTGTTTCAAATACTGATGCAGCTGCTCCAGAATCAAATGGCAACTCTCAGACCATGCCCATTTTACAGGCCGCCATCAACTCTGATCCTAACCCTTTCAAAGGTAGTGAAGACATAGCTCTTGTCGCCGGCTCCGCTCTTATTTCTGAGAATGGTCCTGCTGGAGCAAGTGCTACCAATGCCACTGTCGACAAGACTAGTTCGGATACTATTTCAGTCTACACTGTTCGTGACGGAGATACCCTTTCTGCCATAGCCTCCATGTTTAATATTTCTGCTAACACGATTATGTGGGCCAATGACCTTAAGTCAAAGACTTTGAAGATTGGACAGCAACTTGTTATCTTGCCTATTAATGGCGTGAAGCATGTCGTGGTAAAGGGTGAAACACTCTCAAGTATTGCCAAGAAGTATAAGGGTGATATGCAGGACATACGAGAGTTTAACAACCTTGGAGCTACGGCTGTACTTTCTATTGGTGATGAAATTATTATTCCAGAAGGTGAAGTAAGTATTGATGTTCCAGCTAGTGCGGTATCACAGACTGCCCGTGCAATTGCCAAGCTTCCTTTGTATGATGGTTACTACACTCGTCCAGTTATCGGTGGTGTGAGAACTCAGGGTGTTCATGGACACAATGGTATTGATGTCGGGCTCAAGGTTGGTTCTCCTGTGTATGCATCGGCGGGTGGTACGGTTATTCTCAGTAAGAGTTCTGGATACAATGGCGGGTACGGTCAATATATAATTATTTCACATCCTAACGGAACGCAGACTGTCTATGGTCACTTGAGTCAGAATTTTGTTTCAGTAGGAACAAAGGTTGTTCAGGGTCAAAATATTGGTCTTTCAGGAAATACAGGACGATCTACTGGTCCACATATTCACTTTGAAATCCGCGGAGCACGAAATCCATTCTAATAACTAGTTTGTAGTAGGTAGTGAGTAGTAGGTAGTAAAAAAAGAAACAGCGCCCCGCAGGGGCGCTGTTTTGTATTCTCTGTCTACAAACTACCAACTACTTACTACAAGCTTCTCTTCTCCACTTCACACTCGCATGTCGCCAGTTTTTCTTTACATGCAGGACATACCTCTTCCCCACACCCATAATGGTGTATTTTCCCCGCTTCAACTCCACAGTCGGAACATTTTTTCTCGCTTGTTTCCACAGTTTGAGAAAATTCTTTTCCAAATTGAAAGCCTGCATTTCTCGTGTATGTCTTTCCACCAATAATAATATGCCCATAGGTACAGGATTCTATGCTTCCAAATTCCTTTCCACAATCGTCGCAGGTAATAGTATAGGTTTTCATAGAGGACAGTATTAAGTAAAAAGTTAAAAGTAGCAAGTAAAAGAAGCCGCACACCTCTGGTGTGCAGCATTCCTTCTTTTTTTCTACAAACTACCAACTACTCACTACCCTCTACAAACTCTTTTTATTCTGCTTTCCTTGGTCTATACTGCAACGCTTCCAAAATATGATGCGGGCGTACACTTTCACTTTCAGCGAGGTCGGCAATGGTTCGTGAAAGTTTAATAATCTTATGGTAAGCGCGACCAGAGAGATCTAATCGTTGTGCGGACGTATTTAAAATATCTTTCACATCGTTCGCAAGAAAAATTGTTGAACTAATATCTCTGGCAGATAATTCCGCATTGAGTTTTTTATGGATACCTGCATTCTTGCATCGTTCATATTGAATGTTGCGCGCTTTTTTTATTCTCTCGCAAATTTCGTTACTTTTCTCCCCCGTTTGAATATTACTGGAAAGTTTTTCGTGATCTATTTTTGATACTTCAAGCCATAGATCCACACGGTCAACAATTGGTCCGGAAATTTTCTTTTGATATCGCGCGATTGAGAGTGGTGCACAGGTGCACAGCTTGCCAGCGATATTGTAATTACCGCATGGGCATGGGTTCAGTGCAGTGATGAGAATAAAGTTTGCTGGAAAGAGCGCAGTTCCCTTTGCTCGAGAGACGGTTACTACTTTTTCTTCTAGTGGCTGTCGTAATGAATCAATAACTCGTCGTTCAAACTCCGGAAACTCATCCAAGAATAGTACGCCTTTGTGTGCGAGAGTAATTTCTCCTGGCTTTGGTGTGGAGCCTCCGCCTACCAGTGAAACGTATGATGCAGAGTGATGTGGTGATCGGAATGGCGGATACGTGATGAGTGTGCTTCGCAGGGCCCCTGCTATAGAGTGAATCGCAGTGACTTCCAGCGCTTCTTCAAACGAGAGTGGTGGCAAAATACTACAGAATGCTTTTGCAAGCATCGTCTTGCCTGTGCCGGGTGGACCGAACATGGATGCGTTGTGTCCTCCAGCCGCTGCAATCTCTAGTCCCCTTTTTGCGGAATCTTGTCCTTGGATATCAGAAAAATCTATCGCATATTCTGGTGTTTCGTAGATTATCTCAGTTAGTGGTAGCGGGGACAATTTTTCAATTGTATCCCCAGTATCTTTTCCAGCTTTCTTTTTAGTATTGAGATGATTAATAACTTGGAGAAGTGTGCTTACTTCATAGACAGCAATTCCTTCTATAAGTGCGGCTTCTTGTGCATTAGTGAGTGGAACATATATTTCTGTAAACCCACGTTTCTTTGCTTCCTTCGCAAGTGGTAAAATTCCTGCAATAGAACGGACATCGCCATCAAGTGATAGCTCGCCAACAAAGAGTTTCCCTTTTGTATCAAAAGAGATTTCTTCGGCGGCGAGAAGATATGCGAGAGCGATAGGTAAGTCAAATAAGGGCCCTTCCTTCTTTAGGTCTGCAGGGGCAAGTGAAATAGTAATTTTCTGGTTCTTTTGTTTTGGAGACGTGAACCCAGAATTTTTTATTGCAGCACTGACGCGGTCTTTTGATTCCTCAACCGCCTTGTCGGGAAGTCCGACAACAGAGAAAGAATGGAGTCCCTTTGCGAGGTCCACTTCAATATCTACAATATGAGCTTGGAGGAGAAGATTTTGAGCACTAAAAACTTTTGCAAACGCCATGAGAAAGAGGGTTAACGGATAAAATTCTAATTTTGTCCTTCCCGCGCAGGCGGGAATCTAGGTCAAGATTTTAATCTGGATCCCCACATCCGTGAGGATGACAATTCAATATGCAGAAAGCCCGTTTTCAATCAAAATCTGATTGAAAACGGGCTTTCGGATTCTATTCGCCTAGATTCATGTGTTGCTTACAGGTGCGGGCGGCAGGATTTGCTATCAGGCGATCTTCTTCTATCATTTCTCCTCCAATCTCACAAATACCGAAGGTATTATCCTTTATTCTCTTTAATGCATCTTTGATTTCATTAAATCGGATTTCAAGTTGTTTCAAAATAGCCGTGTTCCCTTCATGTTCTTCAAATACATCAGCTGCTTCGTTCGGGTCTGGGTTAAGAGTCTCTGTTTGTTCTGGTAACAATTCCCAATCCTGAGGATTATCAGGATTAATACGTGCAATAGTTTTAAGTTCGGTTTCTACTTCGCCGAGTTCCTTTTCGAGGTTTGTTTGATAGAGTGAAATATTGTTTATCATACATTTATGATAACAAACGGCGCTGTAAAAGCAATGAAGGGCGCTGGGGCATCCTCAAAAAAGAGCGCCACAAGGGCACTTCTATTTTTACAAGTAAAAATAAGTCGTACCATAAAATTTTACTAAATTTTTGCTCGGTCTCGGCTACCATCACAACTCGTTTTCTGCTGAGAACGGTCGCGACCCCGCCTCGCGCCAGTCGCGCTCCGGCTTTGTAATCTGCTACTAGCAGATTACAACCTGCGAAGTCTATTTTTTAAGAATATCCTCGCTTAAAGGTTGCTGTCGCTTGCAGCGTCAGCTTAGTCGCGTTCCGCAAGGTTTTGAAAAGGTAAATATCCTCATTGGAGGTAATGAGGTGTTCTACAGGCTCTATGGACTAAGATATTAAATCACTTGAGTACAAGCGATTTGGAAGAAGAGTTGGGGTATAATTCTTTCTGCTTTCCCTATCTCACAAACTCTGTTTTTGTTATTCGTGTGATAAGTTCTTTTAATGTAGATTCGTCCGCAGTTATAACAAGTGTGTTTCTGTCAACAAATGAATACATAAGAAGTGGTTTTCTATTTTGGTAAGCGATGCGAATGTCTTTGTTTTTCATGTAGGCATCAGTGAATGCGACTGCAGAATAATCTGGTGCCTTGGGTACTTGTGGTGGTGTAGTGGAGGCAGTGCTTGAGGCGATTGTTGTTGTAATAACTGGTGTGGATGCGGTCAAAACTGGTTTTGTGTCATTGATTATGTCACGCTCCCATGCAAGCATGTTCGCAAAAGCATTTTCGTAGGAGAGCACCTTGAACATGATGTATGGATGCGCTTCTTCCTCGGCCGTTTTGTAGAGTCCAAATGAAAAAACTGGGTCAAGTGCCCTAATGAGTGCTGGAGGAATTTCAGGCGAGAGTGTTTTGAGAAATTGATCCGTAGTTATTGTTGTACTTCCTGCAGAAAAATGTAGTGCAACAAGCCCCGTTTGGTTTACTGGTTCAATAATTTTTTCTTGTACAGCCTTGATAAAGCTAGCTTGGTTCAGGGGGCTGATTTCTATCGTGTTGGACGCGTCGGGTGTAAGGATTTCTTTTGGAACAACTTGCATTGGCTGTATAACAGGCTCAGCTGTTTTTACAAAAAAAACAAACCAGACCGCTCCAATACCAGCCACTAAGAGAATGAGTGAAAATATTATAAGGAGTAGATTTTTTTCTGGAGATTCTTTTTTGGTGGTATCTACTAGAGATGCGCGATGCATGTGTTCTGCTAGTGTAATAGACGCCATGGATTCGTGGTTGTTTTTAATCGTGTCTATTGTATCGCTTTCAAATGTGCGAAATGTTGGAATAGTCTCTTGTCTTCGTTCTGTTGAGTGTGTGTCAAAACCTTTTTCTTCAAACGGAATCTCTTTTTCACTTTGAGGCATGAATGTCCCTCGAGGAATTTGAGTATTTTGTGCTTCCATTGAAATAGGTTTTTTCTTGAGAGGATCCATCTGGATATTATAGCAGAAAAAACACCAGCACCTAAGGTGCTGGTGTTTTTAAATACCAGGAAACCCCGCCCCCTGTCTCCCTGGGAGGGCGGGGATGAATGGAACCGTATACGTATAACATTCTGATGTGATACGCTGGTTACATGAGGATTAACCATCTCAATCACTCT
>JBAZVT010000035.1:0-8815 GCA_041660745.1 Minisyncoccota bacterium | reverse complement strand
TGAAAAACCTCCACATACTACACATTTTCTTCTATTTTTTTAAACATTACTTTAGATTTTGATTAAAGCAGCTCTTAACAGAGCTTTAGTATATCAAAAGTAGCAACTATTTTTTTGGATTAGCTCGTATTTCACGCCAATCAAAGTAACTCCAGGATTATATACATATACTGATCAATATATTTCTAATATCCCCAGCGAAATTACAGTTCAGTTCCAGCGCACAAATGGGACGTATTGGTATGAAGACATTGCGCGTTTGCCTGCATCTAACACTTTTGCAAACGCAAGTGCATCATTCTCGGTACCTTCAGATACTGCTAACATTACTATCTTCCATATAATCAGCGCCGTTGGCTCGCTGACAATAGACAATGCCGCTCTTCAACAACACGACAAAACAGGAATATTTACTACGGGCGCAATCAGCTTCACCTTTGATGACGGTTGGCTTTCGCAAAAGACATACGTCATACCCAAAATGGCCAGTGCGGGTATTAAAGGAACTTTTTTCGTCACAACGAGACAGACTGCTGATTATGGATATACCGGCTATATGGGAAGCGCGGACTTCAAAAACCTCTACAATAACGGCCACGAGATAGGTTCGCATACGAGAACACACGCACATCTTTCCAGTCTCTCATCCTCTCAACAATCAACAGAAATCTTTGGTTCACGAGATGACCTTCTTGCTATGAATGTGGGGCCAGTAAGTTCATTCGCTTATCCATTTGGCGAGTACAACCAAACAACTCTTGGGCTCTTAAGAGGAAGTGCTTACCGAAGTGCGCGTGCAACCATTAACGGAAACGTAGTTGAGGGTACGGACCCATACCAACTTCCCCGTTATTCAGCAGAAATAACATCAACCTTTAATCAATTTAAACAACAGATTGATGCAGCCATAGCCCAAAAAAGCTGGCTTATACTCACCTTCCACCGAGTAGATTCGAGCGGTACTCGATACAGCATACCCCCGACATTGTTTAATCAAGTAGTTGATTATGTTAAACAAAAAAATGTTCCTGTAGTGACTGTAGCGCAAGGTATGGAAGATATGCCATAACTAGTATCGTTTAGTAAAAAAAGCGGCACCTTCTCAGGTGCCGCTTTTTTATTCTTTATTCGATTATTGATTGACTGCTGTTGGATTAATTTCTCGCACACTCATCTTCTTGTACAAGAGCCCATTAGTACCAACATCGTCACTTCTCCAATAGACAGAGATGTTTGGTTTTCCTGATTCAGAACCCGCACGCACATTACCTGCATTGAGTTTAAGACCTGGATTTACCCCAGACTTACACGCAACACCGTTTGTCGCAAAGTTCGTACCAGTATCAATGTATTCATTGATCTTCTTCCAATCACCACCATTAAGACCATCAGTCTGGTCAAGATACAATTCAACTTTCACGTTTCCATCCGCCATGTCATATACAACGTATTTGTATCCTATCCATGTGTTGAATGGTAATCCGCCTGACCATATCTTTTTATTGGCAACAGGAACTGAACTTGGATGGCTTGTTTCTTTTTCAAAGTCTACAGCACCGTCATATCTCATACGAGCACCGAGACCTCGAGTGTCACAGAGGTTGGCTGTTTCTGAACCTGTTGTTCCGTGGTTAGATCGCGCAATACCGACGATACCACCCCAGTCTGTACCAGCATCCGCGACACGCTTTGCATAAACAGTCATTTCCACGTTACCCCAACTCTTTGTAAGGGCTGGATCGTGAATGTACATACGTGGGACACTTCCAGATATTGAGAAGGTACCATTACCATCAACTTTGTATGTGGCATCTCCATGAGCAGCATCAAACCATGAGTCTTTTGGGTCAACTCCAGTAAAGGTTCGAGCAACTCCATTATTCCAATTTGAGAACCATTCTGTACCATTCGTTAATGTTTGATACATTTTTTTAACACCAAACTGATCTTTTACAGAAGTTGGGGTCGGGGTTGGAGTAGGTGTAGGTGTAGGTGTAGGTTCGGGTGTTGGAGTAGGTGTAGGGACCGGAGCTGGAGTAACTACTGACGATTCACCAACATTGAATGTAAGTGCCTTGTTTGTCCAAAATGGGTTTTGTGCCCAATTTTGAGTAAACACGCCCGCTTTCACATAGTAACTTCCCGCAGTTGTTGGAGTCCAAGAAACTGCATACGAGCCCGGCTGAGTCGATGATATTGTTTGACCAGTAAATGTTTTACTGTACACGCGAGTAGCGCTCTTCGTTGAAAACACTTCAAACTGAACGATACCATTTGCAATACCACTCCCTGTTGTAGTTATTTTAGTATTGATTGCAACTGGTTTAGAAGCTATCACACTTGTAGGATTTGTACTTCCAGAGATGGTGTACGCACCAACAGCAACTGGTGTAGGGGTTGGTGTAGGGGTCGGTACGGGAGCTGGAGCAACAACGGGAACTTCAGACACTGTAAACGCAACTGCTTTGTTTGTCCAAAATGGGTTTTGTGCCCAGTTTGCAGTAAACACACCTGCCTTTACATAATAATCTCCCACGGCTGTTGGGGTCCATGACACAGCATATGTGCCAGGATTTGTTGAAGATATAGTCTGCCCTGTAAATGTCTTACTGTATACACGAGCTGAACTCTTGGTAGAAAATACTTCAAACTGAACAATACCGTTAGCAATCCCTGTTCCAGAATTTGAAACTTTCACATTTACTGTGAGTGGTGATTTTGCAACAGGACGTGATGGGCTTACCGATGCAGAAATTGCATACTGATTAGTTAACGTCTGCGCAGTAGCAACCTGCAATCCTGTACTGATAAAAAACGAAAGTATGAGACTTGAAGACAATGCTACTAACAATATTTTTTTAATTTTATGATTCATATATTTTATTTTGGGTAAATGTTTTTGTAGAAAATATTATTCTTAATATATAAACATTACTAAGAAGTTCTCTACTCAACATTGCCAAAAGTCTAACAGCCGAGAATGAATTGACAAGCACTCAAAAAGGATTCGTCTCCGCCTGTGTTAAATGAGCATTGTGTTAAGGCCATATTTGACGAAAGATATTTTTATTGCATTATTATAGTCTTTTTTATGGCTCTACTTTGGCATTCTTCATACAACCCTTGTCATCTACGGCCTACTTTCACGCCAACTTCATAAAAAATTCCCAAAATTCACTATTTCTTCATTGGCATATTCACGTTTTCTACACACAAAAAGTCACACCTAGAGGGCGTGACTTTTTCCAATTCTACACTATACATATAAAACCCCGACCACTTCAGTATACTGAAGTGGTCGGGGTTTTGATTTTTTACTACCCCTTTAGTGCATGTGAGCTTTTAATACCAATTCAACTTCCGGTATTATATTCTTACTTACCGGCATTCGTAATCGTTCGTCCAAGATTTGTTTTCCTGTATCAACAAAACCTCGTTCTGTATAAAACTTTATCGCACGCTTATTGTAAATAGGCACTCGCACAATCGTATCCTTTTCATTTCCTAAAAAATTTTTTACCTTTTCCCAAAACAATGACCCCACTCCCCGCCCTTGATATTCTGGCAGTACATATTCCACATCAAGTTCATTATGGATACTCCCCTTCTTTGCACGACAAATACCCACAACGACCTCGTTTTCTTTTGCAACCAAAAACAATTCATTTTCTGGCATACTAAAAATGTATTTAGTTATTTGAGTATCTACCACATCAGAGTATATATCCTTGAAATATTCCCTGATATCTTCCTCAGTAATGCCATATCTCTGATTTGGAAACATCAGGAGCCATGTTTTATAGAACACGTCTTCTATACCCTGAACATCCTCCCCTATAGGCTTTTCAACTACAATCATAACCACATCATTACGCCAGAACGTGGAGATGGGATGAAGAAACAACCTTTCTGGACCCTACACCGTATTTCACTTCAAACTCACCACGTAGTGACACTATTATGTATGCCAACATGAAACAATTTTTTTTTAACCACACAGCAGACCCTCTGCCACAACTCTACTATGGGCGGATAGTTCGCACCCTGTTCTTTGTAGCGGGCCTCATTCTCTTATTCCTCATACTTATTGATAAGGATTTATTCTATTTTTATGTAACGATTGGAATACTTGAAGTCCTAGCTCTCATTATTTTTGCGGCATTTACGGGACGTAGGCATTGGCCAGTAATATTTATTGATACCGCTATTGCTCTGACATCCTTTCTCCTTTTTGAATATTTTGCCATCGCTCGGTATAACCAAGTGGAATATCTTCTTGATCCTGTTTTTTTCTTCCGACAGTTGCTCGCGCTGATTTTTCTCATTGCACTTTATTTCAGCACAAAGACAACACGGGGGTATGTGGAAGAGAAGGTGGATGAGTAAAAATAAATTAAATGACACATACGTATTTAACAAAATTATCTATTAAGTTGTTTGGATCAGTAGTAATTATTTTTCCTATTATCGCCTGGTATCAAAACGCCACTTTTTCATCTAATGTATCGACATTTTTAAACACAGCTCCTGTTCTTGGACTAATAGCGTTTTCAATCATGTGGTTACACATCACAGGCTCGGCATTTAGAACTTTTTTAGAAAAGTATATGGATTTTGACAGATTTGTAGGACAATCTTCAAACATAGTCTTAATTCTGATCATTCTACATCCACTGCTTATTGTGATAAACGTCGGTTTTAAAAATTTTTTAAACTATAGCCTAAGCACTTACATCTGGCTTGGAATCATTGGTTTTCTTATGCTTATTACATACGATATACAAAAAATATTAAGTAGGAACAAATTCTTTGAACAATACCGGGACAAGGTCTTGATTATAAGCACGCTTGGGTTTTTTGTAATATTCTTTCACTCGTTAGGCATAGGAAGCACTCTGCAATCTGGCCCTTTAAGATTAGTGTGGATTTTTTACGGAATCACTGCAGCACTTGCAACAATTTATACTTTTTTAATAAAAAAAGAGACATGGGCGAAAAATACGAAACACAGGAAATAGAAAAAGCATTCTTTTTCACGTATTGAAATCACTCACAAAATCCATTATAAGCCTTCGAGTCCTGGCGTGAGCTCTCCCAGAGCTCACTTAGGGTCCAACAAAAAATCCGCCGAAGCGGATTTGTTTGGTGGACCCTACAGGACTCGAACCTGCCACCCCCTCATTGCAAATGAGGTGCTCTACCAGATGAGCTAAGGGCCCAAAAATGCATACCACAGCATGATACTATATTTTTATTTTAGACGCAATATGTTGAGTCTATTCAAACTCTGGATAAAACTTGCGAACAGCAGAAAGGACTTTTTCTTCCGCCTCAGTAATAGTTCCCGTAACACGTGCACCAGAAGAAGTTCGGTGACCCCCACCTTTTAATTCTAAAGCAACGAGTGACGTGTCGTATACATCTGCGATTTTGCTTCGGAGTCCCACCTTTACCTTTCCTGTTTCTGTTTCAAGTAAACTTATTGCAATCTCACAACCATCAGTAGAGCGCATTATTTCAGGAATGCGGTGCATTTGAGCATCATCAGCGGTTATTCCCACAGCCTCCATTTCAACCTTCGAAAGCCCAGTAACAAGCAACCTTCCACCACAGAGCGATTTTATATTCCCAAGACCCATACTGAGAAGCCGTATCTCTTGAGGGCGAAGATGTTCTTCTACGTTAGCAATAAGGAGTGTGTAGTGGGGCGCGATCTTGGATAATTCAGTGGCGGCCTGAAAAGTAACATGGGATGTCAGTGGGTACCGGAAGCCTCCTGTATCGCCGTAAATGCCCAACATAAGACAAAGTGCAGTTTCCTGGTTAATATTCACTCCCCACTCTTTGAGCATGAGGTAAACAACCTGGGCAGCCGCAGGGCTGGTGCTATCAATGAGGTTAATATCAGCGAATCCCGTATTTGAGGCATGATGATCCACACAAACGGTTTTCATTGTTTGTGGAAAGACAACTTCCCCTTTACTAGAGATCTGCCCCGCCGAACCACTATCTACAATAAGGAAAAGATCGTATTTACTCGTATCAATTTCTGAATAATTGTTTCTTGTTAGACAATCAAACCCGGGAACATATGAAAAGACCGTGCGAGGTGTTGAGTCACCACTTATGATTGTTACCTTTTTGCCCATTTCAATCAGCACATGATAGAGAGCCAAGCTTGAGCCAATACTATCATGGTCTGGACTCGGGTGGAGGTGCAATAAAATACTTTGTGCTTTTTGAACTTCTTCTAAAATCTGTTTAGAAACTGCCGAAAATTCTTGCGGAGTAAGAGTCATGATTTCTGTATTAAATTATTTTCCTGCCAAAGCCAATGATAAAACATGATCCAAAAAATGCGCAAACTTACACCCAACTGCCGCAAGAGACTTTGGTAACAATGATTCTGCAGTCAGTCCTGGTAATGTGTTTGTTTCCAAGAGGTACACACGACCCTTGGGGGTTATCATAAAATCAGAACGCGAGTAATGTCGGAGGCCAAGCGCCGAATGAGCTTCTCGAGCAAGGCGTTGAATTTCTTCCTTTTCAGCTTCTGTAAAGTTGCCAGGGCAGATTTCTTGCGAGACACCAGAATACTTTGCTTCATAGTCAAAAAAAGCATTCTTCGCCGGCTTACGTATCTCAACAGGAGGCAATGAATATATTGGCGAACCACGAAAAGCCTCTATCACTCCACACGTAGCTTCTTTACCACGAATATATTCTTCAATAATTACGTTGTCAGAATATTGCAATGCATCCTCAAGTGCTGGAATAATATCATCGCGTTTTGTAACGAGGTGAACCCCTACAGATGACCCAGCTGAAGCTGGTTTTATAATACAGGGAAATGAGAATTCAAAAAATATCTTTTTTGCAGTACTAGATGTGTCTGTGCCCTTCCTGTGTTCTAGGTGAATCGGTGTGCGTAAATCATGAGCCTTGTAACGCTTTTTTGAAAGAGATTTGTTCATGCCCACAGCAGATGCAAGCGAACCAGAGCCGGTATATTTCATGCCATGTGTATCCAAGAATCTCTGCACGGTGCCATCTTCGCCAAACTGTCCATGCATCGCATTGAAAATAACATCAAGATGTTTAATAACTTGCTCAGGTTTCTTTGCGACTCCGTGAACATGCCACACACCATCTTTTGAAACAAAAATATCCACCGGTTGATATTTATCCTGAGAAAGATTTTTTAACACAGAAGCACCAGTCTTGAGCGAAACATCATATTCGCTGGACGGACCGCCACGAAGAACTCCAACTCTAATTCTTGACATGCATATAGTATACACCAAGAGTCCCCGCACAAAAAAGTGGATAAAAAAAGCGAGGGCTGCCAACTTGGCTAGCCCTCTTTGTGTTTCTCTCCTACCCTTGTAGTGTCACGCACGAACAGCTTCGCTCTCAACAACAGCCTCGGCGACTCCGGTCGGCTTGTACTCATCAATAAGCCGCTGAGTCAACCGGAAACTCCCATCGCCAGTTTGGCATCGAACCGTAGCGCCGACTCCACGTGAATACGTGTGATCTTGCCTACAGCAAGGACACACAACTGTCACTTCCCGATTTGCCATACACGAACTCCATTTCTGAAAAGACCTTCGCCCCATTGCAAAGAGTCTGCTACAAAATATACTATATGAAAACTTCATTAAGTCAATGCCGCTACCTCACTCCGTCTTAGCAAAAAAGATAAAAAAACCGCCGCCCTATTGCTAGGGCTGCGGCGATGTGAAAATACTGGCGAGAATAGTCATCCCGCATTTGACAGATACGGGGTCGCTCGCTCCACCTCACGGCAAAAAACAAACTTTCGGAAAGCACTCTGATACGGGGTCATTCTTGACCTCGGACGCAGCTGTCGCCAAAGCGTAAACTGACTCAAGACACATCCAGAAGATGTCCGCCGCAAAACAAAAGCGGTCGTGTTGTGGCCGGTCAATACCTTTAACGGGATCACAATCGGATTGCCCAGGGTTACCTCGCAAACCAAGCGTTTGACTATGGAAAGCGCCGCACCAACCGAGCAGTGCCCGAGATGCTCCTTCCGAGAAGCATACTGGCTAAGAAGCCGGAATCTGCTTGATTCTGGCATAATGCCAAGCTTCACCGGATCAAGTATCGCATACCGCCTGACTGAAGAGACACTTTCTTCGTCAAGAAACCTAATCACATCTTCGGCGTGCGGAGTTATACGAATACCCACCTCATGCACCGACTGGATAGCCCTCAAAACCCTTTGAGAAGGTTGTTTCCGTACTACCCCCTTTGTCCGCAAAGGAGGTAGGGCTTGTACATTTTCCATTCTGATCCCTTTCCGGAACAATATGTCCGAACATAGCTTTACACGAGATAAATACTTTTGCAAGAAAACTCATCCAATTTTCATATACAAAAAAAGAACCGGCGCAGTGACCTGGCCGGTTCTCGAGATAAGCAGTTTCTTTGCTCACATTACCGCGGGGAAATCCCACATTATCCACATCTGGCTGAATCCCAAAATCTATGTGTAGCATCTTGGTACATTCTGGTTGTGTGGTTGGGGCCCTTATGGACATGAACTCACCCGGAGCAACCTATTTCGAGGTGTGTGGGTTTGATCAGAAAACTGCTGTGATGGATCGGAGAAGAACAACTACGCCGCGTTTAGGATAGCACCCCAGAGCGCCACGTCAAGTAATTGTACTCGTCCACCACATATGAGACTCTGACGCTGGTAATGTAGACACAATATACCTCAAAGGAGATACAAGACCAAGCGACCAATGAGGACGCCTAGTGTTGTACCAAAGTAACCAATTAATGA
>JBAZVT010000034.1:0-9629 GCA_041660745.1 Minisyncoccota bacterium | reverse complement strand
TCTTCTATTTTTTTAAACATTACTTTAGATTTTGATTAAAGCAGCTCTTAACAGAGCTTTAGTATATCAAAAGTAGCAACTATTTTTTTGGATTAGCTCTATTTGTCACAAACAGAGCACCTAGGAAGCAGTCGGCTGAAGGTAGAAAGAAACCTCCCTCCTCAACAGCCAAACATGTCCTCGGAACCACCTCACCAAGCGACTATACCAACGACCGTTGGCCTCATCGAGGCTCTCCCGTAGGCGGAAATTCTCCTCCGAGAGAACGATGTTCTGATCCACCTGAACGCGACCGTCGGCCACGAGGCGTGCAGACACCTGCTCGAGTGAGTATTCGGCCTGTTCAGCTCTGGACAACCGCTGTTTCAGATCGGCGTTCACAGATTGAGAAAGTGTCAGTTGATCGATTAGCCCCAAGCCCACGGACTGAGCCTTGGCCAATCGTGTTGTCAGCCCAGCAATCTCCTCTGCCTGGGCCACGATCAACAGTTCCTTCCGTCGAGCCTCTTCCTCTTGAAGAAGCCTGTCCTTGAACGGTTCCAGCACATGATCCGCAACAACTGAAGTTGCGATATGGAATTTACGCGACGACGATCTCATCTCTTCTCCCTTCCGCCCGGAAAACCGGACTGGAAATGGTTTAGAATAGGAACCAACTCAATGAAGTCTGCCACTTCATGAAAATTAAGTCAACCTGATCAATGTTTAAATGAACCTTTTCCATTTCTCCTATCCCAAGTAGACTTTTTTGTCAATATCCGCTACTATAAAGACATTACTCATTGTAATTAAGCAACCTTCCCTTCCCGACTCATGGTTACTGAACCTTTTGTGAGAATATCATATGAATAATACTCAATCATTCCTTCATACCATCTCTCAGTCAAAAGACTTTTTCCTATAAAACCCTGATTCTACAAGGGTGGCGTTGTCCACCAATATGTCATTAAAAGTAGCAATTCTTCTCGCGGGATTCGCGGGAGCACTCGGAATAGGCATCGGCTACTATGTACGTTTACTCATTTCCCTTGGTCAAAAGGGTTCTGCAGAGTTGCAGATCAAGAAAATCCTTCTTGATGCAAAAGAAGAGTCAAAACGTATTACAGCCGAAGCAGCAGCAAAAGCCGAAGAGACTCTCAAAGAAGCACGTATAGAAACAAAAGAGAAAGAAGAGAAGGTAAAACGAACTGAAGATCGCCTCATTAAAAAAGAGGAATTTTTGGATAAACGACAAGTAGATATTGATAAAGAAGTAGAACATGTAAAGGAGCGCATTGTTGAAATCAAGGCAATCAAAGAGAAAGCCGATGCAATGGCAGCAGAAAAGCAAAAGGAGCTTGAGCGTGTCAGCAAAATCAGTTCTGAAGATGCTCGAAAAGAACTTCTTACTATTGTTGAAAAACAAGCAGAGGAAGATCTTCTTATCCGTATTCAGAAGCTTGAAGCATTTGGAGCAGATCAACTTGAATCAAAAGCAAAAGATATTCTCATCTCTTGTATACACCGCCTTGGCAGTTCTGTCGCATCTGATGTGATGACCACCACAATCACCATTCCTTCTGATGAAGTGAAAGGTAAGATCATTGGTAAAGAAGGCCGCAACATCAAAGCTTTTGAACGCGCAACAGGAGTTGAGCTTATTGTTGACGATACTCCAGGCACCATTACCATATCGTCTTTTGACCCGGTTCGCAGACAAACAGCTCGTGTTGCTCTTGAGAATCTTATTCTCGATGGACGCATTCAGCCTGCAAAAATAGAAGAAATTACTGAAAAAGCTCGTCAGGAAATCAACAAAATTATCAAAGAGAAAGGTGAACAAGCAGTCTATGAATGTGGTATTTACAATCTAGATCCACGTATTGTTGCAATTCTTGGCCGCCTATACTTCCGCACGAGTTACGGTCAAAACGTCCTTCAGCACTCCATCGAAATGTCACACATTGCCGGAATGCTCGCTGAAGAGCTCGGTGCAAACGTGGCAATCGCAAAAGCAGGTGCCCTTCTTCATGATATCGGCAAGGCTGTTGACCATGAAGTCCAAGGTACCCACGTGGAAATCGGTAAAAGAATTCTCCAGAAATTTGGAGCAAGTGAAGATATCATAAAAGCGATGCAATCACACCATGGTGAATATCCATACGAAACAACTGAGTCTGTTATCGTGCAAGTTGCCGATGCAATCTCCGGTTCACGCCCTGGTGCACGCCGCGACAGTGTTGAAAACTACCTCAAACGCCTTTCAGAACTTGAAGGAATCGCAAATTCATTCTCAGGCGTTGAGAAATCTTTTGCATTACAAGCAGGCCGTGAAATCCGTGTGTTCGTAACACCCTCAGACGTTTCAGACCTTGACGCAAAGAAACTTGCAAGGGATATTGCGGTACGGGTTGAGAACGAACTTAAGTACCCGGGTGAAATTAAGATTAATGTTATTCGAGAATCTCGTTCAATAGAATTCGCACGATAAACTTCAAAAAACCGCTCAATAGGGCGGTTTTTTGTTACTAGAAGTTAATAACTCAATATATAAGCCATATAAACAGGCCCCCATTTTTGCGATTTTCTTCACCTTTTCCAGTTAAAAATAAATAGTATGAAATGCTGTGGGTATTGCGTAATATATGGCTGAATATATAATTTATAGGTTGGTTGTATATGACAGTTCTAACAAGGTCGTTTGTTTTGAGACGTAGTAAAGAAATGGCGGGACAATTCCCCATGACACCTGCGTTATAAAACAAAGGTACAAAAAGAAGTGACGTTTTTTATTAAAGTTAATTTATATTCAATACTATGAATAAAATGGCAATTGTAGATGCAGTTCATGCAGTTCTCGGTGGTACAAAAGTACAAGCAGAACAGGCAGTTGATGCAATGATTGATTCAATCGTTAACACTCTCAAGAAGGGTGATGAAGTTTCAATCGCAGGATTGGGTATCTTCTCAACAAAGACCCGTGCAGCACGTCAGGCTCGTAACCCACGAACCGGTGAAGCTATCAGTGTCCCAGCTATGCGTGTTCCAAAGTTCCGCGCAGCAAAGGCTTTGAAGGATGCAGTAAAGTAATTTTTCAAACTTTTTTGATACAAAAACCGTCCACTTCCAGTGGACGGTTTTTGTATATCGTATTAAAATAAACTCATGAACATCTTCACACCCCCAAACCATATTTTTAACAACCTTCCCTTTGCATTCATGCTCTTTTTTATTGGGATCATGATTATCATTGGAATCCTCACAGTAGCATCCTTATGGAGAGTATTTACGAAAGCGGGAAAACCGGGATGGGCAGCGATTATACCCTTCTACAACATAATTATCCTGCTTGATATTATAAACAAACCACGCTGGTGGTTATTACTGTTTATTTTATTCTCTTTTCTGGATCAGGCGGGGTCAATTCTTTCTGTCATTCTCGGAATCTATGTTATGTATAAGTTAGCAGAAACATTCGGAAAAGGCGCATTATTTACAGCTGGTCTATATGTCTTACCTTTTATCTTTTTCCCAATACTCGCATGGGGCGACGCACAGTATAAGGATCCAAGAAAAATAGAAGTGCAGGCGCCGGTACAGCAATAAAAATTGAGAATAAAAAAACCACCTTCCGGTGGTTTTTTGTTTTTAATTTCAAATAGGCCTAATCTTTTCTTTCATATTCCCCAAAAACAGTAACGGCCTTTTTCAGATGAGGATACTGATTCTGTTCAGGCCCCCAATGAATACTCTCAATCTCAGCATCTGTGAAAGATTCTTCTTTCTTAAGCATCAGAGCACCTACAGTGCATTCGTATTTTTTTATAAGTGAAAAATCATTCCAATTTATAAACACACCACTCCCGTCGTCCAAAAACACGATTATATTTCCATTAGACTGTGCCCAGCGTCCATCAATCTTAACAATATCTAGGGTATTTGGACGCGGAGTTTCCTCTATAGATTCTGGATTATTTTTTGGGATTTCCATCAATAAATTATATCACAACACCCCTACTGGTCTTTTATGAAAATTCTGCTATTATATCGGAGTAATGCATGCGGGATTAGTTTATCGGTAAAACAACAGTTTTCCAAACTGTGGTGAAGAGTTCGACTCTCTTATCCCGCACAAATAAAGAAAACCAGTCTTTTTAAGACTGGTTTTCTTATATTTTGCGAGGATAGGAAGCAAACTGTTTTGCTTCCGTAAGAGAGTCGAAGCCCAATTGAGATTTTTTCAAGTTCGCAAGAACGAAGAAAAAATCCAATTAGGATACTGGTCCTGTAAGGACCGGCTCTCTTATCCCGCACAATAAACAAAAACAGTGCCTTTTGGGCACTGTTTTTGTTTAATAACTCTCCTTATCATTATAACTACCCTCTCCAGTACCGAAATCTTCATCAAAAGAATCTGGATTGAAGTCGGAATTCTCTTTGAAATCGTCTTCAGTTTCTTTCTCATCCTCATCCTTAACTTCCTCGTCTTTCTTGACGATCTTTTCCTTCTTTACCCCTGCCACTTTGATAGGCGAAGCTATCTTTTTATCGTTTTTATTAGCCATAGTAGTGCTAAAGTTGTAATGAGACTGCGTAACCTTAATTACGCTATCTTTGGGAGATTTTACCCTAAAAACCGAATCCGGTCAACCCGGTCAGTGAAATTTCAGGTCGTTCCCCAAAAGGCGACTAATTCTAATTATTCTTGTAATTGAAAAAACATTTTAAATGCCTACACCTCGCAGCATAGCGGGGAACAATATAAGCCTTAACCTGAAATTCTACTGCCGGGTCAACCCCGTACCACTTAGAACCCTGTGCGAAGCACGATGCTATTTTTCACTACCGGGTCAACCACCCCATCGCCGTCTTCTGAGCAACTGCAGCCAGAGCGTTAACACTATCCCCCGGGACTACCGTATTTCTCCTCGTGTGTCCACATAATACACATTTCTGCACAATCATCTGCTCTTTACCCTCTTGTTCCACAGCCACGGGCTCCATAAGCCCTCCACATGCCGCCGCACGGTCGCCGGGGTGTATATCCACATGTTTACTCCACAAACACTGTGGGCAATGATTCGTGAAGCCATTCCCTTTCACCACAGCTCCACACTTTTCACACACAAAATCTTCAACTTTTTTCTGAAACGTTTGAGACATGCCTCCACTATACACAATTTTGTAAAAAATTACACAAACAAAAAAGAGGAGTGCGAACTCCTCTATTTTGTTTATCTTTAGAATGTCTCGTCTTTTTTATCTTTAATGTAAGAAATAAACGAATCAGAGAAACCAAGGATGAACTTAAATGGTGCCTCAATAAGAAAGTCCATGGTAAAGACAAAAATATTTATGGTTGAGAATGATCGTGTCATCCACTGACCGAGGTTAATGATTGGAAGTGTAAAAATGTTCCACAATACTGCAAAAGAAGACTCGTTCCCTGTGTGTATCTTCAAGCGCTGCGCAGTATGTCTGATCCTCAAACCAAAGTAACTAACCAAGGACAAGAAGAGTAGGAACAAGCAGATACTAACCCAATTGAATTTGAGCGCATTGAGCACACTAAGAATGACACTGAGTGTCACTCCGAAGACAGCCAAATACACAAGCGCAAACACAGTACCGATGAATCCGTATGAACCCTTTGGTTTTACCTTGATAACCTTTGTATCTCCGGCATCATAAAGTACACTGTGAAGTCCTGCGATGGCCAAGGAAGTGTTTGAAGCACCTAGTGGTCTGATAGATCGCGTCATGGTAAGTAAGAGTAATGGGTGGAACAAAATATTGATAGCAAGAGGCACGTAACTGGTACTGTGAAGCAAGAAATATTCGTATGGTAGTTCCACCGCCAGCGCCAAGATTATTTTTGTGCAGAATATATATACAATAGCACGTGTACTACTCTTATATATTCTTCCGTACTCGTTTTTGTATGCATGCTGGAGAATATCTGTCACTGTCTTGTCTAGATATGCAGGGTCTCCCAACACACTTTCAGACTCAACCCCATATTTATTTATGACATCACGAACGAGGGAAAAATATAATGCATAATTACGCAATTTTGCAGTCAACTGCCAGCCAAGATGGTCTTTTACATCACAGCTAATAGTATTGCACACAACAACGAACTGACCCGCTATAATCTCTGCGGATGGAAGTTCGGAAAGAGATGCGATTCCAGAATATCTAAGCCATAACGCATACAGAAGTGTCTCATCATCGTTCTTCAACAGACTTCTGCGGCATGCAATGTATATTTGTTTACGAACACGCTCTTCGTCTGTTATTTTCTCAACACGAATCTTCTGAACCGATATTTCATACATTGCCTGTGTAACAGAGTCCTCAATGAAT
Organism: Minisyncoccota bacterium; assembly: GCA_041660745.1. Taxonomy (GTDB): domain Bacteria; phylum Patescibacteriota; class Minisyncoccia; order Phycocordibacterales; family JBAZVT01; genus JBAZVT01. The sequence continues at coordinate 3,284 of JBAZVT010000034.1, read as the reverse complement.
TGTGGGTAGAAAAATGAGTCAATGGAACTGCCAAGAATGCTAATAAGTTTTTCATGAACCGCAGATGAAACATGAGCATCTTTCAAGATTTCCCTCACCTGCACAAAAATATCAATAATTTTCTGGATATCTTTTGCGACACTTTCTGGAATAGAGTCGTTGGACAAATACCCTCCACGGATAAGTTCCTGAATTAACGGTAGACTTGTTGCAGTCCCACTTTCAAAGCGAATCTTTCTTTTAAGGATTCGTTCAATGGCACTACGACGAATAGTGTGGTCATCTTTATAATCAACAAAATAACGAACCTTTTCATAGAAAGCACCAACTTTGCTGGTTATGTTGTTAACATGAATCAACGTGTCTGATTCATACGCATTAAAAGCCTTTTTTGAGTCCTTCTTGAGGTTATTAAGAAGTGTTTGGATGTGAGTAGATAACATAATAGGGATTTAGCTATTATGCCAAAAAATGAAGAATAAAGGAAGGGACATACAAAAGCCCCCGAGTGAGTACTCTCGGGGGCTTTTCTTGCCTCATCTTCTTATTCCCTTTTTAACTTATCTGCAAACTTTTGTAAAAATGCCGGTAATTGCGAATGGAGCGGTGTTGGTAAACTATCAGAAGCAAACCACCGGATCTCATCAAACTTATGAGGCTCCCCATTTTTCACTTTTTCCCTATCAATCAATACCTTATAGTCCAGCGCAATCCAATGCGTTTTTTCACCATTATATTCTCGGTGGACATCACGAAATCCCAGGAACTCAGAATCCAAAACGTCTGTACCATATTCTTCGGCAATCTCCTTCTTTAAAGTATTTTCCACTGTATCACCAAATTCTAAGCCGCCGCCGCCAATATCCCACCTTCCCTGTTCATCTCTGCAATTACTTCCCCGCTTCTGCATCAAAACATTCCCCTGCCCATCATGACAGAAGTAAACAACTGTTATCCCCGTATATTCAAAACCTTTTCGCATTTTTATTTAAACTCCATTATTAGTGGTAAATGGTCTGACACATGAACATCCATTACATTGAATGACTTTACTATAACATCTGGTGTAACGAGGACATAATCGGCAAAACGATCTGGTTTTTGATAATGAATAGTACTTCGAGTATTAGTAATATTATACTTTTCTATCAAATCAATCATTCCCTCTTTTATTATTTTATAGCTCTCTGTTTGAGGCAATAAGTTAAAATCCCCTGCAAAAACTTTTCTCCCGTCTATTTTATCAAGCAAAGCTTTGATTTTTTGCGATTGAATCAGTCTCGGTTCTGAATCCGTCTTTCCCTCTCCATTCCAGAGCCCATGAAAATTAAAAAGCGTAAAAGCATCCTTTCCATCTCCAACTTTCATATATTGAACAGACCTTCCCAGTGTTTTAGTATCATCGTTACAATATGCATTCTTGTGCCTATACACAAACTCTTCTCCTGCTTCTCCAACAGGAATACCTTTCTTTACAAAAACTGCCATTCCCCATGGAACAGCTACCCCACGAGCCGGTTTATCATCAAGAGCTTCTTCAATTGCAGAAAAATATCCATCGTGTGTCGTGAGTATGTTTGCAATACGAGTAAAAATATTTGCTTTACCTCCCTGCCACATTTTTTCATCACGATTACTATGAAAAATTTCCTGCAAACAAAAAATATCAATATCTTTATTTGTCTCTATAAATTCCAAAAACGGCTCTAATATAAGACCGTTCCACGCATTGAGTGATATAAGCTTCATGGACTCAATGATACTCTCTCAAAAAGAATTAGTGAAGTCGTGGGGTGCAGAAACTTAACCATTACTCACACCGACAAAATAAAAAAACCAGCCAATAAAGCCTGGTTTTTTATTTTGTCGGGGCGCAGAGATTTGAACTCTGACTGCATGCTCCCAAAGCACGTATGCTACCGTTACACCACGCCCCGATATTTATTTAACTGAAAAAGTCTAACATGAAAAAATATAAATAGCTAGTTTGTTAGATATTTTTCCATAAAAGACAAAATGTCCTTTATAAAAAATCTCCCCTAAATATAAAAGACATCTCATTCCCCTCTTTCATTGTGAGCAAAGCGAAGTAATCCATCTTCTTAAATACTTTCTAAATCCTGGATTGCCACGTCGCAGAGCTACAGCAGCGATGCCTCTCTCGGACATCAGGTGCTCTAGCTACCCGCGAGCGGTACTTCTCGCAAAGACGGAAAGTCTAGGTAGTTACATGTGAAACGACTAAATCACAATATTTTCAAGCATTTTTACCTTAACTTCCTTTCTTTTCAGATCTAAATAGACACATGCGACATCTAACACCCACTCTGTTTCATGCCTGCCCGCGACGGGCTTTGACGGCCAGGGTGCAACATTCTTATTAACTAAATAAACCTGTATCGTTCTAGCCAAACTCTTAAGCTTCGCAGGATGAACATTATCCTCTGGTCTATACTCCCCGCCAGTTGTTACATGTGTAACGGCCGCACCCGGCGTATGTACCAGCTCACACGAAACCGTCTTTACCTCAACAAAGTGTAGGACATTCCCTTTTTGGCAAACAATGTCTATTTCTCCACATTTACGTAGGAAGTTACGTTCAAGTATCTCAAACCCTTGTTTCATAAGAAACTTACAGGTCAGATCTTCTCCAATATTGCCAAACTGTCGTTTTTTACTAAACATAACTATAGTAGATGATACTGCTCACGAGTACCACTTACTGTAGTTACCCGTGAGCGGTAGCTGTGGATAGTGTTATTCATGAAACAATCAATATACCCATATTATATCACAATGTTTTATGAAGAAATTCTCTTATCCACACATTGTACACAAAACTAAGGTTCATGAGTAAATGTTTCGTGTGTAACCCTGTATTTATAGTTTCACGTGAAACATAAATTAAAAGACTCCTCAATTAACTATTAGACACTAATGCTTTACGGGAAATACCCTTGTTTTAAGCCGCATATATAGTAAAAGACGCCTTAAAATGGCTTATATTAATATCTCGGACTTTGTCCGTTATCAACACTATCCCCATAGTTATCCACAGTTTTGTGGAAAAATAAGGGTAAAAAGGGGATTAAGGGACATCTTGATGGAGGGTAGTCCTTGGGCATATTAAAAGGACAGGAGAGAGAAAGATGGACTTAGTAAACTACTACCGGCTGGAAGGCCGGTAGCTTTGGATAAGACTAAAGTCATTAGTTACAAGTCGAGTATGGTGAAATCATCACCACGCTTGTCGGAGTCGTCATCCTGCTCCTCAATATATTTCA
>JBAZVT010000033.1:0-9659 GCA_041660745.1 Minisyncoccota bacterium | reverse complement strand
TAGCTGGGCAAACGAGGTGATATATGATTAGTGAGACGTTATGTTTCTTGTGGATATGTTCCATTATCTACACATACTAGCATAATGGACCGATGCAGAGCATCGAGGAATTCTTGGGATTAAATAAGAAGTAAAAAATAAGATAAGACAAAGCGCGCCGAAACGGCGCGCTTTGTCTTTGATATATTTGTTATGCTGTCAGAGCACTTCTATTTGTCACGCCAGTAGGTGATACCCGTGAGTGGTATAATTCACTTCGTTTATAAGAGAAATAAGTTGCCCTACCAGAGGACTTCTATTTCTCTAATTCACTTCGTTTATAAGAGAAATAAGTTGTCCACACTATGCAACTCTCCTTTTTCTACGCAAAGCTGTATAATAGAATTAACATTTAAATTTATGGCATTTTCTGACCCAGAACGAAATATAGAGCAGTTTGCTCTTAATAAGAAAGAGACTGTTGCTGATCTCGGATCGGGAAGTGGTTTTTATACCTTTGCAGCTGCACGCGCAGTTGGCAGTGAGGGTCGAGTCTATTCTATTGATATTCAAAAAGATATTCTTAATAGAGTAAAAAAAGAGGCAGACACCAAAGGGCTTCATAATGTAGAAATTGTGTGGGGTGACACAGAAAAGGTTGGTGGTACACGACTACGCGAAGCTTCTATAGATGCTGCGATTGCCTCTAATATTCTCTTTCAGCTTTCTGACAGGGAAACATTTGCAGAAGAAACCTATCGCATGCTTCGTCCTGGTGGCAGATTGCTTGTGGTTGATTGGTCTGGTACTGGCATGCTGAGTCCTCGTGCCGAAGATATTTTTTCTGAAGAGCAGGCTCGCGCTCTTTTTTCTGCGAATCATTTTGTATTTGAAAAAAATATTTCTGCGGGCGACCACCATTATGGGTTAATCTTCAAAAAACAATGACCAAATTTCAGATAATTTTGACGGCAGTCTTTGGGATGTTTATCATCATTGGAATGGTTGCATTTTCTATGTACCGTGGAACGAGTGTTCAGAAGCTTTCTCCGGTGACTATTTGGGGTACTGTTAATCAAAAAAGTTTTAACGATTTCCTTTCTGTTGCCCAAGGTGAAAGTTCAAATTCCGCACTTAATGTGACCTATGTACAAGTTTCCGAGGCGTCTTTTGAGAAAACACTTGTTGAGGCGCTTGCAAGTGGTCGGGGTCCAGATGCTGTGTTATTGCCACATACGATGGTGCTCAAGCAAGCAGAACGAATTGTTGCTATACCATACACAAGCCTTCCAGAACGAACATACAAAGATACTTTTTCACAAGAGGCGGAATTATATTTGACTTCAGGTGGGATTATTGGACTACCTTTCATTGTTGATCCACTCGTCTTGTATTGGAACAGAGATCTTTTCTCTGCAGGTTTTGTTGCCACTCCGCCGAAGTATTGGAGTGATCTTTCCACAATTGTTCCGAAACTTACACGCAAGGATGAACGTCTCAACATTACAAAGAGTGCGATAGCAATGGGTGCATATAATAATGTTGATCATGCAAAAGAAATTTTGTCTGCTCTTATGCTTCAAGCGGGTACACCCATAACACGGTTTTCTGGTAGTACTCTGCAGTCAGAACTTGCAACTAGTTTCGGGGAGGTCGGGTATGTCCCAGCTCAATCTGCTGTAGATTTTTTTATTTCTTTCTCTGATACATCAAAACCAACATATACATGGAATCGTTCAATGCCAAACGCAAAGGACGCCTTTGTGGCAGGGGATCTCGCTATGTACATTGGCACAGCATCAGAACTATCAGAGATTAGATCCAAGAACCCTAATTTAAATTTTGATATTGCAATGCTTCCACAAGTAAAGCCAGGAAACAATTCTCAGGCTTCTACGTTGACCTACGGCACCATGTACGGACTTTCTGTGTTGAAGATGTCGCGCGTTGTTACAGCCACCTTTGCTTCCATTATAGAGCTTGCAGGGTCCGGTAATGTGCCTGCCCTTGTGCAATCTATGAACCTACCTCCTGTTCGCAGAGATTTACTTGCGGTAACACAGCCAGATCCGTACAAGACCATTTTTTACAACTCCGCTCTTATATCTCGTGGTTGGCTTGATCCAGATCCAATTGCAAGTGATGCTATATTTAATACTATTGTACAGTCAGTCACCACAGGACGTCTCAGTACTCAATCCGCCGTCTCCAAAGCAGGACAGGAATTACGTATTCTTATAAATCAATAATCATGAGAAAACAAATATCACATTGTAGCGCGCTTGTACTTCCGTATTTTGTTATGGGGCTGTATGTTGCGTTGATGTTGTTTTCTCCAGTGTCTCACGCTGCTGATCCTGCAGTGGGTATTCTTCAGAAGATTGTTCCGTGTGATGGAGCGTGTGCTTTAAACGAGACTGGATGTGTTCCATGCGATTATGATCAATTTAAAGCGCTTATTGATCGGGGAATCAAGTTTCTCCTCTATGCATCAATGTTGGTGATTGTGTACCTACTTATCCTCAATGGTTTTAAATATCTTACGGCTCGAGGCAATCCGGGTGCGGTGAAGAGTGCAAAAGAATCCTTGTGGAAGGTAACATTGGGTCTTATTATTATGCTTATGGCATATACAGTCGCTCAGTATTTCCTCGGCCAGATTTTGGATCCAGAGTTCATTTTATTAGATGTGATGCAGTAAAAAATAGTATTATATGAAAAAAATCATACTTCTCTTGTCTACGGGTTTGGTAGTGGTTCCGTTGTTATTGGTAAACGGAGCGGTTATGAACACTGTCAATCCGGGTCCTAGTACTCCAGCCTATAATCCCAGTCCGGTGGGCGGTCCTTTTAATAGTGGCGCGGATACAGCTTCTCAAGAACAGCCTTCTGCTGGTAGTTCCTATGTTGAAGCCCAGAGGGATCCTACAGAGGCTAATGCCGATAATGGATACCTGGAGTCCTCTGATGAATATGATAATCCCGACATGTACACCTTGGATTCAGGTTTAGCAGATGAAGATTTTAGTAATTCTTCTTCAGAAAGTGCGTTGAGTGGATCGGGTGGGGCCTCTAATGGGGCCATTACTCTTGGTGGTGCCGCTAACGGAACCGCCGCCCCAGGTGGTGCCGCAAATGGTGCTCTTACTCCAGGAAGTGCATCAAACGGTTCAGCAAGCGGTCTATTTTCAAATCCTTTAAAGGAAAAAGGTGATGTATTTACCGTTGCAAAGAAACTTATGGAGACTGTTGTGGTGCCTATCGCTGGAGTATGTATTGTTCTCGCGATTTTCTGGTCCGGTTTTATGTTCCTTGTTGCGCAAGGTAAACCTGAAGAGCTAAAGACGGCAAAAAAGAACTTCATGTATGTTCTTATCGGCTCCATTCTCATTCTCGGTTCTTGGCTTATAATGAATGGTATAAAAGATACTATTACGGGATTACTTAGCTAGTGCAAAAATAAATTATGAAATTAAAACACATAGTAGTGCTTACTGCGAGTATCTTTATTCCACTGTTTGGTTATGCCCAAACGAATTTTGATACGTCGTTGACGCTTCAACCTACTACTCAACCTACTACTCAACCTACTACTCAACCTACTACTCAACCTACTACTCAACCTACTACTCAACCTACTACTCAACCTACTACTCAACCTACTACTCAACCTACTACTCAACCTGCTACTCAACCTACTACTCAACCTACTACTCAACCTACTACTCAACCTACTACTCAACCTACTACTCAACCATCCTCTTTCTCTGGTCAAAGTGCACCGAGTAGTATGACACTGAGTCCTAATGCGGGCACAGGAAATTCTGTTGCCGCCCCTACAAATAATACGTCGCCTTTTTCTGGAGGGGGGATGACGTTACAGCAAGATCCCAGTAGTTATGTTCCTGAAAGTAATTCTTCCGATAATTTAAATCAGGATCCAACCAACAATAGATTTACAGACGATAATCTTTTCTTGGACCCTAACGCAAAACCCTCAGCTAATTATAAAATTGACCTTTCCAATTTTCCAAATTTTCTCATAAGCATTGGTAATATTCTTAGTATTGTTCCTGCTCTTTTAGTTTCACTAGCCGTCCTGTTCTTCTTGTGGGGAGTTATGACCTATATTAGAGCGGGTTCCAGTGAAAAAATGGTCAAAGAAGGAAAGGATTTTATGATATACGGAATTATTGGTATTTTTGTTATGATATCGGTGTGGGGACTCGTCGCTGTTATTACGGGGACATTCTTTTCTTCGGGTGTTGATTCTGGAGGTAATTTTAATTCTCTCATGGACAGATTTAAGGGGACTATTAGCTACTAGTTAGGTAAGAGGTTTTGCAAAACTTGAAAAGGAAACACAATTGCACCTTCCAGGTATCGCCCTCTGGCGTCACCACAAGAGGACTTCTATTATAGCTACAGTAAGTGATACCTGTGAACGGTACTAACTCGTTTCACTCCTAAGTAAAATAAGTTGTCCCCAGAACCTTATTGCTTGTTGCTTTAAAAAGCACTACAATTATATGTATAAAGAGGTTTATTCCTCATTAATTATTAATTAGTTTTTTATAATAGATATGAAAAAAGTATTAATGTTGAGTTCGGTTCTTGCATATGCGCTTCCAATGGTTGCTGGAGCTCAGATTGCACAGGATGTAAGCAGTATAGATGGGCTTGTTGATATGGTTAAGAATGCAATTGGGGTCATTGTTCCACTTTTGATTTCATTAGCCGTATTATTCTTCTTGTGGGGTGTGTTCCAATACATCAGAGGCGATGCTGCTGCAAAAGCAGAGGGTGCAAAAAATATGATCTGGGGTATTGTTGGTATCTTTGTTATGGTGTCTGTGTGGGGTTTGGTAGGTGTTCTCTCAGGTACTTTTGGTTTAAATAATGATGCTGCTGACGTAGAAATTCAGCTTCCTGGAATAAATTAGTTTCGGACTATTTAGTTTATGATCACACTTCTTAATAAGATTATTTCAGTTATCATCAATCCATTAATAACCATTGTCCTTGGATTGGCGGTTATCTACTTTTTGTTCATGGCGTTTAGGTTTATCAGAGAGGGAGATAATTCTGAAAACCGTACTCAAAATGCCAATGGAATGTTGTGGGGTCTTATTGGGATTGCGATTATGGTTTCTACGTACGGTATCATAAACTTTCTTCTTGGAGTGATAGGGCAGTAAGAAGAGTGAAAATAAGATAAAGAAAACACGACCTTTAAAGGTCGTGTTTTCTATATCTGGAGGTATAAAATATGTAAAAGCGTATGATTTATTTATAAAAAAACTCGGCTTGCTTATTAGGCTTGCCGAGTGTGAACGTGTTTCTCGTCGCTGAGAGTGTTGAGGACATCAGATGTTCGGCGCATATTGCACCGTTATCTTGATTTTCCCACGAACGCTTTCAAATACGAGCCGGCTGATCTCGCCGGGTGTGATGTGGCCACCCTCTGAAAAGAGGTACTGGTCAACCTGGACTCCTTGACGGTTGAAGGCCGTCACCACGACCGCGCCATCATCGGGTTGGTAGGTGATCCTTTGTCCTGCAGGTATCACCACGGTGACCGGTCTACCCGGAGTGGTGTAGTAAACCTCTCCGGCGGATACCGCAGTCACCACCTGGGGTGGCGATACTTGATTTCTCTTAGCCTCGATGGAGGCAAAGATAATCAATACCGCAAACAGCGCCACAAGGACCCAGACCAGCACCTTCAGGTTGCCGGCAAGGAGGCTCCATAGCGCTCCCCATCCCTTGTAGATGGTGAGGAGGAAACCTGCCCCGCATAGCACCAGTATGATCCTGGCCGCCACCGATCCCGCATATGCGGAACCCCAAAAGGAGCCCCAGCCTATGACCCCCCAGACGATCTCTGGGAGGAATATGAGAATCGAACCAAGAACAACATACGTTGTCCACTGCTCTTTCTGTGCTTTCGTCATGTCCGTATCCGCCTTCCGTGTTGTGCTCTTTCGAGCGTGTTTGTTTTGTAACCCTTACATCTTTTTATATTATATACTACTTTATTATAATTGTCAACTAAAAATTGGAAAAGGGAGAGTGGGTTGCATAAAAGGGCTAAGTTGGGGGAGTTTTTGGTTATCTGGGGAATTTTCCCAAGGCGCGACGGGAGAGGAGTCTTGGTTCTTACAGAACCTGTACACCTCTTCTATTTTCTGTTCGTTAAAAACTTCAGAAAATTATCAGAGGTCTTCAAGTCCTCACAAAAGCTCTCCCGGAGCGGGAGAGGATTTTCTTCTTACAGGAGCTGTGCAGGTTTCCCATTTTTTCGGATTCAGAAATCCTCAAAAATATGGGAGAACCTTTTCAAGTACTTTCCCGGGAGAGACTTGACCCTTACAGGGTCGGTACCCCAATTGGATTTTCTTTGCGTTAAGAAACTTAAGATAATCTCAATCGGGCTTCAAGTCCTCTCTCGGAAGTGCTCCCAGCACTTCCTCCGCGCACAAAAAGAAAAGCTCCCTGAATGAGGAGCTTTTCTTTTTGTGCGCGGGTGAGAAGCGAATACATGGAGCTTCGCAAGACTTTTTGAGATAATTTCTGAATTATCCAAAAAGTATACGGCTTCTGTAAGAAGAGGACTTTCCTTCGACTAAATTTTTACCGTCGCAAAAATTTGTCTAGGCACCGCCTCACTGTTTTTTCTTCTGAAAAAACTTGCTCCGGCGTTCAAGTCCTCTCCCGCTGCAAAAACAAAAAAGAAAATGTTGGTCACATTTTCTTTAAGTTTTTGTGCGCGGGAGAGGACTTGAACCTCCATGCCTTGCGGCACCAGCTCCTAAGGCTGGCGTGTCTGCCATTTCACCACCCGCGCATCAATGCACTAGGTTATCATAATTATTGAATCTATACAAAAGTTGTTTGTCGTTAGAAATAATTCGGTCGGAGTTTTCGCTTACATCAGCAATGTTCTTGTTTTTTTACTTGCAAACTTTGTCGGCCATAACTTTTTTATCTCATGTTCTCGACAAAGAGTCGTACCCGGTTTGAGTCTCCCGCGACTCAATTTTAATTCCCAGGAAACACCGGTCGCAGCGGAGCGGAGGCCGGGGAGGAGGTCATTCTGGCGTTCGACTCCAACACGGAAACTTTCCCAAAGCTTCCTCGGGCGGACAAATAAAAATATCCCTGATAAAAGGGATATTTTTATTTGTCCGCCCGGTTGGAGTCGAACCAACGACCATCTGCTTAAGAGGCAACTGCTCTACCAACTGAGCTACGGGCGGTTAAATCAATTTGCAACAAATTGATCACCCGAACATTTTGTCCGACAAAATGTTTTAGGGATTGTTACAGACTGATACGCGAAAAAGTGTAGCATATTTAAAGAAAAAAGAAAATGTTTTAAAGGGCACATTCAACTCCGAAGTGCACCACTCAAAGCTTCTAATGGTGTCAGTCAATTAAGGCGTTTACGTTGGTGATTGTTAAGAGCTATTTCCACAGCTTTGATTATTTCGTCATTAATTGTCCCAAAGTCTGTGCCCTGGGTTAATATTTTTTATTGAGAATGTTTATTGTCAAAGAAATCCCATATCTGATCAAAAGAAATATCATAAGAAACAGGTCCGATAAATTTTGCAGGGAGGTATTGATTGCCACTGGGGTATGTATGGCCCATGCCAGTGATAGTACAAAGAGAAACGGTTGTGTTACCGGCACAAGAGGGATTTGTAACACAGGTCGCATTGCCTTTTTGGTAGGTGATGGTTGTGGTGGCAGAGCATTTATTTAACGAAGTCCATGTACGTGTTATTTCATGTGCTGACTGTATGTGGTGTATTTTAAATGTAAGAATACCTTTTGCACATTCTGCTTGCCCACCTTCATATGGATGGCAGAGGTCATTGGTTCCGTTTATAAGCATTACGGGAATTGGTCGAGTGGGGTGGCATGCGTCTTCTAGTGCTCCTGCTACAGGTGCAATGGCTGCAATTTTTTCTGAAAGATTGCAGCCGAGTCTATTGGCCATAGCCGCGCCATTTGATAGTCCTGTAGCATAGATGCGGATCGGATCAATATTGTAGCGTTGTTCAATCTCTGAAATAGCTTTAGCGATAAAGCCAGTGTCATCAATGCTAGGATTACCAACTCCTTGTTCGGTGACGCCATCGGTAGTTGTCACACCAGTGTTCCATGTGTAGCGGCCTGTTGTTTTACTGGTACCCTGTGGGGTTAGTAAGATAAACCCATATTTGTCGGAATATGTCGTTAAGCCGTCTTTATATGCTGCTTGCATGTTACCTCCTCCTCCGTGAAGGTATATTACCACGGGTGTTTTTTGGATAGGTGAGTATGAGTGGGGGATGTATACTTTGTAGAATCTGGTTAGTCCATCATGAAGAGTGGTAAAAGTGTAATCTCCTGGAGTAACTGAAGAAAATTTGACCGTTGTTTTTGGGGTGCTTGATGATGTTGTACTAGGTTGAAATTCATGCAGATTTATTGATATTTTTTTCTGCAGGAACATAAATGTTCCCATTATTACAATAATCATTATTGTAATAGAGAAAAGTAATTTTTGTTGCATGGTCATTTTTTTTATTAGCGATGTAATGCTAGCGGCTGATGTTGTTCTTAGTAAGATAAACCTTCTCACTTCAGAGCCATCGTGTGGCTTCTGTCGCGCTGTAGGGGGTGAACATGGCAAATTTCGGTATTGCACAGTAGTCTCTATTGCGGTGAATTACAGTATAACATTTTTCTTTGTGTTAGAAAAAATATTGTACTAGTCCAGCACATTTGAGACTTCTCGGCTGTTAATTGATTGCAAATATACCTCAAAGGAGAAATTAAACCAAGCGACCAGTGAGGACGTCTGGTGTTGTACCACAGTAGCCAATCCATGAGTTTGTCATTAAATGCATCAATATCATATGAAAGGAGATGGATATTTCTTTTAATGAACGCGTCAGAAAGAGTTCGATTGAAACGTTCGATCTCAGAGTTTTGTTTTGGACATCTTGGGTATGTATGAAAGTGGACGATACCATTTTTCTCCAAATGTAGTTCAAAATGTTTGGCAAACTCACTACCATTGTCGGTCTGCACATGAGTGAGAGATATTGGTGCAACTATTTTAAATTTCTTCATAAAATCTGAGGCTGAATCAGAAGAATGGTTTTTGTACACATGTGCGAAAGCAAACTTGCCATCAATATCGATGGCGGTGACGAGATATCGTCTGATCCCGTTGTGGAATCTAACAATTGAATCTGCTTTCACCAATCCTTCTTTGTGACCTTTAGAACGTAGTTTCTTGCGTTTAATCACGGTCTTTTCAAACAATCTGTCTGTTTTGGCATGATATGAAAGTTTTGTATTTTTAGGTAGCAAACCTTTCTTCTTCATATCATCAAGCATTCGTCCAACTGTGGAAGCAGAGAGATTGGCAACATGATCATCTTTCATGAGTTGAGCTAGTTTGTCTTTGGAAAGTTGCGGATCCCATTCACGTTCTGTGAGAATGAAGTTTTTGACTTCATCCGGTATGACACGTTTTCTTTTGTTGTCTATCTTTGCGTAATGGTTCAATAGCTTGGACGCAACTAAGGTAATATAGAAAAGCTATGCCATATACAAGTAATCCAAACATACCAAAGGTGCGTCGAGACGCAGCACAGATGGTGTACAAGGGACATACTCCA
>JBAZVT010000032.1:0-10029 GCA_041660745.1 Minisyncoccota bacterium | reverse complement strand
AGTTAAAATTCATCATGGACTACGAAGAGACAGACGTTACAAAATGATTGAAGAGATACTTGGAGGAGAAGATTAGCAACTATTTATTTGTATTAGACCCGAACTTCTTCAGTGGGAATACTGAGCTCCTCAGACAACCGCCTGACTTCGACGTCCCAAGCATGCCCACTACCTCGGCGGATAAGCCTCCGAAGTCGCTCCTCTCGAAGAGCCCCTTTGACTTTTGTTGCATTGACGTCAATAGACTCGAGAACTTCAACAGACATGAGGTGCTCCTTTCTTTTATAGTTTACCTCTATCTCTAGATTACTCTTTTTAAAGTAAAAAACAATTGGAACCAAGTTTAATTTACAAGCAGACTCCGTAACTTTGCTATAGTAAGATTCCCCACCACTCCTGTGGAGGGTATTTTGTATTTCTTTTGAAAAGTTTTCACGGCGAGTTCTGTGCATGGGCCGAATTTTCCGTTTACCGTACACGATCTTTGCGTATATCCTCTTGCGGGAATAAAGCCAAGCTCTGTTAATGCTCTCTGAACGCTAAACACGTCCGCGGACAAATCTCCTTTTTTTACAGAACTTTTTGGCAATGAAGAAAGTACACTTCCACACCGTATAAATAACTCTTTCCGAGCAGGTGCAAAAAACTCAACAAAGCCTTTGCAAGTCTCAGTAGATAAAGCTTCAAATACCCCGTTTCTAATTTCTGGATTAGAAAATTGAGATTCGTATATATATCCATACTCAACAAGGACAGAAGCCGCGTTAAGAGTGTTGTTTGAACCAAGGGCTATGAGAGACTGATCTTCAATCAGTCCTACATTTTCCTTTGGAAAATCACTCTGCGCATATAACTTTCGTAAATGACTATATAGTGGCTTCGCAAGAAACTTACTTGATAGACCATTACCATACTGCACATCTGGATAATATACGGATATTCCAGTATATTTTCCTTTCGTTCCTGATTTGTGAGAAGCATAGTCATTGAAATGAACATGCAAGACAATATCGTAGCCTTCCTTGTTTATCCATTCATTTGTGCTATAGAGACGCTCGGCAACTTCAGTACCAGCTTCTGCATGGAGATCATCGGCGAGAGGCTCAATCAAACCAGCTTCAGCCAACAGACCAAATAAACTTTTTTGTTTTTTAACCCGAGAAAGTACAGTGTCTTTTGTGGCCAACATGAACTGAGACAGGTCGCCTCGATACCCCAAGCTCGTCCGGGATGTTGTGGCCGTGATCCCTGGAATCTGAGAAAGTTTTTCCGTGATTTTTAACGCAAGATTTAAATTCAAATCTGACTCTAAAAGATCTTTAAACTGTGCGCCGCGATACACATCATCATGGCCCGGGACAACAAGAATCCTCACTGGTCGTGCCGTCTCTGAGAAAGAAGAGAACTTCCCTATAAGCCCTAGAGCATCGGATGTGGGTACAAAAAAGGGCCCGGCCTCAACGTGAAAAGCAAAAGAACTTGCTGTGATAATGAACAAAAAAAGCAAAAACACATTTCTACACATTATGTTAGTATCATAACATGCCTGAACTTCCCGAAGTATATACAACAGTCTCATATCTCAACCAACTTATTCTTGGACGCACAATTCAAGGCGTGTGGACTTCGTATAATTCACACGCGAAAAATGGGCGCAATACTATTAAAGACCCTGCCTATTTCAAAAAATTTAACCGAGCAATTACCGGAGCAAAAATCCTACACGTAGAACAACAAGGAAAAAATATTCTTATAAATCTCTCGAGCGGTATAAGTATCTGGGTTCATATGAAAATGACTGGACACTTTCTTTTTGGACATTACAGAAAAACTAATACATCAGAAAGAAAAACTTCAAAAGAAATATGGGTAGCTGCAGATGATGGTCCACTACAGAATTCCTTTAATCGCTTCATTCGCCTCCTCTTCATTTTTTCTGATGGGACACATCTCGCACTTTCTGATATGCGCAAATTTGCAAAAGTTGCCTACATACACACGAAAGATGTCCCGGACATGAAAGAATTGCGTGATCTTGGATCTCACCCACTTGATGGGAATATGACGGCTAATTCACTCTTAAAGCAACTGCAAAAAAGGCCAAACGCCCCTATCAAACAAGCGCTTATGGATCAAAACCTCATCGCGGGAATTGGTAATATTTATTCTGACGAAATACTCTGGCAAGCAGAAATTCATCCTTTGAGACCAACAAAAAATATTTCTGTCTCTGACGCAGGACATATTGTATCTGCAATGAAATCGATCCTGACTGCATCTATTAAAAAAGGTGGTGATTCCATGTCAGATTACAGAAACCCCTTAGGAGAAAAAGGTTCCTACCAAGACTCACACAAAGCCTACAGACGCACCGGCCTCCCCTGCCCAAAAAAGAATTGTTACGGTATTATAGAGAGGATGATTATTGGTGGCAGGAGTGCACACTTCTGTCCCATTCACCAAAAGCTCTAAAAAACTGTTTTAAAATATATCCCATGTCAAAAGACGAATTTCTTCTCATTCTTGTTGTCATAGTTCTTATTATTTTTTCTCTTGCCGCATATAAAAACAAAAACTTTATATCATTCCCTTCTGTCACATCACCCGTGACAATACAATCAAGCAACTCCTCACGCACTTCCATTAAGAAAGAAACGACCATCCAAGAAAAAATAGAAACTATTTCGGAAGGCATTGCAGAATTACAAGAAGCTCAAGAATCTTCTGTTTTTAAAGATATGATTATGATTAGTAGTGTGAGCGGAGCAAGTTCTACAGATCCAAAACGTGAATACATAACCCTCACTGCAAATAAAAATAACAAAAACCCAATAGATATAACAGGATGGAAGCTTATAAACACCACAGGCAAGTCAATCATTGTCGGTACTGCAGTGGAGACATACCAGCCGGGAAGCTACCGCAACACAGCTTCTCATGTAGTACTTAAACCAGGAGACAAAGCGATTATCGCGACCGGTGGTTCTCCCATCCTTTACTCATTCCGCATTAACAAATGTCTTGGATATTTCACCGAGGATGTCACTTTTATCCCTTCTATGAAAACTTCCTGTCCTGCTCCTCGTGACGAAGGTTTCTACCTAGCACCAACAAGTCTAGAAAATGACGAATGTATGGAATATATACAAACTCTATCGTCGTGCCGACGACCCTACAGAAACAACTACAACGACCTGTCTCAAGCATGCAGAAGTTTCCTTAGCAAAAATATTAACTATAACGGGTGCTTCTATAAACATTCTTCTGATTCAGACTTCTATGAAAATGAATGGCGTCTTTTTGCGGGAAGAAATAAATCTCTTTGGAAAGACAGCCGCGAAGAAATAAAGCTTCTAGATACTATCGGGAAAACAGTCAGTAAATATCGAATTTCATACTCTTACTAACCAGCCTTTAGCAACAAAGACGGACGGCACACAAAGTGTGCCGTCCGTCTTTGCGAGTGGCTTCAGTGGGTGACACCCGAGAGCGATGAAACGAAGCAATCCAGAAATTCTTGGTTCTTAAATCCCCAATATTCTGAATAGTGCTATCCCTGCAGACACAGAAATATTAAGCGACTCCTTCTCCCCTTTCATGGGAATTTCTGCGATTACATCCGCTTGTTTTAAAAGTTTTTTAGACACTCCTTCTACCTCATTTCCAAACATAATTGCTACAGGAAATTGCGGCTTCACTTTTTTATAATCAACAGAATTATCTGCTTGTTCAATAGCAACAATCTGCACACCTTCTTTTTTTAACTTTCTGAGAACTATTGCTGTGGATTTTACATATTCCCACTCAATCGTTTTTTCTGCGCCCAGAGCTACTTTTGCGATATCCTTTCGTGGTCGGCCGAAGTGGTCAAGAGGTGTCGGCGTGCATCCGCACAAGAATATTTTTGACACTCCCGTTGCATCCGCAGTACGAAAAACAGAGCCAACATTATGAGCACTTCGGATATCGGGGAGGATTATGTAGACTTCTCGCGTCTTTTGCATAAGGTGATACTAATACAGAAAAACATATTTTACAAAACTCACTTTGATTTTTATTGATTTTATGCTATAAATTACTTCCATACATCCGCTCGTAGCTCAGTCGGTAGAGCACCTGCCTTTTAAGCAGAGGGTCGTTGGTTCGATTCCAACCGAGCGGACAAATAAAAAAACATCCCTTTTATGGGGATGTTTTTTTGTCCGCTCGAGTAAGCTTCGGGGAAGCTTACGTGTTGGAATCGAAGACCTGTGATAGATTTTTGTGAGCGACTACAGTAGGTGGTACCCGTGAGCGGTATCTTCGTGAAACAAAAACAGAACAGGCGTACTGAAACTGTAAGTTTCGATAAGCGTACTCGCGGTCCAACCGAGAAATTATAAGCGACGACAAGGTCCGCTCAAATCCCGAAGTTTTTCTTTTTACACCACCAACACCCACCTCTCCAACTCACTTCCAAAATCAACCACCCCCCGATGAGCCTGGTGATACATGGTGACGAGATTATGAGACATCTTTTCTAATTCCGCAGGTTTAAAATTCTTTGCAAAGCCAAGAGACTTTTTATACACAAAAGGCTTCAATCCAGCCTCTTCAGCAGACGCAGTCTTACTTGCGAGTATCATAGACTTTACCTGCCACCAAAATATTCCATGCATTTCTTCCCATTCAGTATCCTTGCGACGTGCATCATCAAAAAGAATCCACAGATGTTTTTTATCTCTCATACCCAAGGCATCAGCAAGCGCAAACATACCACCGCCAAATTCTTTCTTTCCTTCTGGACGAGAAAACTCTTGCGACTTCTCCGCTTTTTTCTCCAAAGCAGCAAATACTTTATCTAACTTTTTTTCGAGGAAAATAAAAATATTATCTGATTCAGCTATTTCTTTTGTTCTCTCTCCGATCAATTCTTTTGCATCTGCATTTTCTGAAATATTGTCAAAGAAAATAATATATTTCTGTGCAAAAAGACCCTGTCCTCCAATGAGTTCATCGAGAGCTATCGTGTTCCACGTATCTGCATTCACTGAAAAAAAGCTTGCGTCGGGACGCTTTGTACGTAAAGAATCCACAATCGCATGTGATTTTTCTCGCGCCTTTTCTGTATTGTTTCCGTGAAGTATATAAATCATTTTTTAACTTTGGTCTTCCATCCCCTCCCACGTATCCCCCACTGCAGCTTCTGCAACACACACAACGCCTTTAGACTGCTCGGAGGTTACTACTGACTCCATTATCTTTTTAATATCTTTCAAAACTTTTGCAACGGTTTTTTCTTCTACTTCATACACAAGTTCGTCATGGACCTGTAATATTGGATATACTTTTTCTTCTAACTTTTCTGCACGAATATAATCAAAAATACGCGCCATGGCAATCTTAACAATATCTGCCTCTGTTCCTTGGATTGGAGCGTTGATAGCCGTGCGTTCTGCCGCAGCTTTGATAAACGGTATATGAGACTTCAATCCTTCAAAATATCGTCGGCGACCAAACAATGTTTCTGTATAGCCCAAGTGTTGTGCCATTCCTTTTACATTATCCATGTACTGGGCAAGCGTTGGAAATGCTGCAAAATAATCGTCATAAAACTTCTGCGCCTCTGCGCGGGTCGTTTTTAGATTTTGTTGTAACGAAGTAATTCCCATACCGTAGAGAATTCCAAAATTAATAGTCTTTGCTTTTGAACGCTGATCTGAAGTAACTTCTCCTGCGGGAATATTAAACACTTTTGCAGCAACCTCTGTATGCACATCTCTCCCCTCGCGGAAAATTTCTAAAAAGTCTTTATCCTCGGAAAGAAATGCCGCAATGCGAAGTTCTATTTGAGAATAATCAAAAGCTACGAGTTTGAAACCTTTTTCGGCAACGAACGCCTTACGGATTGCCCTCCCCAATTCACTTCTAATAGGAATGTTCTGTAGATTAGGCTCTGAAGACGCCATACGGCCCGTGGTAGTGCCCGCTTGTATAAACCTAGCATGTAGACGGCCATCAACAAGCTTTTCAGGAATCGTGTCTATATAGGTAGATAACAATTTTTGAAACTCACGGTACTGAAGAATCTCATCAATAATGGGATGTACTTCACGAAGCTTTTCAAGTTCAGATTCTTTTGTAGACTGCTTCCCACCAGCAGTTTTTTTAATATGTTTTGTGAGAGGCTTAAGACCCATCTTCTCAAACAAAATCTCACCAAGCTGTTTTGGGGAGTTAATATTAAATTCTTGACCGGCTTGCTTCCAAATATTTTGTTCAAGTCCCGCAAGCACAACATGATATTTTTTAGAAAGCTCTTTCAAATATTCTGCATCAATTTTCACCCCACGAGCTTCCATACTTTCGACAACAGGGATAAGCGGGAGCTCTATGGTGTTGTACACACTCTCTCCTGCGCGCTTTTTTAATTCTGCAAAAATCATTTCTCGAGCCTCAGTGAAATTACCCGCACCAGTGTACGACATAATATCTTCCTGAGTAGGGTCCGTACGATTGGAGTCAATAACCCACAGAGCAAGTGCAATCTTCTTGATTTCGAGAGGGTCAACTACCTCGACAACAGGTTCCGCGCCCGCCGCGGGCGCGGAATTATTTTCCCCCTCTCCCCCACTCACACCGTGCACCGCGCTTCGCACTCGTGCGCCCAGTGTTCGAAACTCAAGTGTCTTAAATAGCGCATCTGTTTTTTCAAAATCAACCGCTTCCTTCCAATTCTTTTCGGGAACATGAAATTCAATCGGTGCATCTCTGCGGATTGTTGCGAGCATTTTACTAAACAAAGCTTCTTCCTCACCCTCTTCAAGCAATTTCACCATGCGTTCTTTTATACCCGCCTTCAAAAAAGCTTCTTTGTCTTTCTTAAGTTTTTTATAGATTTCTTCTAATGTGCCAAACTGTGTAATGAGTTCTGTTGCTGTTTTTTCACCAATACCAGAAATACCAATGATGTTATCAGATGGATCACCACGCAAGCCTTTATAATCTGGAATAAGTAATGGACCAAAACCGAAACGTTCTTTAACACCTTTTTCGTCATACAGAATTGTGTCACTGATTCCTTTTTTCAAAGTATAGACCAATACACGTCCCTGCTCCACCAACTGCAACGTATCCATATCACCAGAAGCAATAATGATTCTGATACTTGGATCTTTTTTCATCTGCTCTGTAATAGAACCGAGCATGTCGTCAGCCTCGAAACCGGCGAGCGAATATCGAGGTATACCAAATGCATCAAAAATTTCACTGGAGCGTTTTATTTGGACAACCAGCTCATCATCCGCCTTCTTGCGACCTGATTTATAGGCTTCATATACCTCATGACGATATGTAGGTTGAGGTAAGTCGTAGCATGCGACAATATAATCCGGTTTGAGATCAGCAATAATTTTCAAAAGCATTGTTGCAAGACCATAAAGCGCGCCCGTAGGCTCGCCTTTACTTGTCGCGAATTCCGGCAATGCATGATACGCACGATGCAAGATGGCATGGGTATCTAGAAGAACGAGAATTTTTTGTTTTGTTTCAGCCATAGTGCTATTTTGTAAATTTAAGAATATTCATACACCATGAAAGCCTAACCTCTGTAGTCCTCCAGCTCTATTTTCCTGGTCACATCATCAACAAAAGAGAAGAGAAGTATCTCTGTCGGAGAAACAGCATCTTTTACTTGCTCCGGCCATTCTATCAAAATAAGGTTTGTGGGATCTTCTGAAATTTCTTTCCAGCCCAAATGTTCAATCTCTACGCCGCCATCCAACCTATACGCATCTATATGAATAAGTTTTTTAAAAGGATTTACCGCTCCAAATACGGTTTCTGGGAGAGAATATATTTTTTCAATAACAAATGTAGGACTCGTGACGGTATCACTCAGACCAAATGCGCGAGCAACACCTTTTGTAAAAGCTGTTTTCCCAGCACCTAGTTCCCCCTGAAGCCCCACTACATATGCTCCTTTTGTAGGATTTTCTTTTATCTTTTTTAGGAGAGACAAAACAAAATCCGCTGCAATACTCTCAGTTTGTGAATCACTAATGCTCTGTATTATCATGTTTCTTATTATAGCAGTATTTAGCAATTAGACAGAGCTCACAAACATCTGTTATTTTCTCCCCCACACTCAATTCGCACATGCTCATATTATCCCCTTATACATAAGTGTAACTAATGTTACAATATATCAATCATGGTAACTTTTGACGAAGAAAAACAAAAGAAACAGCTCGACGATTACCGCAAACACGAAGAAGAGGAGCTCGCAAAAATACTTTCTCAAAAATATGGGATTGAATATATTGACCTCACCATCTCACCTGTTTCTAGTGACGCACTACGCATCATCACCGAAGAAGAATGTCGCACTTCTCACGTTGCATTATTTAACGTTGCTAACAAAAAAGTGAGTATCGCAATGGTTGCACCAGAAAATCCTGCAACCCAAGCAACCGTGAGCCACATACAAGAGCGCGGGTACATAGTGCTACCTTTCATGGCATCCACCACCAGTCTCGAAAAAGTCTGGGCTCGTTACAAAGATCTCTCGTTCTCCTTGGAAACCACAGGTGGAGCTCTCGATATTTCTAGCGATGAAATCAATGAAGTTCTAAAAAATGTTTCTAATATTAATGATATCAAAAAACTTGTTCAGGACACCCTTGCGCTGAAGAAGACCCATCGTATTTCAAAAATACTCGAAATCATTCTTGCAGGAGCTCTCTCAACAAAATCCTCTGATATTCACCTTGAACCTGAAGAAACTTTTGTGCGACTCCGTTATCGTTTGGACGGCGTATTGGTAGAAATCATGCAGTTTGATTCCGAAACATATGAACTGCTTGTCTCGCGTTTGAAATTACTTTCTGGCATGAAGATAAACCTACGCGGCATTGCCCAGGACGGACGTTTTAGTATTAAACTTCAAGAATCAGAGATCCAAATTCGTGTTTCTGTATTACCTGGAGCATATAGCGACTCGTTTGTTATGCGCGTCTTGAATCCAAAATCAATCAACGTGGCGCTTGAAGATATGGGTATCGATCCTCGTCTCTTCAAAATATTGGAACATGAGATCTCCAAACCAAACGGCATTATCCTCACAACCGGCCCGACTGGTTCTGGAAAAACAACCACACTCTATTCATTCCTTAAGAGAATTTACACACCGGATATAAAAATCATTACGATTGAAAACCCTGTTGAATATCACCTCTCGGGTATCGTTCAAACACAAGTAGACGCTCGTAAACAAGATATGGTTTCGTCGGGTGGTGGAAGTGACGGATACACATTTGCAGAAGGATTGCGTGCTGTCCTCCGACAAGACCCCGATGTTATTATGGTTGGTGAAATCCGCGATAACGAAACAGCAACAACCGCTATCAATGCAGCTTTGACGGGCCACTTGGTATTTTCAACACTTCACACCAACAATGCTGCTGGTACCTTCCCCCGTCTCCTAGATCTTGGAATCAATCCAAAAGTTATTACCTCTGCCGTTAATATTTCAATGGCACAACGTTTGGTTCGTAAGTTGTGTTTGGAGTGCAGAGAGAAAAAACCACTTACTGATGCAGAAAAAACTATGATTGATGCGATTGTCGCGGGGATCAAAGACAGAACATACTTGGAAGGGGTCTCCACTGACAGTGCATGGAACGCAAAAGGATGCACAGCCTGTAACAACACTGGATACAAAGGACGCGTAGGTATTTTTGAAGCTATCCTCGCCGATGAAAATGTTGAAAAGGCAATTATGAATAATCCGAGTGAACGAGAAATTCGCAAGGCTGCGGAACCTCAGAATATTCTTTCTCTCCGCCAAGATGGAGTGCTAAAAATCCTCAAAGGCACCACTTCTATAGATGAATTAAGGAGAGTTGTTGATTTGGAAAGTGTAGAGTAAACTACTACCGGCTGGAAGGCCGGTAGCTTTGGATAAGACTAAAGTCATTAGTTACAAGTCGAGTATGGTGAAATCATCACCACGCTTGTCGGAGTCGTCATCCTGCTCCTCAATATATTTCA
>JBAZVT010000031.1:0-10957 GCA_041660745.1 Minisyncoccota bacterium | reverse complement strand
AGAACGGGCAATAGACATGGGCGCTGGCACTCCTGATGGTCGCGGTGGTTTGGCGGCTTAAGCGTACCACTTCGCCAGCTTTTTCTCTTCTAAGTCATCTTCTTATTGATTAAGTAAGTGCCATTCGAGTCTGACCCCTTAGATTACGGCTACCGCCCGCTACGGCTATGACGACAACGGCAACCGCACCAGCGTCAACGGTGCGGTTATCGCCCACTACGACGACCAGGACAGGTTGCTGGATTACCGCAACGCCAGCTACGAATACACCGCCAACGGCGAGCTGAAAACCAAAACCGTCAACGGCACGCTCACCCGCTACGACTACGATGTCCTGGGCAACCTTAAACAGGTCAGCTTTGCCAACAGCACCGTCATCGACTACCTGACCGACGGGCAGAACCGGCGCATCGGTAAAAAAGTCAACGGTGTACTAACTCAAGGCTGGCTGTATCAAGACGGCTTACGGCCGCTTGCCGAACTGGACGGTAATAACCTAGTCGTCAGCCGGTTTATCTATGCCAGCAAAAGCAACGTGCCGGATTACCTGATCAAAGGCGGCGCCACCTACCGCATCGTCTCAGACCATTTGGGCAGCCCAAGGCTGATCGTTAACATAGCCGACGACACCGTCGCCCAAGCCATCGACTACGATGTCTGGGGCAAAGTCATCAGCGACAGCAACCCCGGCTTCCAGCCCTTCGGCTTCGCCGGCGGCCTGTACGACCCGGACACCCAGCTTGTCCGATTTGGCGCACGGGATTATGATGCCCAGACCGGCAGATGGACGGCTAAGGATCCGATAGAGTTCGATGGTGGGGATACTAACCTGTTTGGTTACGTGGCGAACGATCCGGTTAACTTCATTGATCCCCAAGGATTAGATATCTGTGCGGTCAATGGCATGCGCGAGGAATGCGCAACAGGCATGCGACCACCGCCGGAAGGTACGCCCACAACCGGTCCACTAAGCCCAATGGCTGGACCAGTAGGAGCGGCGGCAGCGGCTGACGCAGTATCCACGCTATATTGCCCAGAGTTAGGTGTAGCAGCCAAAGCAGGTAAAATCCTTGCAAAAGATGGAACCGAGATCCTTGGATTCACAAAGCATGGAATAAACAGGGTTATTGGAGATGGAGGTAAACGAGCAGGAACAAAGCCAGATGCGTTTCTTGATGCAGTAAAAAATCCTACAAAGATTAAGGATGGAGTGGATACCCAAGGGCGTCCATATAGAGTTTATCAAGGACAAGATGCTCGTGTTGTTATTAATCCAAATACTGGGCAAGTTGTATCAACCAATCCTCTTTCTGGAGCGGGAGCAAATTAATATGACCAATCATAGCCTTAGTCAATTAGCCATTAAGTTATCTGATGATGAGATTAGTTATCTTAAATCTGCAAATTTTTTAGCACCGTTACAACTTGAATTACTTGATACATTTAAATGGAATTCCAATTCAAACGGAATATTGAACTTGTCTCCTATGGCGGCGGAAGACTTCAGAGAAGCTTTTACTGAACAACTAGCGAAATTTGGATTTGATGAAAGTTATAACCTTACTGACGAAGGGAAAATTCTTGAGGAATTGATTGATCATTTTTACTATAACCCGCAGTTCCCGGCAGAAAAATAAGTCCGTATAAAGAAAAAAACTTAGGGTCATATATGGTCGGCCCCGTATTGCAAGAAAAAATTCGCCCTACCGCATCATTTCAGACCACTTGGGCAGCCCCAGGCTGGTCGTTAACATAGCCGACGACACCGTCGCCCAGGCTATCGACTACGACGTCTGGGGCAAAGTCATCAACGACAGCAACCCCGGCTTCCAGCCCTTCGGCTTCGCCGGCGGCCTGTACGACCCGGACACCAAGCTTGTCCGATTTGGCGCACGGGATTATGATGCCCAGACCGGCAGATGGACGGCCAAGGATCCGATTGAGTTTGATGGTGGGGATACTAATCTGTTTGGATACGTGGCAAACGATCCGGTGAATTCCATTGATCCGCTTGGACTTGAATCAGTAAGCGGGCAAAGTGGAGTTCCTATCCCCATTCCAGTATTTCCAACGCCAGGAACAACAGATGAAAGCTATCCTAGTCTTAGCAAAGAGATTGGCAAGTTTTTTCAAGCTTGCTATGAAACAATTGATATAATGTTTAATGAAGCACCACCAGAACTTCCAGCACTCGATAGCACTGGAAAAGTTCATGGTGAATTGCCTCATCCTAAAGACCTTGAAAAATATGACAAAGATGATTTAGAAAATCTTAAAAATGAATTAAAACAGAGCGTAAAAGAACACATTCGAAAAACTACCGAAATGGGTCGAGATCGTAATCACGGCCAACGTGAGGGTGCTGAACAAGAGCTTATTAAAGCAATAGAAAAGCATTTAAGTGGATCATGAATAATATAGAGTCTTCTGGTGAAAAGCTAATTAGTGAATTACTAGCTAACCCTGACAAATTTTATAAACAGGGTAAAGCTTATAAATTGCTGCAAGAATATTTTCATGGCTTACCGTTAGCTACGCTAAAACCGCTTTTGAGTCATAGTAGCGGAAATGTTCGCGGAACTGCGGTATTCGTGGCATCTGAGCTTGGAGATAAAGCTAAATGCTTGATTCAAGAAGTTATACCGTTAATTAATGATCCAGACAAGAAAATTCAATGGGGTGCGTTAGAAAGCGTTATGGTCTGTTCTACTGGGACTGATGTAGAAAAATTTATTTTTGTAGTTAAAGGACTAGAAAGTAACGACAACTCAATATGTAGATTAGCAATGCGTTTAATTTCTAATGCTGTTCTATCACAGCTAGAGGCTGGATTTAAATTAAGCTATACGCTTAGCCCCTTTAGCAAGCAGCATGAGCATGGATTGTCTGTGTTACTTAGAGGAAACTCTATTAGTGAAGCTGATATAATATCAATGCTCAAAAATCCAGAGCCTCTTAATAGAGTATATGGTGCAATAGCTGCAAAACGGTTATTTAGGCATTATCCAAACCTTTTGGAAATTGCTTCTTCAAGCTTAGATTCAAAAATTAGCAGGTTTTCATCCGAAGCGTTGGAAACGCTTCGAAATTGACGCAACCAGGAAATCTACGACCTGAACGGCAACCTGCAAAGCATCACGCCGCCGGGCAGGCCGCCGCATGTTTACCGCCACACACAGGTTGACCTCACGCAAGACTACCTGCCGCCCACGGCGGGATTAGGCAACAGCCAGACCCTGTACGAATACAACAAAGACAAACAGTTGATCCAAATCACCCGCCCCGACGGGCAAGTGCTGTGGTTAACCTATAACCCAGCTTCCGGCAAGCTTGCCAGCCTGGTGTTGCCGACCGGCACCTACAATTACCAATACTCACCCACCACCGGCAAACTCAGCACTGTTATTGCGCCGGACAACAACCAATTGGTTTATGGCTACGACGGACCCTTGCTTAAGGACATCACCTGGAGCGGAACCGTCACCGGAAGCGTCAGTCGTAGCTACAATGCCGACTTCAACATCACCGAACAGAAAGTCAACGGCACAGAGCCGGTCGCCTTCCAATACGACAAAGACCAACTGCTGACCCAGGCCGGAAACCTGGCATTGGCCTACGACGCCCACAACGGCCTGCTGACCGGCACAGCACTAGACAGCCTGACCGACAACTACCGCTATAACAGCTTTGGCGAAGTCACCAATTATCAGGCCCAGTACGCCACCAGCGAGTTATACAAAACCGCCTATACCCGAGACAAACTGGGCAGGATCACCCAGAAGGTCGAGACCGCCGGCGGCAATAGCCACACCTACGACTACAGCTACGACAGCGCAGGCCGTCTAGTTAAAGTCGAACAAGACGGCACGGCTACCGCCCGCTACGGCTATGACGACAACGGCAACCGCACCACCGTCAACGGTGCGGTTATCGCCCACTACGACGACCAGGACAGGCTGCTGGATTACCGCAACGCCAGCTACGAATACACCGCCAACGGCGAGCTGAAAACCAAGACCGTCAACGGCACGCTCACCCGCTATGACTACGATGTCCTGGGCAACCTTAAACAGGTCAGCTTTGCCAACAGCACCGTCATCGACTACCTGACCGACGGGCAGAACCGGCGTATCGGTAAAAAAGTCAACGGCGTTCTAACCCAAGGCTGGTTGTATCAAGACGGCTTACGGCCGCTTGCCGAACTGGACGGTAATAACCTAGTCGTCAGCCGCTTTATATATGCCAGCAAAAGCAACGTGCCGGATTACCTGATTAAAGGCGGCGCCACCTACCGCATCGTCTCAGACCATTTGGGCAGCCCAAGGCTGATCGTTAACATAGCCGACGACACCGTCGCCCAAGCCATCGACTACGACGTCTGGGGCAAAGTCATCAGCGACAGCAACCCCGGCTTCCAGCCCTTCGGCTTTGCCGGCGGCCTGTACGACCCGGACACCAAGCTTGTCCGCTTCGGCGCACGGGATTATGATGCCCAGACCGGCCGATGGACGGCCAAGGATCCGATTGAGTTTGATGGTGGGGATTCGAATATTTATGCTTATGTCGGGGGGAATCCGGTTAACTTCATTGATCCGTTTGGGTTATATGTTGTCTATGAAGGACCAGACAAAGAAATATCTAGATTGAAAAAAGCATACAAAAAAGTTAGAAGTACAAATAAAGGCAAAGAACTTTGTGAGAAATTAGAAAATTCCGCCGACAAATATACGATAACAAACAAATCAGACAATCCCGCCCTTATAGGTGATAGGGCAACATATTCTCCCTATTTTAAGACAATTGTTGTCGATCCAAGCTATCGTCCTATTTTAAACACAGAAAAAGGACCGCAAGCGGCGGCGACAACAATACTTCTAGGTCATGAGTTGGGCCATGCGGCGACTGAAATTGGTGATACAGGTCAGGGAAGAATGGACAATGTTAATGCTAACGAAAATCCAATTCGGCAAGAACTAAACTATCCGAACAGGACAACTTATCCATAAAAATTATGATACGTCTAATTATTATCTGTTTTATATACTTTGGACTTGTTTTCAAAGCGTATGCTTGTGAAATGCCTGATAGCTCTATTGTTTATTTTAAGTTGTTCAATACACAGACTATCTTACCTATCACAAAAAAAGATTTTCAAGGGATGAAAATGGTCATTAAAAATAAATACTTTAAAAATTTATTAGGAAAAACAACCAAAAAAAATCGCGAGGAATTCTTTGAAGACATAAGGATGGCAGTAAATTATGACAATAATATTTACTATATAAATCAAGAAGGTGAAATTGAGCTTAACAATTCAGCCATTGGAAAGCTTGATAAAGAAGCCATAAATCATCTAGATTCAGGATATGACTTGTATGAATGGGAAACTTGTCGACCTATGAATGAAGTTTTAGAAAAAATGCTGAAAGAACATAATAAGCATGTAGAGAAATTGTTTAAGGAGCAAATTCTGGAAAACAAGCCTTAAACATGAATCAAAGAGGTCAAACTCGATTGATAGAGCAGGATCACCCAGAAGGTCGAGACCGCCGGCGGCAATAGCCACACCTACAACTACAGCTACGACAGCGCAGGCCGCCTGGTCAAAGTCGAACAAGACGGCACGGCAACCGCACCAGCGTCAACGGCGAACTTAAAGCCAAAACCGTCAACGGTGCGATCACCCGCTACGACTACGATGTCCTGGGCAACCTTAAACAGGTCAGCTTTGCCAACAGCACCGTCATCGACTACCTGACCGACGGTCAGAACCGGCGTATCGGCAAAAAAGTCAACGGTGTACTAACTCAAGGCTGGCTGTATCAAGACGGCTTACGGCCGCTTGCCGAACTGGACGGACACAACCAAGTGGTCAGCCGGTTTATCTATGCCAGCAAAAGCAACGTGCCGGATTACCTGATCAAAGGCGGCGCCACCTACCGCATCGTCTCAGACCATTTGGGCAGCCCAAGGCTGATCGTTAACATAGCCGACGACACCGTCGCCCAAGCCATCGACTACGATGTCTGGGGCAAAGTCATCAGCGACAGCAACCCCGGCTTCCAGCCCTTCGGCTTCGCCGGCGGCCTGTACGACCCGGACACCCAGCTTGTCCGATTTGGCGCACGGGATTATGATGCCCAGACCGGCCGATGGACGGCTAAGGATCCGATACGGTTCGCGGGCGGAGACACTAGCCTGTACGGCTACGTGACAAATGATCCAGTAAACTTGATTGACCCATTAGGTTTATATGATATTTTGAATTGTTCAGCCGTTCAATGCGCACAAATTGATAAGGCGGTAGCTGCTGCACAAGATGCTGCCGATCAACAAGGTATTGGCGATAAATTTTCTCAAGCTCTTGATAGGACTACTTTTATTTGTCGAGCACAAAACCAAGGATTGGATTATTGTGGAGCAAATAACGATCCAACAATTTATTTAAAAAATGCTTTTAACAAAAATCAGTGCGGCTCCCTTGCATCTACAATAGAACACGAAGTTTCTCATTCATCTCCATTAAATTATTCTGAAACGGATGCTTATGTGCTGGAAAGAAAGTCATTTGGCAACCCAATGCCAACACCTAATCAGTTCTCAGATAAATACCCTAACCAAACAAAAGAGCAAATAAATTATTATAAATATCAATATAATAAGTACATGAAAAAATGAAAATAGTTAATTTGATTTTGTTATTTTGGTTATCAACAAACACTTTTTCCAAGCCAGTAATTCATACAACGCAGCAGTTAATAAACCGTGCAGCAATGAATACTGACACAATTTTTATTGGAAAGGTTTTAGAGAAAAAAGAAATTGATAACGGATTTATTTTAGATAATGGTCATTTACCTGTTGGCATTTTAAAAATTGAAGTATTAAAGGTGTACCGAGGAATGGTCAAGAAAACTGAACAAAAATTTATATGTACATGGTTTGACAAAACAGAGCATGAATTTACATTTGAAATCGGTCAGGAATTAACTTTTTTTGGAGTTGAGACCGGTATAAACATTCAATTGCCAAGTACTTTGGGATTTGTTTTTGCATCTACAGGTTTGGAAGATAAATTTTCTAAGGCATTGAAATTACCTATAAACATACGAAAGAATAAAAATTTAATCTTTGAAATTGTTGAACCAGATGATGTTGTCTCTAGGAATGCCTGTAATGAACAGGACTTCTGGAAAAATTAATAACATCAAAGAGTCAGGTACCGTCTTGCAAAGCAAGGCCTTTGTTGCTGAAATTGGCATCAAAAGGTTTTCTCGAATGGATCACACCATAAATCAAATGCACTAACTTGCGCATCACTGCGCCGACAACCGCTTTGGGCGCCATTCCACCGGCGCTTACAAAATCAAGGACAAGATGCTCGTGTTGTTATTAATCCAAATACAGGTCAAGTTGTATCAACCAATCCTCTTTCTAGAGCTGGAGCAAACTAACATGAACAATCATAACCCTAGTCAATTAGATATTAAGTTATCTGATAATGAGATCAGTTATCTTAAATCTGCAAATTTTTTAACTCAGTCACAACTTACATTACTTGATATATTTAAATGGAATTCCAATTCAAGCGGAATATTGAGTTTGTCTCCTATCACGGCGGAAGACTTCAGAGAAGTTTTTACTGAACAACTAGCGAAATTTGGATTTGATGAAAGTTATAACCTTACTGACGAAGGGAAAATTCTTGAGGAATTGATTGATCATTTTTACTATAACCCGCAGTTCCCGGCAGAAAAATAAGTCCGTATAAAGAAAAAAACTTAGGGTCATATATGGTCGGCCCCGTATTGCAAGAAAAAATTCGCCCTACCGCATCATTTCAGACCACTTGGGCAGAGCCCAAGGCTGGTCGTTAACATCGCCGATAACACCGTCGCCCAAGCCATCGACTACGATGTCTGGGGCAAAGTCATCAACGATAGCAACCCCGGTTTCCAACCCTTCGGCTTCGCCGGCGGCCTGTACGACCCGGACACCAAGCTTGTCCGGTTTGGAGCGCGGGATTATGATGCCCAGACCGGCAGATGGACGGCTAAGGATCCGATACGGTTTGATGGTGGGGATACTAATCTGTTTGGATATGTGGCAAACGATCCGGTGAATTGGATTGATCCAAATGGATTACGTAAAAATGTAAACTTAGGTGAGGGTTACCAAGGTGGTATTGATACTTTTGATATAGGTGGAAAATCCAGCTTTGAAATACATGTTTTCGACCCAAATGGTAATGAGGTCGGATTGTATGGACCAGATGGATGGTTTAATAAACATGGTTTGCAAGGAAAGCCTGAAGGGATTCCTGATTCTGTTGAAGCGCAATGTAAAGGGAACGCCATTGACCTAGGTCGCAGAATGGGATTAATTCCAAAAAAAGGATTTGCAGATATAAGCGGTAACAAATGGAAGAAATTTTTTGGCAAAGCCTTAACTGGTGCTTTAGGGCCTATTATTGACATAATGGCCACACCAAGTCCAGAGCGTGGTTGCCAATATAATCCTACAGCGGATATCTGCCAATGATTGAATTTAAATATATTTATGAAAATGAAATTGGTATAACGTGCTTCGATAAATATTTTGAATATTTAGATGGAATCAAGACAAATATGCCAAAGAATATTCGGGAATTTGCTACCGATAAAGCCAGATATACATTAAGCGGAGATCTTACAATACATGATTCTTGGCTTAAGGCAATTAATTTTGAGAAAACATTTGCTGGTGAAATGATGGTTACGGATGTTAGGCTTGGGTTATTACAAGCCACGCATAAGAAAGAACTTTGGCTGAATTATAGTGGAGCTACTGGTTATAGTTGTTCGTTGCTGCCAAACCGTTGGCCATTTAAACCAATTGATTTATTAACACACGAATTTACTATGCTCGATAAAGGATTGTTTAAACATGCTGTTCAATTTGATCGAGGTGTGTGGTTTGAGGTTACCTTCTCTAATTTTGAGCTCACCGAGTATAGCCATTGATACACTAAATCCAGAACAAGGGGTCTGGTCTTGCATTAATATAGAATAACAAGAACTCTGTAACTGCAACATTCTCAATGGCTGGTCGTCGCCCACTACGACGACCAGGACAGGCTGCTGGATTACCGCAACGCCAGCTACGAATACACCGCCAACGGAGAGCTGAAAACCAAGACCGTCAACGGCACGCTCACCCGCTATGACTACGATGTCCTGGGCAACCTTAAACAAGTCAGCTTTGCCAACAGCACCGTCATCGACTACCTGACCGACGGGCAGAACCGGCGCATCGGTAAAAAGGTCAACGGCGTTCTAACCCAAGGCTGGCTGTATCAAGACGGCTTACGGCCGCTTGCCGAACTGGACGGTAATAACCTAGTCGTCAGCCGGTTTATCTATGCCAGCAAAAGCAACGTACCGGATTACCTGATTAAAGGCGGCGCCACCTACCGCATCGTCTCAGACCATTTGGGCAGCCCAAGGCAGATCGTTAACATCGCCGATAACACCGTCGCCCAGGCCATAAACTACGATGTCTGGGGCAAAGTCATCAACGACAGCAACCCCGGCTTCCAGCCCTTCGGCTTCGCCGGCGGGCTGTACGATTCGGACACCCAGCTTGTCCGATTTGGCGCACGGGATTATGATGCCCAGACCGGCCGATGGACGGCTAAGGATCCGATAGAGTTCGATGGTGGGGATTCGAATATTTATGCTTATGTTGGGGGCAACCCAGTTAATGCCATTGATCCATCAGGCTTGAATCCTCTCGCAATAAGAATTGTCTTTAGTGGCGTTGCGAGAATTGTTTTCCCAAATGCGGCTCGTATAGCAGCGGAGGCGCTGGGTGGCGGTGTTATTGGTTGCATTGCTACTGGTTATTGTTCAACTTCAGATGATGAAAGCTCAAGTGATACGGAGAAAAGTTGCCCCATCCCAGGTACTAAAGCGGGCTGAAAAACAAGAGGCCCGACAGATCAAAGAGAAAAAGACGGCAATTTTGACACCGCAAATGATGATTTTGATAATTTGGATTTGTCTGATGTTCGAGATATTCCAGATATAGGACGTGTCGGTACGCTTCCAGACGGAAGAACGGTTATAATTCGTCCAACCAGCTCAGATGGGAGACCGACTATTGAAATTCAAGACGGCAGAAGTCGAATCAAGATTCGCTATAACAAACAATAAGTATGAACGATATATACATAAACTGGGAACCTCTAAAAGATATACCGCGCGTTTTATATTGCGAAGGGATACATGATGATTATGAAGGTTTTCGAATATTATTGGTAGGAGAAGATGAGCGTTCTCCAATATTACGGATTAAGTTCGATTCTGCACGTTCTTATAAAAACTCGGACGAAGGCGATTTACTTAAAACTATAGCTTCAATAAATAATCCTGGTAGATCTTCTTTATTTTTAGTCGAAAACTCAAGCTGGATAAAATGGTTTCATGAAGAGACATACGGCATCCATAAAAACAAAAATTTTAAACATTTCGCAATTTATACACCTAACGATTGTATTGATGTAATGTCTGAATTTGCCCCAATTGTTGAATGGCTTAACCTGTAACTTCTATCATCTCGAAATCGGAAAATTTCAAGCTAGTTGTCGGTGTGCCAAGAAGGCAAGGGCAATTAATGGGGGCAGACTCCAATACTGTTACCTGAACAAAGTTATCTATTAAATACAGTTGGTTATACTACAATCTCATACCTTGGCACCGTGAGTAATGGATAGGCCTTGGGTCTTCGTTTTACCGCCCGTGGTTGCCTTTTCCGCTTTTGCCGCCCAATCGGGACCGAAGCAATCGCTTCCAGTATCCCCAGCAATAGGCTTTGTAAGGTTTTACCGTTCCCCTTTAAAAAATCAGTGGTTATTTCACTGATAAACTGTACTGCCGACCTAAAACTGATTTGCCGCGGAATTTTGTTGCCTAGAATG
>JBAZVT010000030.1:0-11442 GCA_041660745.1 Minisyncoccota bacterium | reverse complement strand
ACCTTGGAAAAACTGCCCACCTGGCCCAACAGCCGCATTGATGAACTGCTGCCCCTAGATCCGGCATTTCTTGAAACCGTTAAACATAACAAGCTCTGAATCAACGCGGTCGGGTTGTACGCTTACGTTACAGGTGTTTGAAAATATTGAAGTATATAACAATCGCAAACGGCTTCATTCAAAACTGGGCTCTCATCCCGGAAGCTTTGAAGCAAAAAAGTCGCTTTGAAGAGTGTCCGTGAAATCCGGGCAAGATCAAAATTGAATTATTGAATGTTAATGACCGGCAAAGAAAAAACTTAACCTGTTTTCCATGAGCGTCCGACCATAACTTTTAAGAGGGCTTTCAGTTTTATACTTTACATTTAATTTCGATTGTTATTCAACACACCATTCTGAGACACTTTTTGAAGGCTGCGGGAAATTGTCCGGCAGTATCACTTTTCTATATTTATCTTCATAAGGATAAAATTTGTCCAATTATTTGTTTAATATCGATATGGATTTCAGAGATGGTCATATTTTTTGCTATATCGTATTTTGAAATATCGTATTTCTTAGCAAGACATTGTCCTCCTTCGATAAGTATAGTCTTTGAAGGCAATTCTTGTAGAGCAAGAGGAATAGTCGCTGAGTTATAGATGCTTAAATCCACACCAATCAACTTCGCATCATTTATTACTTCAGATTCCTCAACATTTGCCGCGCGAGCTATAGCGGATGGTGACAATAAGTAGGTTTCGATGTAACGAAATCTCCATGTTCTGGCTGCCAATCCATCCTTATCACAACCGGTATTGTCTTTATCTATAAGAGAGTCCGTTACTGTTTGGAATGGTTGACCGTCTCTATCTCTAATACTTAACCCCTTTAATCCACTGATTTCTCTTTTTAATTGATTGAATAAGTGCTTCCTCTCAACATGTTTTCCAGGCCATGGCCATACGACTATATCGTTAGGAATAGGAGTTTCGATTATTTTTGCAAGTAGTTTAATGATTTCTGCGTCCGAGTCGTTTTCAACAAAGAGTACTTTTTTTGTACGTTGAAGTTGATGTAACTGGGGTGAGAATTCAGAACCCAAGCCTGTTATTAGTCCTATTTTTTGTGATTCTTCGGCAAGAATTTTAACCTTACCTTCTTCAAACTTCATAATATTCTGAGGTTCTTGTGATGCTATCAGTTCAGTTGAGTGAGTAGCAAAAAGTATTTGTTTTTTGTACTTATCTGCCAATTTATTTAGTTCTTCGAGCAGGGCAAATTGTAATGAAGGATGTAAATGTGCATCCGGCTCATCTAAGAATATGACTTGGTATGATGGGTCAAGAGCAAGGGAAAGTACATTTAGTAGTTGAAGAAAACCACTTCCTTCAACCATTATGTCGCGCCTGTTAAATCCATTATGTTTTTCAAATTTGGTTCCATTTTTATTATATTTTCCCTTCCAATATTCGACCCGAATATAGCTATGATAATCTTGATTGAAATCGTCAACAGCGAGCTCTATTTCAAAAAGCCTGCGCATAATTTCAAGCAAATGTTCCCATCTATCTTCATTTCGCAATTGCTCTAATTTCGACTTAGGTATTCTATTGCCAACTCCTTTCAAATTTTTTCGTTCATTTTGATTGATATTATAGAGTTCCAATAGTGTGTTTCTCATTACTGACCCGCTCAAACCTTGCCCTACCAAACGGGCTCTCATTGCCTTTGTATGAAAAGGTTCCTTATTCAATATACCAGCGAATGGGGGAATATATGCAATTTTGGGTAAAATCTCAGTGGTAGTTATATTTGAATTTGTTGTTTTTACAAATAACCTTTCGTTTGCCAAAGATAATGAGAACCTAAGATGACGCATAGGAATAAGGGAACTATTTTGCCATCTAACTTCGAGCCACAAGGTATAGCCATCGCTCTCCTTATGGCCTTTCTGATCTTGCTCAGGATTAATCTTAAGGTTAGTCCAAAGGTGCTTTAAAGAAGGTATGTTTAGCGGAAGAAAGTCCTCTCCGTTAACACCTACACCTTGTTTTTTGCCAATATATTCGTTAAGCAAACCATTCAAGCCATGTTCTAGTTGAATTACTGATTTACAGAATTCCCATAGAGCGAATGCTTGCATAAAGGTGGATTTTCCAGAGTTATTTGAGCCCGCTAATAGGCAAAAGCCTTCAGGGGTTGATATTGTTTTATCCCTATAACGTTTGAAGCGATGCAACTCTATTTCTTTAATAATAATTGTTTCCAAATAACACCCTTAATTGAAGATCATATTGGAATGGAAAAGTAACGCAGGGCTTTTGGTGCACTGTTAGAAAAACTCCATGATGATAAATTCAGAACACACAGAATTTAGTCGTATCGCCAGAATACATATGCACCAGCAAATTCTACTTCATCGGTTATCCGATTGTTACTGGTTGCATTGAACAAGATGCTATGATGGCTAGTAAAAATGCTGAGGTTAAATTTGTATTAGACCAAAAGCTTGGTCTAATACCAAACTATTATAATAGTCCAAATTTACTGAACTCTTAGCAGTTGAGTTATTTAAAGTTCGATATAATCCTGCATAAGGTTTGATAATCGATAGGTTTCACTTTAGTGAATCTGTTCTACAATGACTGCATCTTGCGGCTAATTAATCTATGGCACTCTCCCATGGTGCAACCTCTCGTCGTTTGACTTATTGGTTGAGATTTATGCTATTTGTTTGGAAACTAGATATTTCAAGTTTAGCGGTTATTCAAATTCATTATTTGACAGACTGTAGCAAATTGATTTGTACCTATAAATCCTAAAAGAT
Source organism: Minisyncoccota bacterium (assembly GCA_041660745.1). Taxonomy (GTDB): domain Bacteria; phylum Patescibacteriota; class Minisyncoccia; order Phycocordibacterales; family JBAZVT01; genus JBAZVT01. The sequence continues at coordinate 8,633 of JBAZVT010000030.1, read as the reverse complement.
CACTTTCGTTGATTACACTGAAAAGGCGTGTGTTGTTCAATCCTTCAAAAGTGCGTTAAGGCATCAGGAGTGGGAAATAAGGCTCGTTTTGTTTAGTGATAGCTCTCTTATGTGTAAACTCTGATGCAACTCATTGTTATACAAAACTGAAATCTTAACTTAAGAAATTTACAATTCATTGGCTATTCAAGCATATCACAATTTCGTCCGTTACATCGGAATCGATTACTCCGGCGCGGAAACTCCAACTTCCAGCCATAAAGGCTTGCGGGTGTATTGCGCCAATCAAGGTATTAAACCACAAGAAGTACCTCCACCACCGAGTCCTCGCAAATACTGGGCTAGGCAGGGTATTGCCGAATGGTTGGTTGAAACGTTGCGTATGGAAGTACCTACTTTGGTAGGAATCGACCACGGCTTTTCATTTCCTCTTCGTTATTTTGAGGTGCATCACCTGCCGCCGGATTGGCCTAACTTTCTGGACGATTTTCAGCATCATTGGCCTACAGATGGAGAAAACACGTATGTCGATTTTGTCCGTGACGGCATTTGTGGCAAGGGTGATGAACGGATGGGCAATAATCGTTGGCGGCGCATTACCGAAGAACGCGCTAAAGCTAAATCGGTATTCCATTTTGATGTACAAGGCCAGGTTGCCAAATCGACGCACGCTGGTTTGCCTTGGTTGCGTTACATCCGAAATGAGTTAGGCGGATCGGTACATTTTTGGCCATTCGATGGTTGGGATATTCCGCCGGGGCGATCTGCAATTGTTGAAGCTTACCCGTCGCTCTACAAAAAAGGATTTGTACCAGAAGGACGAACGCCTGACCAGCATGATGCCTATTCAATTGCCGCGTGGATGCAACAGGCCGACCAGAATGGGGAACTTGAAAAGTTTTTAAACCCAAACCTTACGCCACCGGAACGTGGGATTGCAGGTGTCGAAGGCTGGATTCTTGGGGTTAGTTGACTTTTTTTGGCGATGCAGGTTTATTCGCGTTTTTGTTCAGCCAGATATTCGTATTTTTGCCGAAGTTCATCAATTCCCAGTTGCAGCTCGTAGACTTGCTTTTCCAGGGTGCTGATTCTTTCACGATCAGAGACTTCGGTTTCGATCTCGTCACTTTCCATTATCAACATAGTAGACGATTGGGGTAAGCCGCTAAATAGATGGGCATAGCGTGATTCGCGTTTTCCTGGTTCACGGGCAAGCTTAACAACTAATGGCTCTTCCCGAGCCATTAGGCTTGCAAGTTCCGTTTCGACTTCGTTCACATCATTGAATTTACACAACCGTTCTGTGCGGCTTCGCAATTCCCCTGGCGTTTGCGAGCCTCGAAGGAACAACTCGCAAATAATGCCCGTAGATTTTTCTGACAGTTGCAGAGTGCCAAATTCACTGTTACAGAAGCGGTGTTGGTATTTTGTGACACGACTTCCCTCAACTCGACTCACTAGACATTTTTTAACTAGTCCGTCGATGGTTTCTTGCACGGTGGTCTCCTTCAATTCCAAAAAGGGTTCCCTATTGCTTTTCTGGTTGCAGGCATTGACCAGCGCGTTCAGAGAAAGCGGGTATTGGTCGGGCGTAGTGATGGCTTTTTCGATCAAGCAACCTATCACCCGCGTTTCGTAAAGACTGAGGTTCATATTCATGGCGTATATTGGAAATCCTGGCTTGGCATCGCAGGTTAACGCGACCTATTGCCACTTGCGGCTTCTTTCCCGCACGCTGGCTTGTGCAAGAAACAGCCGTAATGCTATGGTATTGTTATTACTTCATTTCATTCTCAGGTTTTTATACATGTGGATACAAAAGGAAATAACACTTAACCCTCGAACCAGAGAGTTTCATTTGATCACTGATGAAATAGTTAGTCAACTCCCTACCCGAAGTCCGTGTTGACTTTGAAAGTTACTTTAATCATGCGGTGCCTGAAGGCGAGCCTTATTATCGCCATCTTGATGAAGGCAGCGACGATTTGCCCGCCCACTTAAAAGCCAGTATTCTGGGCTGTAGCCTGAATATTCCGATTACAAACGGTCGGCCAAACCTCGGTATTTGGCAAGGGATTTACTTGTGTGAACACAGAAATCAGGGTGGTAGCAGACGTTTAGCGGTGACTATAAATGGGGAATAAGGTCTCCACGACATTCGACATTTTTGAAGTGACCCGCTTTACAATGCCGTTTCATTTACGATGAAGATCGGAATTCAAACCTGGGGTTCAAACGGTGATATCAGGCCATTGCTGGCTTTAGCATCTGGGTTAAAGCAAGCGGGTCACGAAATAACGTTGGTGGTTAGCAGCATCGACAACCGCAGTTATAAAAGCGAATGCCAAGCCCTCAATATTAATTACCACCAAGTGCCTGAGCATATCAGTTTTGATCTGGAAGATTTTGCCCGTCGTTCATTTCGTATGCATGCTTTGCAATGGTTAAAGGCCTTGCTCGATGAAGCATTTTTTCCTAGCGAGGACGCAATCTACCAAGCTGCCTGTCAGTTAGGAAATGAAAACGATGTATTGATTGGCCATCATTTTTTGTACCCGTTAAAACTGGCAGCCAAACAAGCAAATAAACCGTTTTACAGCGTTACCTTTTGTCATGCTGCCATTCCTGACCCTGCTCATCCGCCGTTTGGTTTTCCGGACTTAGGAAAAGCGATCAACCCGTTCAGTTGGAAATTACTGGATGCGGTTTTTAACTGGGTTTTAAAAAAACCGTTGACCAGATTGTGGAAAGCCGCCGGATTTGATCCTCCCGTTAATATTCTTACCGAATATTTAACCTCCCAAACCTTAAATTTGGTGGCGGTTGATCCGGAATTTTGCTCAAACTACCAGGGCTGGCCTAAAAACCATCAAGTCTGTGGATTCTTGAATTTTACGGAAGATGCCGACCACTGGGAAATGCCTGTCAACCTGTCGAAGTTTTTGTCAAAAGGACTGCCGCCAGTTTATATGACCTTCGGCAGCATACAACAAGCCGCGCCGGAATGGAGTATGGATTTATTCTTGGAAGCAGTCGCGTTATCCGGTTGCAGAGCCATCATTCAAACCAGTTCACCGAAATATCCCGCCGACACCATGAACGAACAGGTTTACTTCATCGGCAGACATCCCCATCAACCAGTATTTAAGCATTGTGCCGCCGTTGTCCATCATGGTGGCGCAGGCACAACACATGCCGCAACCCGATCAGGTTGTCCGTCCATAGTTATACCTTTCATGGACGAACAGTTATTTTGGGGCAGACAGCTCCAACAATTAAATCTAGCTGGCAAGCCGTTACTGGCAAAGACAGTAACAGCCGCAAAATTAGCCAACGGATTAAAAAAGATTTTAACGAACTGTAAATACAAACAGAACGCAGAACAAGTGAGTGTTGCTATGCTAAAGCAAGGAGGCGTAAAGCAAGCGGTAAAGCTTATAGAAATGTCGGTTTACGACTAAAACTGACCTGACTTATGCATTGAGTTTTGACATGCCATATATGGATATAGTGTGCGGATTTAAGTAAAAGGGCAACACTCACATGATAGCTACCAAACAATTTAGCTTTCGTTCGGAAGCAAGTAAAGTAAATTATTCTAAGCAATTACGCTAAACAAAAAACGTGTTTTTGGTTTAATGTGGAATGAAATAAATCAAGGAATTTAACAAGATGAGATTAAAAGAAAATGCGATTGAAGTTGGCTATTTGTATTTGACGACTTTGAATCAATATCGTGCTGTGCTGGCGATGAAAGGCGAATTTATGATTTATGCCCCCAGTTTGGAAGGGGCTACGCCAGTAAATCTCAATTCTACAAAAATGCCATTTGATAATCAGCCCTTCAAAAAATGCCAAATCGTCACCTTTGCCAAAAAGGATTATCAATTATTTGACTTCAATGGTAAGGAAGATATTAAACATAAATTAGATGACATACAGTTTGCACAAGCGATTGAACAGTGCAATGCTAAGTCAGCTATTGCTACTCTATTAGCAGAATAACAGCAGTTAGAAAAATGAATTGATAATTTATGCATATTAAGTCTTAATTGACCGTAGTTTCCCAATGCCCAGGCAGCCAAACTGTTTGCCAACGCCCCAAGGCAACCAGCAGCAAAGAAATAAGCAGCTTTTTTATCGTGTATCCTTAAAAAACGGTCAGTAAAATTAACACGATATGTTACAGGCTTCGGGTCATGTTAACTTAGTTCTCAAGCAGCAAACGGCATTCTTCTAACCTGCTAAACTAATCCTGTTATCACTAAAGGGGCATTATTAATGGTCAAATCTGAAATGGTACAAGCACTTAATAAGAAAATGCCGGATTTTCAAGAAAGGGATGTGGAATCTGCGCTAAATTGTATTGTGAACCAGATGGTGGATGCCTTGGTTAAGGGCGAACGCATCGAAATCAGGGGCTTTGGCAGTTTTGACTTACGGCATAGGCCTCCCCGACTTGCCCGAAACCCTAAAACAGGCGAGTCCGTTCAATTAGATGCTAAGGCCGCTGTTCACTTTAAACCGGGCAAGGAAATGAGGAATCGGGTAGATGTTCCTTGTGGTCAGTTACCCAAATCATCGTAATTCCGCTAGTTGACACTTTTATCCGAAACGACCCATGGACGAACTAAAAAATCTACCATCAATGGGGCTAACGCTACCCAGTCCAGCCTACCTTTTTGGTGCCATCCTATTCGGTATCATTGGTTTCGCTGCCTATCGTTACGGCAAGAAGGCATCGGATATGGTTACAAAATGGGGCGGTATTGTCCTTATGCTCTATCCCTACGCCACATCTGAGACATGGCAACTCTATGCTGCTGGTTTCGGGTTGTGTATCTGTATTTATATTTTGCATCGTTAACTGAATTTATAATTATTGAAGTCGATATCTTACCTGCCGATGATTATTGACTTTCATAGAACTTATTTTTGATATCTTCAGCGTTTAAATCGATGGGTTGTGTGTTACCAGAATCTGGCGCATTCCTGTATCAATGAGTTTTGGTCAATGACCGTTAGTTTTGCCCTAAAATTAAAAATCTTTTTTTAGTTCAGTAGCTGAATCAGTGAACTTCGATTTTTTGTCTTCAATGCAAGCGACAAGTTACTGGTCGAAATGAAAAAATAAGGAGAACAATATGAACTCAAAATTAATTTCAAGTTTAGGATTAGTGTTATATTTTGTAATTCAGCAGCCTTTGCAGATGATACTGATTTAACAAAACAATATTCTGACTGTATGGATAAATCTGGCGGTGTTACCGTTAATATGAGTGACTGCATTAATGAGGAATCTAAAACTCAAGATGCCCGCCTTAATAAGGCTTACAAACAAATCTTGGCTGAACTTACTCCTCAGAGAAAAAAGATCTTACAAGAAGCCCAACGTGCATGGTTAAAATATAGGGAATTAAATTGCAATTTTTATGCTGAACCAAATGGAGGAACACGAGATATTGTTAACGTAAAATCTTGCTTTATGTCGACCACAGCATTTCGTGCTAAAGAATTAGAAGGTTTTAAACAATAATAAAAATTATTAAATATTGTTGGTAAACCAGCGCCTAAATTTCCATTTAGGCGCTGGTTTTTTTGTCATTTAAACCAACTTTTTCCTTCGGCTTCAATCCCTTTTCCGATCCCTACCTGTAATTCTTTAGCTCCTTCTGATACATTGCGAGTTGCATCAGCTCCGGATTGAATTACATCAATATTTGCCTTTTTCTCAGCAAGTTCTGCGTCAAGCAATTCGTTTGCACGAGTTGCTTTAGCAAGCGATATTGCTTTAACTTGTTGCAATTCTGCCCTTTTAAACTCTAACTCAATTGCTCGCTCTTCATCTTCTTGAGCTTGTAATCTGGTTTTATCCCTTAACCTTTCGTCATTAACTGCTTGTTTATGAGCGGCCTCTTGGGCAGCCACTTCCCTTGCGCGTGATGCCTCAGCTTTGATGGCGGCGGCTTTAGCTTGTAAAGCCTTTTCTTCAAGCTTGCGCTCAGCCGCTTGCTGTTCAAGTGCAATTTTTTCCAATCTTCGTTGTTCTGCTACTTCGGCATTATATTCAGCTTCAGCTCTTGCATTTTGCTTTGCAATATTGTCTTGCTGAACCTCTTCAAATGCCGCAATTTGATCCGCTAACGGGTCCGCATTTGCAACACAACTTATAAAAATTAGGCCAAACAATATTTTTTTCATTTAGTTCACCGCTACAGGACAAACGGCATTTGGTTGGATACGTGTTTCAGATTGTGAAGTAGAAATCATAATTGCTGTACCTGGCTTAAACTCGCACAATTTGCCTACTTGTGCAGAACTAAACATTTCCTCATTTTGAGAATAAGATATAGAAACGCCGTCAACTAATACTTTATCAGCCACTAATGAACCCGCAGCAACACCAATAGTGTCAATCACCATTCAAAAGTTTCCACCTATCACCATCGAATATTTTCCAGCTAAACGTTTAGGGTTATTGTTTTTCAGAAGCTTTTTTTCGTTGTTTAAACCGATACGAATCATTGCCAGTTTCAAGAATGTCGCAGTGATGAGTAATCCGATCCAGTAAGGCAGTGGTCATTTTCGCATCCCCGAAGACTTGTACCCATTCGGCAAAGTTAAGATTGGTGGTAATGATCAACGAGGTTTTCTCATACAGATGGCTGATGAGATGAAACAGCAAGGCACCTCCGGATGCAGGAAATGGCAAGTAGCCTAGCTCATCAATAATGACAGCATCCATCCCCGTCAATTGCTTGGCCAAATTACCAGCCTTACCTAATTGCTTTTCCTTTTCCAACTGATTAACCAGATCTACTGCGTTATAAAAGCGGATACGTTTACCTTGATGGATAGCCGCGACGGCTAAAGCAGTCGCTAGATGGGTTTTACCGGTACCGGTGCCGCCGGCCAGTATCAGGTTATGCGCCTGATCCATGAAGCTTGCGGTAGCCAGTTGTTCCAGTCGTGCTTGCTCTAGGGGTGTTTCACTCCAATCGAAGTGAGTCAGGTCGCGATGGTGCGGGAAGCGTGCGGCTTTCAATTGGTAATTTAATGTACGCGCCTGACGATCTGACTGTTCGGCGGCAATCAACCGGTCCAGCCACACTTCAGGCATGACCGGTTTTTGTTGTGCGGAAAACTCGGTGCGCCACTCGTTCCAGGCGGCTGCCATGCCGAACAGATGCAGTGCTTTAAGTTGCGCGTGACGATCAATGCCCATGCTGCAGACTCCGTAAGCTGTCATAACGACTGCAATCGGCCACGGGTTCAAGCTGTGCGTGGGTATCGACAGCTTAATGTCCACCAGTGCTTTCTGGCGTGTCTCTTCGGTCAACCTGCGCATCTCGTTGAGTACCACCGCGGCAGCCACCACACCGGTTTGTAAGGTCAGGCCGCAAGCCACTTCCAAGGTGTCCAGACCACTATCCCCCAAGGCTCTGTCCATCAGCAGTTCAACAAAAGCCCGGTCACCTTTGTCTTGTTTGAGGATGCGGTCACGTACTACCTTGATCGACACTGGCAAGTCCCAGCCCTGAAACGGCGCACCATGCCGCAAAGGCCCCCGGCTTTTTCTCCAATATCGGTAGATAGTGCCAGGGATCGCAAATAAGCTGGTCGCGACCCAAGCGCCGCATGTGTTCGGCAAGCAATTGACTGTCGGCAACGATTCTTACTTGAGCGGCCGTTACTCGCACAGAGACGACGCGGTTTGCCCATTCGGCAGGTACACTGTAACGGTTATGATCCACTCGGATGAGACAGGTACTCGAGACCCGCAGGGTTTTCTCCACATAGCCATCAAAATCAGCTCCCACCGCGTTCAACAGCGGTTGCTCTTCTGCAAAACATTCAGCGATGGTGCGGGTAGTTTGTTGAGGATGCCGCCGGCCTGCCAACTCCAGACAGCGCGTCGCCAGCCAAGCATTGGGCGCAGTAAAATCCTGAAACTTGGGTGTCGGCGTAAACAACCACTCACGGATATTGCCAACCTGATTTTCTACCTGACCTTTTTCCCAACCTGACTCAGACGTACAGGCGACCGGTTCAAACAGATAGTGATTGGCCAAGGTTAAAAAACGGCGATTGAATTGCCTCTCCTTGCCCACAAGAATGGTGTCGACAACTGTTTTTAAATTGTCATACACCCTACGCTTAGGAACACCACCAAAAAAGGCAAACGCTCTGACATGGGCATCCAACACCATTTCCTGCGTTTCGCGCGGATAGGCCGCGACAAACATCTGCCGGCTATAAGCCAGTCGAAAATGCGCAACCTTGATAGTTTGTGAGATACCGCCTAACACGACAACTTCGTGGCTCCAATCAAACTGGCACGTTTCTCCCGCCGGAAAAACCAAGGGAACGAACGCTTGCTTACTTGTTGGTGGGCCTGCTTGTTGTTTCCAGTTGCGCACAAACCGTTGCACAGGCCCATACGAACCTTGATAGCCCTCGACCTGAAGACATTCAAACAACCGTTGTGCTGTCCGCCGTTGACGTTTTGATGTGTCAACACTTTTCCGGACACAAGGTTAAGCAGATATTTGCTGCAATTCGTAGTCTACTGGCGACACATAACCATTGGCTGAATGCAGTCGCGCTCTGTTGTAAAAGGCCTCAATATATTC
>JBAZVT010000029.1:0-11574 GCA_041660745.1 Minisyncoccota bacterium | reverse complement strand
CACACCATTTCTCATTTCAAAACGGCACTCAGAAAATATCTGTTGTATTACAATACAGAAAGAATTCATATGGGTATTAATTACCAAACACCATTAGAAGTGTTGCGAAGGTCTTGATTATTTTACGGTCATGCTGATTTAAATGGATTACATTACTCCCTATACATAGAAAAAACCGCCTATATAGGCGGTTTTTTCTTTCAATGGAATTCGAAGAATACCTTATTCCACTTGAGCGAGGATGTTTACAATTTTGAAACATTGCGCAGACGGGTAGTCGAGCATAGCAATCTGCTAGCAAGCAGATATGCGCGTTTCAAAATTGTAAATGTCCGAGCGATTTTTACCAAGCAAAATGCGCAAACGCCTTGTTTGCTTCTGCCATCTTGTGCGTGTTATCACGCTTTTTGATAGCTTCACCTTCGTTCTTTGATGCGGCAATGATTTCTTCAGCGAGCTTCATGTGGATAGGCTTTCCCTTCTTTCCACGTGCAGCCTCAACTGTCCATTTCATAGCAAGAGAAAGACGGCGTTCTGGGCGAACTTCACGAGGAACCTGATAGTTTGCACCACCAACGCGGCGTGAGCGAACTTCCATAACAGGACCAATACTCTTTATTGCAGCCTCGAAGAATTCTACCGGGTCTGCAACTTTTGCATCTTTCTTAATGATTTCAAGCATTTCATACACAATCGTTCGTGCGGTGTTCTTCTTTCCCTGCTCCATAACGTAGTTTATGAACTTGTTGACCTTGACTGAGTTGTGTTTGAAGTCAGGACCAACGATATTTCGATTTTTAACGGGTCGTCGCATGATAGTTTAGTGAGTTAGTGAACTTTAGAAAATTAGAGTCGCTTCACTCGTTAATTTTCTTAAGCTGCCTTTTTCGGCTTCTTGGTGCCGTATTGGCTGCGACCTTTTCCGCGCTTCTCTACACCTCCGCAGTCTAAAACACCGCGAACGATCTGATAACGAAGACCGACATCTTTTGTTTTCCCACCACGAAGCAAGACCACAGCGTGTTCCTGGAGGTTGTGTCCCATTCCTGGAATATATGCGGTTACTTCAAGACCGTTGGTAAGACGAACACGAGCGATTTTTCGAATAGCCGAGTTTGGTTTCTTCGGAGTCTTCGTCGTGACTTTCACACAAACACCTCTCTTAAAAGGAGATGTTATGTACTTTGGCTTGTTTGTAATCGTATTAAAAGTACGAGTTAACGCAATAGATTGAACTTTGCGCTTCATCGACTTACGATTACGCTTTACAAGCTGGTTTAATGTAGCCATTTTGTAACTTATTTTAATACATCGCACCATTCATCCATTCGAACCTCTACCATGAAGCGGCGGGTTCTTCACACTGTGGTGCTAACGCATAGTAATAATAATTTTGCCCAGTGATAAGCAATGCGAGATACTTTACTATATATAGAACAAAAAATCAAACCTTAGAACAAACCTTTTCCAAGAATCAGTGTTGCAACATAGGTAACTATTGGGAACATAAACTGCCACAAGGAAACCACGAATAGTATAAAAATAATAAAAAAGTATTGTTCATAGCGCTCAATTCGAAGCTTCCAGTCAAAAGGTAGAAATGCCATGAGAATTTTTGAACCATCGAGTGGTGGAATAGGAATGAGGTTAAATATAGCAAGCAAGACGTTCACAAAGACGATAATGGTAACAACCTCAACAATCGACTGATTTACATAACCGAAAAACATTCCTGCCCGAAGCAATAATCCAAACGAGACCGCAATTGCGAGGTTTGAAAGAGGACCAGCTATCGCAACCAGGAGGCTCCCCCATTTTTTATTGCGAAGATTGTATGGATTGTATGGAACCGGCTTTGCCCAACCAAATACAAACGGTGCGCCCGACAAAACAAGCACGAGTGGCAATATAACAGAACCGAACATATCTATATGTTTCAAAGGATTGAGCGTAAGCCGTCCAGCAAACTTGGCAGTCGGGTCGCCAAGCGCATTTGCAGTGTAGCCATGTGATACCTCGTGCATCATGACCGAAATGATAAAGACTGCTATAGAAAATACTGTTTGTATGCTATCCATGGGATGAATTATATCACAAGACTGGTTTTAAAATAATAATCATTCCCAGCCAAAGCCTAGTTAGTTGCATTTTTAGCTTGCCCATGCTACGATGTGCTCCATTGTAATTTATTGATTCCCATGGCAAAAATCTGTCCAATCACAAAGAAAACTTCAATCGTCGGAGGCCGCTACAGTAACGCAACTCGCGCTACGCAGTTTAACCCTACCGGCAAAGTCCGCAGATATGTAAACCTTCAGAAGAAACATATCTATGTTCCAGAGCTTAAGAAAACAATAGTTCTCACAATTTCAACTCGCGCCATCAAGACCATCACCAAGCGCGGAGCATTCGTTACTCTCAAGAAAGCAGGACTTATCTAAACAAAAGAAAAAGACCCGAGTGCATATGCACTCGGGTCTTTTTCTTTATTATTCAACGTTAACAGTCTTCCCGTCTGAAACAAACTCAATCGTTCCTCTTGCAAACGTTTCCAATATATTAATATGACCTGCGAGTAATTCATCAACAACCTCTTTATGTGGATGTCCAAACTTATTATCTTTCCCCGCAGAGATAACTGCGTATAGCGGAGACACGGCATTCAGAAACTCCTGCCCCGTTGATGTGCGAGAACCATGATGTCCCACCTTCAACACATCCGCATGTAAATAATTTTTTCTTACACCAACAAGATACTCCTCAATTTGTTTTGGAGAATCTCCCGTAAAAAGAAATTCTGTCTCACCATACTCAAGTCTCGCAACCACCGATCCAATATTTGTTTCCACATCGGATACATTTCTATCGGGAAATATAATCCTCAACACGACACCCCCACCAAGATCAATCACCTGACCAGCACGTGCATATATCCATTGTACATTTTTCTCTTCTGCTCGTTGACGTAGTTCCGTATACAATTCCCCGTCAGAGGAAACTCCCGGATCAATAATTCTCGTCACCGTGTATATGTCTAACACGGGAAGTAATCCCGCTGAGTGATCACTATCAGCATGAGTGAGAATAATAGTATCAATAGTTGTATCCCAAAACGGCAACACTGACCCCAGCTCGCGAAGCACTTGTTTTCCCGGTCCACCATCTATGAGAATTTGTTGCAAGTCTGGAGCCTGTATCAACGCCGCATCTCCCTGCCCAACATCGAGAAACCACACCCTTAACACAGAACTACTGACAGAAAAAGAATACACAAACAACGTTGCCACACAAACAGCAATAACTACCACACCTGCAATTTTTAATCTGATATTCATAAGGTTCGCGGAAACTATATGATAAGATTATAACAATATATATCAAATAATTAATAACCATGTACCAAGAAAAATCATTTACAATCCCAAGCGCCACAGGCATTTCAGAAGAAACACTTACAACGCATCTCAAACTCTATGATGCGTATGTAAAAAATACCAATGCAGTTCAAGCCACAATTACGGAGGCAGAAAAAGACACCACAAAAAATTCTTCAATCCTTGCAGGCCTCTACCGTAGAATTTCCTTTGAATGGAATGGTATGCGCAATCACGAATATTTCTTTACGCAATTTGAATCAGGATCGCACACATTAACAGAAAGCGCACTCAAACAATCAATTGAAAAAACCTTTGGCTCATTTGAGCAGTGGCTTCTTGTATTCAAAGCCCTCGCATCCACACGAGGAATCGGTTGGGCGGTGCTCTATAAAGACACATTAACAGGAGAACTCTTTAACTCCTGGATAGACGAGCAGCAGCTTGGTGTGTACACGGGTGCAACACCCATACTCATGCTTGATATGTGGGAACATGCCTTTATTCTTGATTACGCACCGGCAGAAAAATCAAAATATATTGACGCACTTTTTGCAAACCTAAACTGGTCAATCTGCGAAAAACGTTTCTCTGGAGCACAATAGCGTAAATAATATACAATCCAAGCGATAACCATATCGGAAAAGGAATTGTAAAAGCAGCCCACGGAATAGACGCAAGTCCGTGGGATGCTTTTAATATAAACGCAAGCAACACGAATGCACATAGCCCAGGAACAAAAGCCGCTACCGAGGAAATACACCCACCAACCGCTGCAATAAAACCGACAAACATCGTCAATGGAATAAGCGGCAAAACTACAATATTTGAAACAAATGAAACTACTGAAAATAATCCTGTTTTATACAGAAGAAGTGGCAGCACACACAATTGAGTTGCAATCGTAGACGTAACAACTCCTCGCAACCCCATCACTTGTGGCAGACGAGAAAATTTTTTCTCTAATCGAGGTGAAAAAATAATAAGCCCGAGTGTGGCAAGAAATGAAAGTTGAAACGAAGAATCAAATACCAGAATCTTTGGGTTCTGAACCAACATCAACACTCCAGCCAACAAAAGCGCCCTCGTCATGTCATACACCCTACCAGTTGCTCGAGCAAGAACTGCAAGTAACGCCATTACCGAGGCACGCACAACAGTTGCCCCAGCTCCGGTCATGAGGGCAAACAAAACGATTCCAACACCACCGCACGTGAAACCTACAAACCGAGGAGCGAAAGATACCATCTTTATAATAGCCTCAGCGACAATGGTGATGTTATACCCCGACAAAACAACAATATGAATAATCCCAGCCCGACGAAAATCTTCAGTGATGGTAGTACCGAGAGAATTTTTTCCACCAAGCAATAAACCAGACAATAATGCAGACTCAGGTTCAGGAAGTGCATTCTCTATCCCGCGTATAAAAAAATGTTTTACAGCAAGAAGTTGTGCGACAAGCGCATTGCCATTGTCATGAGAAATAATTCGCACCTTTGGCAAAAACATTTCGTATCCAATCCCATCCTTTTTCAAAAACGAAACGTAATCAAATTCACGTTCCCCATTTAATCTATTTTTGGGTAACTGTAATTTCCCACGTACTTCGATTTTGTCCCCGTATGCGTACTCAGGAAAATTATTTGTCGTTACTAAAATTTTTCCTGCAGCGCCTTTTTCTGCGTTACCATCAGACACACTTTTTGTACTCACAACTAACCGTGTCTGCGTATCACGTACATCAGGTTCCTGTCCAACGACTCCAGAAATAATAACCGTGGTGCCAACAGCTTCTGAAAGAACTGGATTATAAATTCCCTGATTAGAAATATTGAACCTGACCAACCCACACCCAAAAAAGAAAATGCCAACAAGCACAAGAATTATTTTGCTTGATTTATTTCCTCCAATCACAAAAACAACGCTCGCAAGCGCCAAAGAAATAACGCCCATAAAAATCGCAAACCAAATTGAAACATTTAAAAAGGAATGAACAAAAATTCCCCCAACAAATCCTCCAAGCCCCGCATACAAAAAACTATTTTTCATATTATTAAAACCAAACCACTTCAGTATACTGAAGTGGTTATTTATTAAGAAAATCCCAACGTCCCCTTCCTGTCTTCGGTGGCAGACGAAACGAGAGCGCTTCTTCTAATGCCTTTAAAAACTGGCCCCTTTCTTTTTTCTTACCAAGCATACTTTGCACATAAGCAAAACCACCCAACTCACAAGCATGCTGAAAATTGGAAACTGTCGCAGAGCTCACCTTTAAAGTTTTTTGTATTTGAAGAAAACTAAAACCCTGCACGAGCATGACAATAATTGCGAGACGTTTTGAGAGCATGATTTTTTCCGTTGGGGTGAAAAGTTCTTCAAGAAATGTTTTTATTGACCGAGCACCTGCAGCCTTCGTTACAAGTAAAACAAAATTCTTTTCAAGATTAGATGAAATCTTTTCAGAAACTTTTGTTTTTGAGATATGTGTCATACATAAATTATATATTATGTGTAATTTAAAATCCATAAACACCACTTCAATATACTAAAGTGGTGATACAATACACAAAAAAACGACATCCGAGAGGAAGCCGTCTTTTATTTCTTTTTATTATTTTATTTCTCTTTGTTATTTTTTATTCCCAGATTTAAATTCAGAAATGATTTGTTGTTCTTCCGCTGATGAGAGGGCTTTCTTATACCGAACACCGGACTTCCCCCGGACTCGTGACTCACACTCTATCCATGTCGCATGAGTCTTAATTTCTCCTCCCACCATACTCACGTACGAGTACGCCTTTGCATTACTACGAGAGCGTGACTTTGATCGAGAATCTTTTTGCTCAGCACTGAACGAAGTATCTAAAATATTTTTTATAGAATAATCTGCTCGAGGTCCATTAAATAATTTCACGCCAGCACCATCTGCAAATCCTGTCGCAATCTCATCACAACGTTCATTACCAGCAACTGCTGAGTGCCCCGGAACAAGTTTCCACTCAACAGACAGTGATTGCGAAAATTCTAATAACTTCTCCCACAAATCACGATTTTGAACTTGCTCTTTAGACATTGTCATCCATCCTTTTTTCTCCCAGCCAAAAACCCATTTTGTAATTCCATTCACAACATAGGAAGAATCAGTATGAACAATTATTTTTTCTTTTCTACCCTGCACAGACTCTAGAGCAGAAATTGCTGCTTGTAATTCCATCCTATTATTTGTTGTATGTTTCTCTCCCCCACCAAGCTCAACCACAGCATCTGAAGAAACGATAACCGAACCCCACCCGCCCGGACCGGGATTGCCCCGCGACGACCCATCAGTAAAAATTGAAATGTTATTCATGATAGTAATCATTATTACACAGAACGTACCCCAATAGAAATGTCACATTTTAATCTTTCTTTTTATCTACAAAAGTAGTTTCACACAATGTCGATGATGCGTAGACGCAGTTCGGCAAACCCGCGAAACAGAGACTTCTCAAGTGTCGCTACGAGATTCACAGCAGTCCCCGCGACAGGCGGAGTATCAAAATCTTCTGGTTTCATAAAAAAACCAATAGCATGCAGAGGCTTATTTTTACCAATATCAAACGAAAGCTCTAAATGATTTTTTTCTTTACCAAACAGTTTCACCTCAGACGGAATAACCCCACGAAACATAAAAATCGGTTTAGGATTACCGACACCAAATGGTGATAATGCCTCAAACGATGAATACAATTTCATTGTTACATCTTTCAAATCTAAATGTGCATCAATAAAATCTTCCTGTACTTTTTCTCTCTGAGGTAAACTTTCATATGCACGAACCAATTCTTCTTCGAGCTTATGTACCACATCATGAGCCACAGAAAAACCACCCGAAGCGTTGTGCCCGCCATACTCAAGTAGTGCATGTTTTGCTTTTTCCATAATCGCAATTACACTCGCACCCTCTCCTGCCCTGCATGAACCTTTTATATTTTCCTCGCCATCCCTACCCCAGAGAAACACGGGTCGCGAATGCTCATCCACCAGAGAGTTCGCAACAAGACCCAAGAGTGACGGACGCCATTTTGGATTACCGATGACAATTACTTTTTTCATACTCTCCACAGTTTCACGTTCAGCAATTATTTTTTTCACCTCACGAACCATCGCAGCAACTGTCCCTTTGCGCTCATCATTTATAGTATCCAAATGTTTTGCGAGTGCACGCGCTTCTACGGGGTCGTTCGAAGAAAGTAACCTGAAAGCATCATATGACTCACCCATACGAGAAGCGGCATTAATTCTTGGCACAATTGAAAAGCCAATATCATCTTCCGTGATCTGTGCCTGCTGTATTCCAAGTTTTGAACACAGAGCAACAATACCTGGTCGTGGAGATTTACGAAGAACTTTTAGACCGAACGTTGCGAGGACTCTATTCTCTCCATTGAGCGGAACCATGTCAGCAAGTGTCGCAAGTCCTGCCATATCAAGAAACCATTTTTCCTGTCCCTCCTTCAAACTGAAACGATCACGAGAAAGAATTGCTTGAACAAGTTTATACACGACTCCAGCACCACACAGCATCTTGTACGGATACATATCGTCAGATTGTTTTGCGTCCACAATTGCAAACGCCTCAGGAAGTTCTGTACCTGGCTCATGATGATCAGTGACAATCACATCAATAGCATGTTTAGAAATTGCCGTCACTTCTTTCACGCTCGCGATTCCACAATCAATCGTGATAACAAGTTTTACATTTTCTTTCACCCACTCCTCTATCGCATTACTATTGAGACCAAAACCTTCATCGTGACGGTGAGGAATATAATTTGAAAAATTATTAAAATTAATTTTCTTGAAAAAATCAGAGAGGATAACCGCGCCAGGAATACCATCTGCATCATAGTCACTGAAGATGACAACCCGCTCGTTATTTTTTATTGCAGTTAAAATTCGCACCACAGCTTTCTCCATATCTTTCATTAAAAATGGATCGTGAAGCCCCGTCGCGTAATCTGGATTCAAAAATTCTCGAGCGGCAGATGTGGACGTAATGCCCCGATGAAAAAGTATATGTGCAACGATGTCAGAATATTCCTGTAATTCCTTTCGTGAAGTTTCCGAAACTACTGGACGAGCGGTGTATGTTTTCATGACAGTATTGTAGCGCAAAAGTATGTAGTAAATTCAATAAGACACGGGAACAGAAAAAGGAAAAGGACGGGCACCTATAGGTGCCCGTCCTTTTCTTTTTTAAAATTTTACCCTAAGCCCATTTGCAATTTCTTCCATCTCTCCTTCTTTGTATGTGTATTTAGTCCTATTAAAAATTTCGTTTACCCCCGCATAGCGAGGAATAATATGAACGTGAGCGTGAAAAACTATTTGACCCGCACTCTTTTCATTATTCATTGCAATGTTCAATCCGTCAGCATTTAAATTATTTTTGATAGCGACAGCAATCTTTTTAACTTTCACAAAAAGATCTGTGCATGTTGCATCGTCCATCTCTAGGATATTTCTAATATGTTGCTTCGGAACAACCAGTGTATGTCCCCTACTATTTGCACTAATATCCAAAAATGCCACTACACCCTCATCCTCGTAGACTTTAGTCGCAGGAATTTCTCCCGCTATAATTTTGCAAAAAATACAATCCATATATTCTAATTATATATTTTTATTAAGTGCCTCAATCCCAGGCAATGTCCCCTTTGCAAGAAAGTCCAACATGGCGCCACCGCCAGTAGACACAAACGTAAATTTATCTTCGATACCAAGCTCGTGAAGCGCCGCAAGTGTATCTCCCCCACCAACCACAGATTGTGCTGGCGATTCGGCTATCATACGCGCCACAGCATACGTACCTTCTTTATAACCCTTTTCATAGAGACCAAGTGGTCCATTCCACAAAATAAATTTAGCCTTAGCAATTACTTTTGAAAGTTCATTCAAACTATCTGGACCGGCATCCATAATGCAATCGGAATCAGAAAGTGCATAGGGCCGCTTCACAGATGACATGCCCGCATTTTCAACAATTACATCCTCAGGAATAATAATATTTGGATGCCCAATGATTCCATCAAGATCCATTTCTTTTTTTGAAAATGAAGATAACCCAATATTAAACCCGTGGCGTATAAAAATATTGTTTGCAAGCGCACCCGCAAGAAATAGTGTATTTACACGTCCCATAAATTTCTCTACAAGTGGAAGTTTTGTCTCGAACTTTGCACCTCCGAGAATAAAAACAAAGGGATGCCCTGGATGTTCCACCTCAGAAAGATTTTTTACCTCATCCTCAAAAAGAAGTCCTGCATATGAAGGGAGAAATTCTGTTACCCCTACAACAGACGCATGAGCACGATGAGATACTGCAAAAGCATCATTTACATAGATATCTCCAAGAGTTGCAAGTTTTTCAGCAAATTCAGAATCATTTTCTTTTTCCCCAGGATTATTGCGAACATTTTCCATTAATGCGAATGTACCGTTCTGCAAGCCGGCAAGCATCTTCGTACTGACTTCAGTGAAATATTCTTTCACAAAAATCATCGGAAAAAGTTTTGTAAGATGTGCATGAACAACTTCAAGTGAACGCATTCCTTCAGATTCAATATGACTAACAATTACTGTTTTTGCACCAACATCTTTCAAAAACTGTAATGTCGGTAAACTTCGCTTGATTCTATAATCATCAACAATAACCCCATTCGCTATGGAAACATTGAGGTCAAGACGCAACAACACTCGTTTCCCTGCCAAATCTTCTGATGAAAGTTTTCTGAGTAATTTCATAAAAAAGTCCGATGACTGAATGTTAATATTTATTTACTATTCCCCACGCTCTCTGCAATTGCCAAAATCTCACCAAAGTTTTTTGCATTCAAACTATCTCGCCCTACCAGTAACCCATTTACATTACTCTCTTTCAGGAAATCATGCGCATTACGTGCCGACACAGAACCGCCATACAAGACCTTAACCGAGGATGCACTATTTTGATCATAGAGATCAGCTATAACTTTACGGATGAAAATGGACATCTCATGTACGATTGCAGGAGTTGCTGCTTCGACATCACTCTTCCCAATTGCCCATAGTGGTTCATAGGCAATGACAACTTTTTTCATATCGCCACGCTTCACCTTTGAAAGTACGGCATGAATTTGGTTTTTTATAAATTCAAAATATGTTCCATGCTCATCGCGAACAGATTCGCCAACACAAACAATAGGAGAAAGTCCGGCGCGAATTGCGGAGACAATTTTTTTATTAATTATTTCTTCTGTGTCCCCCAAAACGCGGCGCTCAGAATGGCCAAGAATCACATATTGTGCCCCAGCATTATTCACCATTTCAGCACTTATCTCACCTGTGCGCGCACCATTCATTTCCCAAAATGCGTCCTGCGCACCCAGTAATACTTTTTCAGAAGGTTTCATAAGAGAAAGATATAAAAAAGGAGGACAGATAACAGAAATAGTGTTGGATAACTCACTCGCAGCTTTTTTAATTCCACTAATAATACTACGTGCTTCACTGGCTGTTATGGGGTTCATTTTCCAGTTCCCCACAATGAGAAATGATCGTTTTGACATGAAACATAGTATAGCAGAGATGGGTGGGAGGTGCACCAAGATATGGTTACACACAAAAACAGCGACTGTGCCCAGCCGCTGTTTTTTCAAGCCACACTTTATATACTTAAATCGTACATCTTTTCAAACAAAGCCACAGATCTCTGAATACTCTCCTTTACATCTTCGTGTGTTTCGTTTGAAAGCAGCAGTCTACCAGCCTCAAGATAGGCATCAAGCTCATCGGCGTTTGGCTTAATTTTTCTTCCTTCGTTAATTTCTGTTTCTTCATCAACTCCAATTTTCATTAAACCCATACGGCCCAACAGTCGTCCTGTTAAAGAACCTCCTTTATCGTTAGGATCTTCCATTATCTTTTTTGCATCTTGAATGATACCGCCCCATTTACCAAACGGAACTTCTACTCCTTTTTCTTGTGCATTTCCTAATCCAAACATAGAATTATCATTACTTACTAATATACCTATAATAGTAACATGTTGAGCTAATCCAAAAAAATAGTTGCTACTTTTGATATACTAAAGCTCTGTTAAGAGCTGCTTTAATCAAAATCTAAAGTAATGTTTAAAAAAATAGAAGAAAATGTGTAGTATGTGGAGGTTTTTCAA
>JBAZVT010000028.1:0-12531 GCA_041660745.1 Minisyncoccota bacterium | reverse complement strand
GGAGTATGTCCCTTGTACACCATCTGTGCTGCGTCTCGACGCACCTTTGGTATGTTTGGATTACTTGTATATGGCATAGCTTTTCTATATTACCTTAGTTGCGTCCAAGCTATTGAACCATTACGGATGCGTTGACCATATTTAATAGTGGGGTAGTATAAATATATGGGTAAAATAATCCTTTCAGTCTCAATCTCAGCAAACCTCAAGTCATCTAAACTTGTGGTTGTAACTTCATGCGAGCCCGCGGGGATTTGAGAAAGGATCAATAATAAAAAATCTCAAACCTCCCCGCCACAATCGGGGAGGTTTCTTGTTTGAAGAGTGGTGCGAGCCAGTGGGTCGCAATACTCTCCAGACAGGAAGTCTGGTGATGGTGGTAGGGTCCACCGAATTGTTCTGTGAGAGGGAGAGGTGTCTTATGGAAGGATGGCTTGATTGGCTCGAGTTGATGTACGAGTCTGATCCGCTGTTTCAGTGGCGGTAAAGAAGGGCCGTCACGGTAGGTATCAGCTAAGGTTTTGGGCACACCCCACTCCTTAGCTGTTTTTTTGTTTAAAATTTATAAACAAAAAACCACACTCGAAACAAATTAGTGTGGCTACGTTTGTGTGGGAGGAGTGAGAAAAAGTAGTAGTTCTTTATGGTTGGAACCCAGGCTTTTCTTTTACAGATGCGGTATTTCCTATAGCTAGTTCGTTAGCTCTTCTTCTGAGTCTGGGCGGGGTAGAGCACCTTGCGTGATTCTGCCCAGGGCACTTTTAAGTGCTGGCCGTGCAGACGCGGGGATGTTGTATGTCTGAGCAATTATCTCAAAAGAATTATCAAAATCATTAACAACACCAGGAACGGATTTTTCACCGTTCATCATTAACGCTATTTCATTTGCCAGGGTAAAATCATCAGGTCTTTGGGGGAATTGTTCTGTCATGTGAATATGTTAGTTTAAAATTTCTTCAACAACACTTTTTACATCAGCACCTTCAGCTTTTCCCTTTAATTCTTTCATAAGAGTAGACATGAGTATGCCGGCTTTGGTTTTATCAGTAATACTGAGTTCCGTTTTCTTTGCTTCTGCGATCTTTCTAATATCATCCTTGCTCATCATTTGTGGGAGGAATGTTTCAAGGATTTTTAATTCTGCGATTTCTGAGTCGGCAAGATCAGCGCGTCCACCTTTTGTGAATTGTTCAATAGAATCTTTTCTTTGTTTAACGCCACGACGAATGATGGCGAGAGCCTGTTCATCGGTAAGTTTTTCTACTTTCAATGTTATGGCCTCGTTTGTAAACGCTGCCGTGAGTGCACGCATGACAGCGAGCTTGACCGTATTTTTTGCGAGCATGGCATCTTTTATCCCTTGTTTAATGGTGTCTTGAAGCATGGTTTTTATGTATTAGCTTATGTTGATTATATCATAAACAAGAACACAGAGGCTTAGCCTTGGCAGCGGCTGCAAAGGCTAAGCCTCTGTGTTCAGAATTATCCAGTCTGTGATATTATAATAGGTATGCAATATCTTATATTTATTATTCTCGCGGTTGTTCTTATTGGCGCTAACGCAGTTCTTATCTGGTTTTTGTTCAAAAAGTTTTCTGCTGTGGAAACCAAAGATGATTCTAGTGGAATGCTTTTGCTTCAGAACCAGCTCAATGAGCTTACTCGTACCTTAGACACAAAAATGGGTGAAAGTTCTCGTCAAATGAATGAGTCTATGAAGCATCAGACCACTGAATCTGTAAAAATCATTCGTGATATCACAGAACGTCTCACAAGGCTCGATGAGACCAACAAACAGGTTATCTCTTTTGCGGACCAGTTGCAGAGCTTGCAGGATATCTTGAAAAACCCAAAACAGCGTGGAATTCTTGGCGAGTACTACTTGGAGACGTTATTGAAAAATGTTCTTCCTCCAGAAGGTTTTAAGATGCAATATACATTTAAGGATGGTGAAATTGTGGACGCTGTAGTTTTTATTAAAGATAAAATTGTACCAATTGATTCCAAGTTCTCTTTGGAAAATTACAACCGTCTTATTGAAGTTAAAGATCAGACAGAACGTGATCGTTTAGAGAAGGTGTTTGTAAACGATCTGAAGAATAGAATAGTTGAGACTGCAAAATACATTCGTCCTGATGAGGGGACAATGGACTTTGCTTTTATGTTTATTCCTCACGAAGCAATCTACTATGATTTGATCATTAACAAGATTGGCGCGATTACAGATGATACAGAAAACTTGATTCAGCGTGCTGCGAATAAGTACAAAGTTATTATTGTCTCACCGACATCATTCTTGGCATATTTGCAGACAGTCTTACAGGGATTGCGTGCGTTACAGATAGAAGAGTCGGCAAAAGAAATCCGTAAGCGTGTGGATGATTTAAGGAAGCATTTTGGTTCGTATGACAGTTACTTACAAAAGCTTGGTAATTCTTTGAAGACAACTGTGAATCAGTATAATTTTGCTTACAAAGAATACGGAAAGATTGATAAAGATATTATGCGTATTACAGGAGAAGATGGGCAGATTGAAGTATTGACTCTAGAGAAGCCGGCATTAGAAGATGAAGAAGGATAAAAAGAAAAAACCACGACTCCCGAGTCGTGGTTTTTTGTCCACATTTTTGTATTGGAAAATATTTCTGCGGGTGTATACTTTAAGAAGCGGGCGTTTTGTTCCTTTTAACCCCTTACTGTGGGAGATGGGCTCTATGAATCACACCGGACTTTTTGCCTCAATTTCCTTTTGGATTCCGGCAAACTAGAAGGAGGTGATCCTGCGGTCTCCGCACCCGTCCTATCCTATAGGACGGCAGAACTATGAAGTTTGCCGATGTCGTTTTTGCACCCTGGGGCTTCCTGTAGCCCTGGGGTTGCTTTTTTTTAAGCTTTCCTGTATATTTATGTCCATTATGGAATTTGCGATTATTCAAACAGGAGGAAAGCAGTACAAGGTCTCAAAGGGAGATGTTGTTACTATTGAAAAAATTACTGATAAAGCAGTTGGGGACAAGGTTGTTTTTGATAAAGTTCTTCTCGTTGATAATGGCAAAGACACTACTATCGGCACACCATTCATAGAGGGTGCAACCGTAGAGGCAACTCTCGAAGTCGCAGGACGCGCCAAGAAGGTTCTTGTTATCAAATACAAGCAGAAGAGTCGTTATTTCAAGAAAAACGGTCACCGTCAGCCATTTGTGAAAGTAAAGATTGATGGAATCAAATAATTAAAACAAACAAAAAACCGCCAAAAGGCGGTTTTTGTTTAAAATCTATTTTTTAATGCGTTGCGTAGGGTGTCTGGATCCGAATATTCAAGCTCTGTTCCGGTGGAAAGCCCACGGCCGAGAGTGGATAGTTTGATTGAATATTTTTCTGTTGCTGATGAAATAGTGAGTCTCAGATATTGTTCTGTATTTTCTCCTTCAGGGGTAAGGTTGAGACCAAGGATTATTTCTTTTAATGCTCCTGAGGTTCCGTCAGTTTCTATTCGGGAAGATAATTCTTTTATTCGGATGCGAGTTTCTGGATTTTTCTCCAATATAGGGATTGATCCACCGAGGACGAAATATAGTCCGTTAAACGTCCCTGTCTTTTCTACGTTTTCCAAATCAACATCACGACTAACAACCATGATCTGGTTTTGGTCGCGTTTTACGCTGACACAAATAGGACAGAGCTTTCCGATGGTTGTGCCAATGGGGAAGTAACGAAAACATCGTTCGCATGTTGCCACACTCCTTTTTAATTCTTGAAGATTCCTTACAAGAGAATCAATATATCCTTTATCACGAGAAATAAGATAGTAGGCAAAACGCTTTGCCTGACGAGGGCCTATTCCAGGGAAATGACTGAATATTTCGGTGAGTTGTTGTAGGGGATTCATGGATACTAGCTTACCAGTTTCAGTGTCCAAAAGCCAAGTGATAAAATTACATAGGAACCCCCTATGTAATTTTACGGTCGTTGTGTGTTCAGGTATCCAGGTCTAGATTATTTCTCTAAATCTAGTACCTCATCTATTCTAATTTGTTTTACGAACTCAGGAACGTGACTGACGAGTATCATTGCACCATCGTAATCATTGAGAGCTTTTGCAATGACAGGCAAGTGGCGGAAGTTAATGTGGTTTGTTGGCTCGTCCAAAATAAGAAGTCCTGGGCGTTCTAGGACGAGGCGTGCAAAAGCGACAAGACCTTTCTGACCTTCGGAAAGTGCACCGATTTTTGTGTTGATAATTTCTGAGGTAATAAGAAAACCAGCTGCCGTTGAGCGGAGCTTTTCTTCGTTCGGTTTTTCCATTGCAGAGTAGAGGGACTGGTATACTGTGTCTTCAAAATTGAGCGTAGAGAAGTCTTGGCGGTAATAACCAACCCGAACACCAGGAGATATGACCGCACCTTCTGCAGTGCTACGTGCGAGTGCTTCAAGGAGTGTGCTCTTGCCGATGCCATTAGGACCGAAGAGGAGTAGGTGGCGGTTACGCTTCATGGATACTTTGCACTTGCGAGATACCGGCTTATGATCTTTGAACATGGTAAAGGAAGAGATGTTCATAATCTCTCCGGAGAACTCTGGTTGGGAAGGAATGATAAAGTTGCGAATTGTTCTGTCTTCTTTTCGAACATCTACCAATTCTTCCTCGAGACCTTCTGCCAAAAGACGCATGCGCTTTGCAACGATACGCATCTGACCACCTTTGTTTGCGAAGACTCCTGCTTGGTCTTTCTTTTCCTGAATCTTTTTTGCAAGCTGGGCATTCTTCATGTTTTCTCTCTCAATACGAGCAGAAATATCTTTTACCACGTCAAAATAGTCTCCGGCGTATTGTTCCACTTTCAAGGTGAATACATCCAGGTAGAGCACGCCATGGGTGAAGGCATTCAAAAAATCAGCATCATGAGAAATAACCATCACGGTTTTCTGATAGTCTATAAGAAACTTGGTGAGGTGGGCGATACCTGCTTTATCCAAGTTGTTTGTTGGTTCATCTAAGAGAAGGAGGTCGGGGTCTTGAATAAGGGCGGATGCGAGAAGTAAGCGAGCTTGCTGACCTCCGGAGAAAGATTTTACAAGACGGTCGTGTGGGGCGTTGAGGTTTACTACTTCTAATACAGCATCTATGCGTGGGTCAATATCGTAGACTTTTTCTTTAAAGCAGTTTTGGAAAAATTCTCTGACAGTAAGTTCTAATTCTGCGCGAGGAATAACTTGACGAGCTGTAGCAATCGTAAGTCCTGGTGGGGTAGTGACTCTGCCTGATCCAGTTTCATGTTCACCTGTGATGAGTTTGAAAATGGTACTTTTTCCTCCACCGTTCTGTCCCATCATGGTTATCTTTGTGCCTCGGCGCACCGAAAAAGAAACCTCATCAAGGATGGGTTTGTTGTGTCCATATTCAAATGAAACTTCGTCAAAGCGAAGTATGATGTCGTCTTTTGCCATGTAGTGCAATAGAATAACACAAAATTACCAAATTAGCTAGAAATATAAAAAATTAGCACACCTTTTTAGGGGTGTGCTGTAGTTGAGCTTGTCGCCGGTGTTACGTTATCGGTCACGTGAGGAAGGCAGCTTCTTCCTTGTGCTCAGAGCTATTCTTCCACGCGTCATAGGCCATGCCGATGAGCATGTCGGCAATCATTCCGGAGATCATCATGTCGAACCAGGGCTGAACGCCAGAGCAAGCGACCACGATACCGTCTCGCTTGACGCCTCCCCAGTACCGGGTGTCTCCACAGAATAGGAGGTGTGGCTGGATGTCAGTGCGCCCATCAGTGCGGTCCTCCCAAAGCTGGCGTGCTTTGCCAGTGGCTATCTGCCTGTAGTCGGCCGACCACTCCTCCTTGCCAACACTGACTTCGTAGAGTATTTGGGGTGGTGTCGATGAGTTCGGAAAACTGTTGCTCCTGCTTGGCACAAGAATGATGATGTGGCAAGCATTTCGCTTGAGTAGACCGAACGTGGGTGTCATGAGAGCGTCCAAGACAGTTTGGACTGCCTTTTTCGCAAGCACCTCCGTGAGGAACTTTGGGGTGTTTATCTCTGCCATCTGAGATCTCCTTCGTCTAAGTGTGACTGAAAGAACAACAAACTAGCACAAGCTAGTTATGGTGATACTAACATTAAAATACGTTTTGTAAAGGGTAAGATTAAATTATGGATTGCCGCGTCGAAGTTTCCTCGCAATGACGGAACGGAGGGAATTTATTTCTACAAACTACTCACTACTAACTACAAACTGTTTTAGAACCCTCCCATGCTCATATCGGTATTTTTTGAAGAAGAGGTTGTGGAGTCGAAGTCGCCAAAGTCGGATTTTTCCATATCCAAGAATGTTGACTTGTCCTGATCAAAGTAGAGCTGTGCGACGCCTGTAGGACCGTTACGGTGCTTTTCAATGAGAATTTCGGCAGCTTGTTTGCGTCCGCCTCCTTCGTCGTTTTGTTCGCGGTGAATAAACATAACCACGTCGGCATCCTGTTCAATAGAACCTGAATCGCGCAAGTCAGAGAGACGAGGTTTACCACCACGCTGTTCGACGGCACGAGAAAGCTGTGAGAGTGCGAGGACTGGGACGTTGAGCTCACGCGCGAGCTGTTTCAGTGAGCGCGAAATTTCTGTAATTTGTTGAACAAGGTTATCGGTGCCTTTTGTCTGGGTTGGGGTAATGAGCTGGAGGTAGTCCACAATAATAAGTCCGAGACCTTTTTCTGATTTTAGACGGCGGGCAACAGAACGCATTTTCAGGATGGTATTTGAAGATTGATCGTCAATATAGATTGGGGCCTTGGCAAGTTTATCCAAGGAATCACGAATAGCTCCGAAGTCTTCGTCCATAGAAAGTTTACCCGTGCGGAGTTTCCACGCATCAACACGAGACTCTGCGGCGAGCATTCTATCCACGAGTTGCTGAGAACTCATTTCAAGAGAAAAGATACCAACAGGAATATTGTATTTCACTGCAGCCTGACGGGCGATGTCCATAGCAAGAGACGTTTTACCCATAGAAGGTCGGGCGGCGAGGATGATCAAGTCTGATTTTTGTAATCCTGCAAGTTTGCTATCCAAATCACGAAACCCTGTTGGAACACCACGTAGCTCATCTTTGGAACTGTGGAGTCTTTCGTAACGTTCATATGCTTCGGTAAGAGTTTCTTTAAGTTCAACAAACTTGTGCACACTGGAATAGTTTGTGAGTTCATAGACTTTCTTTTCTGCTTGGTCGAGAAGTACATCCAAATCCCCAGCCTCATCATAACCAAGTCCAGAAATAAATTCTGACGCATCAATAAGATTGCGCATCATGAATTTCTTCTGCACGATTTCGCCGTAATATTTCAGGTTGCTTGCAGAGGGGACAGTGTTCACAAGCTCTGTGAGGTATGTCATGCCGCCGACTTGTTCTAGGGTGCCGAGCTCTTTCAGTCGTGAGGAAAGTGAGAGAAGATCGATAGGAGTGCGTTTGCCATATAGCTCCATCATGGTGGAGAAAATAACGCGATGCTTGTCTGCGTAGAATGATGGCGCGCTCACAAGATCAGTCACATCAATAAGTGCTTCGGGGCGGAGCATAATAGAACCGAGGAGTGCTTGTTCAGCCTCTAAACTTTGTGGAGGAATTCTGAAGTTTGATTTAGTTGTATGTTGGGCCATGTGCATACAGTATATATGACAGTCTGCTTGGGCCACAAGATTGAAAAGGGGGAATTCGTGTGTCTAACATGTGCATAGCAGAAATACAACGCACAATGGGGAATAAGTAAACCCCGCCCATAATCTTTAAGTGTGTATAAGAACCGTTGCTTATTCTCCCGGAAAGCGTATAAATAATAGTGGGTTCGAGTTCTCGTTTTACAAATAACATGGAGGATATTGTCATGAGAATTGAACGTTCAGAAGCACAGTGGTGGCATTTCCTTTCTACTATCCTGTTTCTTCTTTTCCTGTCTGCTACCATGCTTGGTTTCGTGAGCGAAGGCCTTCCGCAGTCACGGATGCAGCGGTGGCTCCGGTATCAGTTCCGGAGAAAATAACCTCTGGATAGCGTATAAAAAGCGGGAGCCGATGTAGTCGGCTCCCGCTTCTCTTTTTAATTAATTAGCATTCTTAATTTCTTTTCAATTACACTCGTGCCATCAGGATAGTCGCGGACATTGTATCCGAGCTTTTCGATTTCATCTCTAATCTCATCAGATTTTTTCCAATCTTTTGCGATACGAAAACCGACACGTTCCGTGCCGAGAGCTATAATCTCTGTAGGAATATCCTTTGTGATTTCATCCGCAAGTTCTGACAGCTTTAAACCAAGCACCAAGTCAAACTCTTGTATCGTTGCAAGTTTGTGGATGGGGTCAAGCCTTGAATTGATAACCGTATAAAGAAGTGCGATTGCTGATGGGGTGTCTAAATCGTCATCGATTTTTTCCTCAAACTCTTTTATATATGTTGTATCAGGAAAACCCGTTTCGGCGCCGGACATCTTTTTTAGACGAGCAACTTCTCCGACAATACGTTCCAATGCTGTGTGGGCACCTTCAACAACTTCGAAACTAAAAGTCATGGGTGAACGATAATGACCACTAAGAAGCCAGTAGCGATAGGCGAGAGGGTGAATATTTTTTTCGACAAGACTATTAAGAGTAGTTCCTGTGCCTTCGGATTTCGCCATTTTACCACTCTCGACAGTTATAAAGGCGTTGTGAAGCCAATAATTTACGAAGGGTTGGTTGTGAGCGCATTCGGACTGAGCAATTTCGTTGTTATGATGAATCGGAGCAAGGTCCATTCCGCCGGTATGGATATCGAAATGTTCACCAAGATAACGTTCAGACATTGCTGAACACTCAATGTGCCATCCAGGAAAACCTTTACCCCAGGGACTCTCGTAACCAATAGTGGGATTAAATTTCCAAATGGCAAAATCTTTTGCATTCTTTTTTTCGCTTTTTAAGCCGATCCTCGATTCATCCCCACCAGTACCGCCTAATTTCCCATAAGCGGGGTATTTTGCTGTGTTGAAATATATACCGTCAGAGGTTATGTATGTAAAACCTTTTTGTTCAAGTGTTTTTATAAGAGTAATGTCTTCTGCTATATGCTCAGAGGCGCGAGGTAGCTCATGAGGGGACCTGATATTCAAGCGGGTCAAATCCTCGTTAAATTTTACTGTGTAAAAATCGGTCAACTCTCCCATTGCATCTAGCGTAATCGGTTTGTTTTCGCGCTTTAGACCACGAATAATTTTGTCCTCACCTTCGTCATTGTCACCTCCTATTCCAACGTCGGTAATATTTATTACTTGATGAACTGAGTAATCATTGTATTCAAATACCCGTCGTATAATATCAGAAAGTAAAAACGATCGCAGATTTCCAATGTGCGCATAGTCATAGACAGTTGGCCCACAACTATACATCCCTACAACATTTGGTGTAATTGGGTTAAATTCTTCTTTCTTTTTTGTGAGAGTATTGTAGAGATTGATCATGGGTGTGTACTTATAGCCACTTCTTATGTTTGAAATATATAATCATGCCGACAACAACGAATCCGAACATAAATACAATTGGCCAAAAATTGATGGTGCCATTTTTAAACGGGTTTCCAGAACTTTCCAGGCTCATGATCGCAGCAACAAGCGAAAGGGGAAAAGTAACAAAAGCGAGGATGTTAAATTTTTTCATAACCTCATTCACTTTTGTCTGCAAGAGCGTATTGTTTGTCTCGCGGAGCTCTTTTACTGAATCCCTGTTGGAGATAATGGACGATTCCACTTTCAAGTATTCTCCCTCAATGGCACGTACATAATATTGAAATGCTGGTTCAAAAATCTTCTGTGTTACAAATTGCAGAGAAGAAAGTATCTCATGATGAAGAGCGAGGGCTTTTTTGAAATCAAGAAGATAACGGCTGACATGTGATAATTCTTCCACCATTTCTCGTTCTTTGCCGTCAAAAACATCGTCCTCAATTTCCTCAATCTTGTCGTTTATGATATCCAGTTCATCCACCATCTTTTCATACAAGGCTTTTATCATGTTAAAGAAGACATATCCGGCATGGCTCCCAAGATCTTTTTTGTTGAGGGTGGCTTTTACTTCAAAGACCTTTGCAAACATATCGAGTGTTTCAATATTGTTGTAGTGGGCGGTAATGAGGAAATCTTTACCGAGGATAAAATCAATTTCTTGGTTTACAGGCGCACCATTGCTTTTGTTGATGGTAGGGAAGTGTAGAACAAGGTAAAAATATGTTTTATATAAATCCACCTTTGGACGCATTGTGGGCGCGAGGAGTTCTTGGCAGACAAGCGGGTCAATATCATATTCATTGATAAGAGTCTTCACATCATCGCGGTCAGGATTTTCTACGTCAATCCAACTTATTCCATTATAAAGGTGTCGATTAATCATTGTGTGAAAAATTTTAAAAACCTGTAAAGCTTATTCCTAATTATACATGAGAGACCGCTTTGAATCTAATATCTACACATGTGCACATGTATCCAATTATTTAATCTTGAATCTATCTTCTCCCCGTGAGATAATCAACCGGTATGAAAAATCAATCACTTTTTTATCGTAATCTCGTTTTGGCGGGAGTCATTGCTCTTGTTGTGACGGGGTCATTTTTTGCTGGCACTACCTATGAACGTCGTATGGCACAAGAATCTGCTCGTGCTGTATCGGTGTTGAATACAGCAATCCCAGAATCTCTCGCTACGACTACTGCTGACTTTGCTCCATTTTGGAAGGCGTGGAACTTATTGAATGAAAAAGCTCTTTCCACTACAACAGATCAGGAAAAAGTGTGGGGCGCTATAGAAGGTCTTGCGAGTGCGTACGGGGATCCATACACAGTATTTTTTCCTCCAGTAGAAGCAAAGAACTTTGATAGTCAGGTGTCTGGAAATTTTGAAGGTGTAGGAATGGAGGTTGGGGTGAGGGACGATGTAATTACCATCATTGCTCCATTAAAAGATAGTCCTGCAGATAGAGCTGGTGTACTTGCCGGAGATAAAGTTTATAAAATTGATGACAAAGTGACGACCAATTTGACTGTTGATGAGGCGGTGACACTCATCCGTGGTCCAAAGGGTACAAGTGTAAAGCTTACTCTTATTAGGGAAGGAGCTACTGAGCCGATAGAGAAGACGATTGTCCGTGATCAAATAAATATCCCAACGACAGATACTGAATTGCGTAAAGACGGAGTATTTGTTATAAAGCTATATAACTTCTCCGCGGTGTCGCCGAACATGTTTCGAGATGCACTGAGGAAGTTTGTGGATTCGGACTCCGACAGGCTTATTTTGGATTTACGAGGGAATCCTGGGGGGTATTTGGATGCTGCAGTAGATATGGCAAGTTTCTTTCTTCCAGCAGGCAAGGTGATAGTTCGAGAGAATTATGGAGAGAAGCAGGCAGAAGAAGTGCATAAGAGCCTGGGGTATAACGTTTTTACAGACAAGTTGAAAATGGTAGTACTTATCAACGCTGGTTCTGCATCTGCCTCCGAGATTCTCGCTGGAGCACTTCGTGATAATGGGGTTGCCAAGATTGTGGGGACAAAAAGTTTCGGTAAGGGTTCAGTGCAAGAGCTTGTTAAGCTAACACCAACAACATCGCTTAAGGTTACTATTGCAAAATGGCTAACGCCAAACGGCATATCAATCTCTGATAGTGGACTAACTCCAGATGTTGAAGTAAAGATAACGGCAGATGATGTGGTAAAAGGACAGGATCCACAGACAGAAGCAGCAGCAAAATTATTATTAAAAGATTAAATTTAGAACATGAATCCCGTAGTGAAATTTCAGGTTGCGGGAGAGTTGCTATAAGTTTGAAAACAAGTAGTATGGAGTTTAATTAAAATTTAATTACGGAACGAAGGACAGTCCGCAAGGACGACCTGAAATTCTACTACGGGATGAAAATTATTTTACTTAAGGATGTCATGAAGCTTGGAAAGAAATATGATGTAAAGACAGTTGCCGATGGGTTCGCAATTAATTCACTTATTCCACGAGGGTTGGCGGAGATTGCAACCGAAAAGTCTATGAAGCGTTTGGAACTTGTGAAAGCTCAGGATGTAACAGAAAAGAAAATTCGTGAAGACTTACTTTTAAAGAATTTGAATGATCTCAATACTGTTGTTATTGAGATAAAGGAGAAAGTAAATGAAAAAGGTCATCTTTTTGCAGGTATTCACAAGCCAGAGCTTATTGCAGAAATCAAGAAACAGACTCGCTTAGATATGGATGAAGAACATATAGTTCTTGAAAAGCCAATCAAAGAAGTGGGTGATCACATGATAGATGTGAAAGTAGGAGATAAGAGCGCTCAATTTAAGGTTACGGTTTCAGCAGCATAAATAAATAATCAAACAAAAAAATCGGCTCAAGCCGATTTTTTGTCGTATTCTAGTCAATAGCTTGGACGGGATTTGTAATTAATTGCATTGGCGCGCGAAGTAAAATTCCCATGTGTAACCGTTCGTTGTTGTAGTGTTGTAAATATATTTTAA
>JBAZVT010000027.1:0-12833 GCA_041660745.1 Minisyncoccota bacterium | reverse complement strand
GACAGCATCGGCTCTAACCTGAGGCATGTGTGGGTTTATTGAATATGGCATATATCTATTTTACGTGAGGGTGTTGCAAAGGTCATGATACATTACGCCGGGTTGACAAAATTTTACTACATGTTGTACAATTATGAAACAGAAGGTAATGGGCCTTCTTTTGTTCCCAGGGCAACTATGGTGGAATCCATAGTGAAGAAATCCCACTTGGAAGAGTGGGTGAAGGAGAGCCATAATGGCTCAGAAGAATCGTCGTGATCGTCGTCGTAACCGTAGCTCCGGTCCTCAGGTTAATGTGAATGCGAATCGCGCAGCGTGGCGCAGGAAGCGTATACCAGTCTCATGTGAACAAGCATGGGGACCTGACCGCAAGGAGTAATGGGAAGTCAGACTACTCTCGACAACGAAAAGCCGTGCTCACTTCCTGTGGGTACGGCTTCATTTTTTATACATTTATTGATAGTACAATATTAAAATTATTAGGTAATGTAGATTATTAGTGGTAATAACCTTAATTACTGCATGAAACACAAAAAGAGACACATCCTGCAGGATGTGTCTCTTTTACTTTATAGCTTTATATTTTTAACGCCGCGTCACTTTGTAAATCTGCATCGATTGCACTTGCGTCAGTCGCATCGAGGTCAGCTTTAATCGCATCTATTTCATCAGATGAACTTTGAGTTTTAAATGCTTTTACTGTTTCGTCAATAACTATTGGGGCCGTCTGCTCTTGAACGATACCCTTACCTTTTTGAGTCAGGGCGCCAGTACTCAAGAAATATACCGCACCAAGAACAAGAAGAATAAGGATTATAATAATTGCAGCAACTGATCCAAAGGATTTTTTTTCTGATTCCATAAGGAGAAAATATTAATTTATAATTTTAATAGGAAGAAAAGTATTATTGGACTGTTGTCGCTGTAGTTGTTGCAGTAACTGGGGTTGTCGTTGCTGGACGATTTTTGCCTGGTTTGATGGAGCTGACTGCGACGGAGAGTGCTTTTTGAGCAATAGCAACGGCTGTACGTGCTTCCGCAATAAGTTTCTTACTGTCTGTGAGAGCGGCTTTTCGTTCTTCGGTGCCGACGATGTTTGCAAGTCTCGTAGGAAGGGCGTTAATAGTAGTACTTGCAGTTGCAATTTTTGTTCGGGCAATGACCATATTTGCTGTTGCTGTTGATTCGTTCACACCCTCTGCGGTTAGTTTTGCGATACGACTATCGATCCTGGTTGCGATACCCGAAAGTCTTTTCATTGCCGCATCAAAACGCTTATCTATCGTGGATAGATTTTTCATAAGACGTGTTTTTTGTTGTCCGGCAAGAACTTCTTTTATTTCGGCGCGTGTTGTTGAGGCAATACCCTTTATTTCAGTTCTTTTTATTTGTGTTTGTGCTTTTCCTGTTGTCCGTAAGTCCATTATTTCTTTCTTGATGGTGCCGCGCGTGGTGGTTGCGGGGCTGGTTGTCGCTGATGCGATTGGAGCAAATGAAAGTGAAACTATTGTTGTTAGCAATGCTACTGATGTAATGGTTTTCATGGTTTAGATGCTTAAATGAATTAAAACTTTACTAATGGGTCTATTGTATCATAAAGAGAAGAGGGGTGTGTGAATAAGTTCATGAAAAAGCCGTGCCTTCTAGGCACGGCTTTTTCTAGTTCTTACTGAGGTAGTTTATTTTATAAATCCAACTATAAGAAGAGCGATGATGTTTAATATTTTAATCATTGGGTTGATAGCAGGACCCGCTGTGTCCTTGTAAGGATCACCAACAGTGTCTCCAGTAACAGCTGCTTTGTGAGCAGATGAACCTTTGCCTCCATGATTTCCTTTTTCAATGTGCTTCTTTGCGTTGTCCCATGCACCACCACCAGAGGTCATTGAGATTGCAACGAAGAGGCCTGTGATAATAGATCCAACAAGTAATCCCCCGAGAGCACTTGCTCCAAGTACGAATCCAACAACAATTGGTGCAATGATTGGAATGAGAGAAGGAACAATCATTTGTTTGATTGCTGCTTTGGTTACGATATCAACACAGGTGCCGTACTCAGGCTTGTTTTCTCCTGTCATGATGCCTTTGATTTCGCGGAACTGACGGCGAACTTCTTCAACAACTTTACCTGCCGTCTTACCAACAGCTTCCATACAAAGGGCACCAAAGTAGTAAGGGAGGAGTCCTCCGATAAAGAGACCAACAATAACTTTTGGATCACTCAAATCAAAACTTACAATTTTACCGAGGTTTGCAAGCTCTTGTGTATATGATGCGAAGAGTACAAGTGCTGCGAGACCTGCAGAACCGATAGCGTAACCTTTTGTTACTGCTTTTGTGGTGTTACCAACTGCATCTAATGGGTCGGTGATATTGCGAACTTCTTCTGGGAGTCCTGCCATTTCTGCGATACCTCCTGCGTTATCTGTGATAGGACCATATGCATCAATCGCGACAATGATACCGGTCATAGAAAGCATACTCATAGCCGCAACAGCGACACCGTAGAGACCTGCGTAGTTGTAGGTGATAAGAATACCGAGAACGATAGAGACAAGAGGCCAGGCTGTTGCCTTCATGGAAATAGCGAGACCTTGGATAACGTTTGTACCATGACCTGATTCTGAAGCGAGAGCAATAGATTTTACCGGGTAGTATTTTGTGGAAGTGTAGTACTCAGTAATCATGACAAGTGCTGCGGTAACTGCAAGACCGACAAGAGCACAAATATAGAGTCCGTTAACAGTATAGCCAGCAGGATTTCCTTCCATAATAAACTTTGTAACAGGATAGAATGCTGCAGCTGCAATAACGCCGGATGCTGCGAGACCCTTGTATAGAGCATTCATAATGTTCTCTGATTTTCCAAGACGGATAAACCATGAGCCGATGATGGATGCGAAGATCGCAACACCACCAAGAGCGAGAGGGTATGTAATAGCACCTGCAAAATCTTTGAAAACAAGTACGCCGAGAAGAATGGTTGCGATTGCGGTCACAGCATATGTTTCAAATAAGTCAGCTGCCATACCAGCACAATCTCCCACGTTATCTCCCACGTTGTCTGCAATAACTGCTGGGTTACGAGGATCGTCTTCCGGAATATCTGCTTCTAATTTACCAACAAGGTCTGCACCGACATCTGCCGCCTTTGTGAAAATGCCACCACCGAGACGTGCGAAGATTGAGATCAAACTTGCGCCGAATGCGAGCCCGATAAGAGCGGGTACATCTTTTGTTGCAAGATAGAAACCACTTACGCCGAGAAGTGCAAGACCAACAACAAGAAGTCCGGTAACTGTTCCACCATCAACGGCAACTTTCAATGCTGCTGCGAGGCCCTTTTTTGCAGCTTCTGTAGTGCGGACGTTTGCACGAACAGAAACATTCATGCCGATATATCCGGCGAGAGCTGAAAGGATAGCGCCAACAAGGAAACCGATGGCGGTAGTCCAATCGAGAGCAAAACCGAGGATTATAAAAATAACAACAGCAATAATTGCAATTGTTTTATATTGGCGATTTAAATATGCTTTTGCACCTTCCTGAATAGCAAGAGCGATTTCTCGCATGCGATCTGATCCAGTACCTTTCTTTAATATGAGAGTGATAAGGAACAATCCGTAGGCGATAGCTACGATTGAACTTGCAAGTGCGAACCAAATAAGCGGATTAGACATTTTTGTTAAGAAACTATTTATAATTAATAAAACCCAATAAATGGTATTTACCATTTGTCGCCTTCCTCGGCTCGGAAGTGAGAAATAAGAATTTCTCACTTCACTCGCTCTACGTCGGCAATAAGCTTCTAATATAGCATTAAAGTAGGAAACTGCAACCTAAAAGAGATTCACATGAACTAAAAAAATAAATAAAAATCTCCCAGAATAGAAAAGCCCCGCGCCTAAGGCGCGGGGCTTTTCTTGAAGCGGTTTTTTACTCTGTTGGATCTTCTTTTGCCTCAATGCTTTCTGTAGCTTCGTCTGCTTTTTCTATTACAGGTGCTCCTACTGATTTTATGTCTATTTTCCAACCAGTAAGCTTTGCTGCGAGGCGAACGTTCTGCCCACCCTTGCCAATGGCGAGTGATTGCTGATCATCTGCCACCATGACAACTGCTATTTTTTCTGTTTCTTTTAGTTCCATACTTTGAACTTTTGCAGGGGAGAGTGCTTCTTCTATGAATTTCTTTGCATTTTCTGACCATTCAATGATGTCTATTTTTTCTCCACCAAGTTCACTCATGACTGTCGAAACACGAACGCCACGCTGACCGACAAGAGAACCGATAGGGTCAATGTGTGAGTCTGTGGAGACTACGGCAATCTTGGAACGAGAACCAGCTTCTCGTGCAATTGCCTTTATTTCAACAGTTTTACTGACGAGTTCTGGTGTTTCTGTTTCAAATAATTTAGCAATAAACTGTGGATGTGAACGAGAAATCTTCAAGAATACGCCACGAGGGGATTCTTCTACGCGGTAGAGATAACCTCTCACGCGTTCGCCCTGACGAAAATGTTCTCCACGAATTTGTTCTTCTGCTGGCAAGACGCCTGTAGCACGTCCCATATCAATAAAGATAGTTCCACGTTCTATACGCTGAACCGTTCCGGATACAATTTCACCTTCTTTCTTGCCGTATTCATCCATTACCGATACTTTTTCTGCCTCACGAATTTTCTGAATAACAACCTGCTTTGCTGTCTGGGCTGCGATACGTCCGAAATCTCCTTTCAATTCAAGAGGGAAGATCATTTCTTCGCCAACAATAGAACCTTTTTTTATTTTGCGGGCATCATCAAGCATGATGTGATGCTCTGAGTTGAACAAAACTTTTTCTGGTTCTGCAGAAAGATCCTCGTTGTTTTCTAGGCGTGATGCTCGATCGTTGAAATATTTATCAGATTCTTCTTCTGGAATGATTCCTGCATCGTCTACAACAACACGTACTTGGAAAAATTCTGTTTGACCAGAATTGATATCAAAGGTTGCACGAATAATTTGGCCTTTCTTGCCATATTCTTTTTTGTAGGCGGTAGCAAGGGCAAGTTCTATTGCCTCAAGAACTTTTGCACGAGGAATACCGCGTTCTTCTTCTAATTGACTTAATACTGAGTTGATTACTTTGAGGTCAAACATAGTGATTTTTATGAGTCCGCGAATAAAGTCACTACCCTGTTAAATCCGCTTTGCGGTATTCGCCTTTGGCGGATATTTAACAGGGTTAGAAATTTCGTCGTAAGACTCCTTATTTCTAAAAAAACGAGTCCGCCTTTCGGGCGAACTAGAATATATCTACTATATCATAGCAATAAAAAAGAGCAAATCCCTCGCCAGCTACGGGTGAGGGATGAAAGCCTTTTTACATGTAAAATGAGGCTTTTTATGCATATGTTCTACTGAAATTGTTGACTTCTATGTCTTTTTATGCTATGCTTTAAAACAGTGTAGGGTTCTTCGTCTTCAATGAAAAAAGGGAGGGAATGGTCATGTGGGTTTGGAATAATTTGCTTGATTGGCAGAAGCTCGTTGTCTTGGTCCTTGTGGCTGCACTCGCTCTCCTTGTTGCGGAGTATATCCTGGGTGGAAAAAAACGACACCAGGCGAGAAGGGTAGCCACAAAAGCCCGGCCTTCGCATCACGAGACGCCGGGTAAGTACTTCGTCATGAGCCCTGTGCCGAGTGATGCTGAAATTCTGGCGGCTTCAAAGAAGGAGCAAGAGTTGGATGCATCGGGATTGTCGCCGGAAGCACAATTTCAATTGTTGCTTGGTGGGCGACGGAGTACTTAATGTGGGCTCAGATTCAGGTTGACCCTGGCGTGGATAACGCCAGGGTCATTTTTATTTTAGAGTCCATTAGGACACCTGTTTCCTCTTAGCGAGGATGTTCTCATTTTAAATATATCGCGCCTAGTCGCTGACGCTGTGAGCGGCAGCAACCTTTAAGTGAGAATATTTGTGTTTTCAAAACCTTGCGGAGCGCGGCTGGCGTGAGCAGAAGAGAATTTTCAGCAGAAAATTACCTGAGTTTTGGAAAGACAAATGTTCGAACGTCACTTATCAACAGGTGTCCGTAAATTTTTTCTCTGTTATTTCTGATATAATACGTGCATCTATGTACATCCAGGAAGATAAACTTAAAGAGTTTATTATTGACTCAGGTCTTGTTTCAAAAGCAGATTATATTGTTGCTGAGAAAAAAGCATCTACTCAAAATATTAGTGCTGGGAAAATACTTGTTAGTGATGGAAAAATTAGTGAAGATGATTTACGCAAAATTCAAGCGTATATTTTAGGTATTCCATTTGTGGATTTGAAGGGGCAGAAAATAGATTTTAGCGTGCTCTCGCTTATTCCTGAACCAATCGCACGTAATCACAATATTATTGCGTTTAAAAAAACCAGCAACACTCTTGAGGTAGCAATGTTGGATACGGATGATCTTGGTGCTATTGATTTTGTTAAGAAAAAAGTTGGATTGAAGATTCTTCCTCGTTTGACCGACAGTGAATCTATGAAGAGTGTACTTGTGCAATATCAGAAAAGTTTGAAAGCAGAGTTCGGTGACATTATTCAAAAAGAATCTGCTATCTTGAAAAGCATTGCGGATTCTCAAGATGGCGGTGAGTCAACATCCGAAACTGATCTTAAGAAACTGGCAGAAGATTTACCTGTTGTTCGTATCGTGGACACTCTTTTGAAGCACGCTATTCTGCAGGGGGCTTCTGATATTCATATTGAACCAGCGGAATTGCAGGTGATAGTGCGCTATCGTATTGATGGAATGTTGCATGATGCTATGGTGTTACCGAAAAGCGCCGCCTCATCTATCGTTGCTCGTATTAAAGTGCTTTCAAATTTGAAATTGGATGAAAAACGTCTTCCTCAGGATGGTCGTTTTAAGGTGGAGATGAATGGCGAAAAAGTTTCCTTTCGTGTTTCTATTCTACCTGTGTATTATGGTGAGAAAACCGTTATGCGTCTTTTGCGAGAAAATGTTCACGGTTTCACTTTGGAAGGTTCTGGGTTCCATGGTATTTCGTTGGAGAGAATTCACGAAGCAACAAAACTTGCGACGGGACTTGTCCTTACAACTGGCCCAACTGGTTCTGGTAAGACTACAACTCTCTATACTGTGTTAGATATTTTGAATACTCCCGATGTAAACATTTCTACGATCGAAGACCCAATTGAATATCAGATGGTGCGTATCAATCAAACACAGGTGAAGCCGGAAATTGGTTTTACTTTTGGTTCTGGTTTGCGTACACTCGTCCGACAAGACCCAGATATAATCATGGTGGGAGAAATCCGCGACAATGAAACTGCATCTCTTGCTATCAACGCAGCTCTTACGGGTCACTTGGTGTTGTCCACACTACACACAAACTCAGCCGCAGGTGCCGTGCCTCGACTTATGGATATGAAATGTGAGCCGTTTTTGATCGTGTCTACGGTGGCAATCATCATCGGACAACGTCTTGTGCGTAAGCTTACAGAAGACAAGGAAAAGTACCTTTTGACATCTGCAGAAATTGCGACTTTGAGAAAGTCTGTTGATCTTGATCATGTACTTGCCGCATTGAAAGAAGAAAAAGTTGTGGAGAAAAACGCTGTATGGGAAAAAATTAATTTCTATAAACCAAAAGCGTCAGAAAAATCAGAAGATGGTTTCAAGGGGCGTGTTGGTATCCATGAGGTGTTAAAAATGTCACCGACAATTAAACAGTTGATTCTTCAGGGAAAGACCGATAAGGATATAGAGGAACAGGCAAAGAAAGAGGGAATGCTTACTATGATTGAAGATGGTATTTTCAAGGCTGCGCAAGGACTGACAACGATTGAAGAAGTATTGAGAGTTATTACGGAGTAGTTCACGTACCAAAAGATATTGGTGCGTGGGTAAACCCCCACATCAAAAAATTAATTATTTTATTATCATGCCATTATTTAAATTTATTGCACTCAAACCGTCAGGTGAGCGGTATGAAGGAAAACAGGAAGCTGTAGATAAATTTGCTTTATTCCAGAACATAAAAAAGGATGGCAATACGGTGATTTCAGCAAAAGAGGAACATTCTGGTGCTTGGATGGCTCGCTTTAAACGTTACTCTGATACTTTTGGTGGAGTAAAAACGCGCGATAAAATATTGTTTGCACGCAACTTGGGTACGATGTTGCAAGCAGGACTCCCGCTTTCCCGGGCTCTTTCCGTTCAGTCCCATCAAGCAAAAGGTAAGTTAAAAATGGTTATTGAAACACTCGGCACAGAACTCAATAGGGGTCAGACATTGTCTGATGGTTTAAAACTCTTTCCTGCGGTTTTCCCCCAATTGTTTATTTCTATGGTGAAAGCTGGTGAAGAATCAGGGGGTATTTCTGATTCACTGAAGGTGGTTGCTAGTCAGATGGAGAAAACATATTTGCTATTGAAAAAAGTTAAAGGCGCTATGATTTATCCTGCGGTGATTATTTGTGCCATGGTCATTATTA
Source organism: Minisyncoccota bacterium (assembly GCA_041660745.1). Lineage (GTDB taxonomy): Bacteria > Patescibacteriota > Minisyncoccia > Phycocordibacterales > JBAZVT01 > JBAZVT01. The sequence goes on along the minus strand of JBAZVT010000027.1, from coordinate 4,338 downwards.
CTATTTTACTCATGATATATGTGGTACCAACACTGACGGTTACGTTTAAAGAATTGAACGTGAATTTGCCGATGAGTACGAGGCTTATAATTTGGATCAGCGACTTTCTGAAATACAACATCACACTGACGTTTGGAATTTTGATTGGTGTTGCGGTGGCGGGATATTTTGTGAGTACGTTAAAGGCGGTAAAGCATGTGATGGATTACGCAGTTCTTAAATTGCCCGCGATTGGCTTTTTGGTAAAGGAGACAAACTCTGCTCGAACTGCACGTACGCTTTCATCTCTACTTTCGTCAGGCGTGGATTTCTTGGTAGCTACTCGTATCACAGAGGAAGTTATTCAGAATTCTTTGTATAAAAAAGTCCTGAAAGAAGCGCAGGAAAAAGTTGAAAAGGGGGATCCGATCTCAGCAGTTTTTCTTGCACACGACAACTTGTATCCTAACTTTGTGGGAGAAATGGTGGCACTTGGGGAAGAAACAGGACGTTTGTCGGAGATGTTTGGAAACGTCGCTGAGTATTATGAGAATGAAGTTGAACAAAAAACAAAAGATCTTTCCACTATTATAGAACCAGTCCTCATGATGGTTATTGGAAGCGGTGTTGGTTTCTTTGCGGTGGCGATGCTTACGCCGATGTACTCACTTTCAAATGCATTTTAATGAAGAAAGAATCTGGAATTATGAATCAAGAATCAAAAAAACAAGTAGGTTTTTCTATAATTGAAACACTTCTTGTGTTGGCGATATTAGCCATGATCATCCTGATTTCTTTTGCGTCGTTCCCGGGATTTAATTCCAGACAAGCATTGGACAAAGACACATATCTTGTAAAAGCAACAATTGAACAAGCGCGATCACTAACTCTTGCAGGAAAGAACGACAGTGCCTACGGAGTACATTTTTCTAGTAGTTCAGCGACAGTGTTTCCTGCCCCAACATATTCTGCGGGTAATTCTGCAAATGAAGTCTCTAATCTTATGTCAAAAGTTCAGATTTCAGCTATCACTCTCACGGGTGGTGGTTCAGATATCATTTTTGAACGATTAACGGGGAACACTACTCAGGATGGCACGATAAAGTTATCTCTTCGCTCCGATGCGCAGTCATCGTCAACAATTGCTATTTACAAGACGTGATTGGTGGAGATGAAATAGGATAGATGGTGAGGGATCAGTGTAAAGAAAAGAAAAACTATTGGCAGTTTTTTCATTTGTCCCCTGGTAACTAATCAAGTGTTTGCGGTATACTTAAGACATATGATTTCTATTTCAAGAAAATCTGTTCATTCGCGTGGAGCGCTCTTGGTGGAGGTTGTGATAGGTGCAGCTGTTATCCTTGTGCTTATTTTGAGTACCAGTGCTGCATTTTCTGCATTTTTGAAAACAGCGCTTCTTGATACACATAAAATTCAAGCAACAACACTTGCGGAGGAGGGGTTAGAAGCGATGCGTTTTATTCGTGATAGTGGGTGGAGTAACCTTACCACTTTTCCAGAAGGGTCACCTGTGTATTTAGATTTTACGGGTACGGCGTGGGTATCCACGACATCTATTTCTAAGATGTATATTGATTCGGTATTTATCAGGACTATTCTTGTTTAGGAAGTCCTTCGAGATGCTAATCATGAAATTTCCTCAAGTGGATCGGTAGATGATAATACAAGGAAAGTCACAGCCTCTATTTCTTGGCAAGAAGGGGGTGCTACTACAACAAAAGCTATTTCCACATATCTAACAAATATATTTTAATGTTTATAAAACTTCGCAATATACATACAGCTGGTGGATATTCTCTAATTGAAATGATGATTTATGTTGTTGTGCTTTCTTCTTTACTTACGGTGGTCATCTTTAACATGATCACCATGTCTCGCTCGTATGGGCGAGCTGTGGTTGCGAAGAATATAAATAATTCTGCAGTTGATACAATAGAGCGTCTTACGCGAGAGGTGAGAAACGCTACTAGTATTGCCAGTATTCAGGTTTCACCGGGAGGAATTACTCTTAATACAAAAGATTCTTCTGGAAACGCGACAACAGAGCAGATTTATACCGACAACGGAACAATAAAGCTTCGTGTGGGTGGGGTTGATTTTGGCCCACTAACACTAGCTCATGTTCAGGCAAATGTTGCTTTTACGCAAGTTACCGCCACAACGTCAAAAGCTGTGCGAATGGTTTCGACCCTGAGTAATTCCGCATTTGGATATTCCGACACAAAGACGTTTTATAGTGCAGTTGTATTGAGAGGGGCGTATTAGGATATAACATCATGCGGCTAAAACATTTCGATTGCAAAATGTTCGCACGAGTAAAAAATATGAAAAGAAACATACAATCACAACAAGGACAGGCGCTCATGATAGCTATTGTACTATTCACAATGGTGTCGATGACAATGCTTATTGGGGTTGCCGGACCAACAGTCAAAGAAGCAAAAAATACCAATGATTTTTTTAGATCTCGAGGAGGATATTTTCTTGCTGAGGGTGGAACAGAAGATGCGTTGTATAGAATAAAAAATGGATATTCGGTGCCAACAGGGGACACAGTTTCTCTTAACGATCAGACTGCGGTGATTCACGTGGTGAATTCTTCAGATGCAAAAACCATAACGGTGGAAGGAGAAGACCCGAGGAGTGTTCGAAAAGTAGAGAGTGTTGTGAGACAGGGTGTGGGGGCTGCATTTAATTATGGTATTCAAGTAGGTAATGGTGGGTTTGAGTTGACGGGCGGTTCACGCATCAATGGTAATGTCTATTCAATGGGCAGTGTACATGGCGATGGAAGTAATGGGGTTTCTGGTTCTGTCACTGTAGCAGGAAGTATTCCGTCTGTTGCAAATCAGATAAACGATACACCAACAACTCCGCCAAACACTATTACATTTGGAAATGCAAACGCAACACAGGACGCAGCTCAGAGTTTCAAAGTTACAACTACTGACCCCCTTAAGACAGTCCAGCTGTATATAAAGAAGGTGGGCTTGCCCGCTAATATTACAGTAAATATTGTTGCTGATAATGGTGGAAAACCGAATACGACATCTCTTACGTCAGGCGTGCTCTCCGCTTCATCTGTAACGACAAATTTCGGCTGGGTGGAGGTTGCATTTACGACAAATCCTGACAGAGTATTGTCCGTAGGGACAACATACTGGATTGTTTTAGACACAAGTACTGGTTCTGCAAGTAAGAATTACATATGGGCGGCAAATACAACATATGTAGATGGTTTGGCAAAAGTTAAGAACACCTCTGGAACTGTATGGAACAATACTTCACCATCGGGACTTGATGGATACTTTAGACTTTTTGCTGGTGGGAACAGTACACAAATATATGGTGACGGTGGGGACAAACTCAGTATTGGTGGAGATGCGTGGGCGCATACCGTCATAGACACAACAACGACTGGGACTATTTATTGTCAGGCAGGAACAGGAAATAATAAAACATGTAATACGTCTCGTGCTGATCCTGCGTCGGTTAGTATGCCGATTTCCGATTCTATGATCGCACAATGGAAGAGTGAGGCGGAGGAGGGTGGAACTCAGACGGGAAATGTAAGTATCGGCTGGGCAGGAGGTTCACTTGGACCAAAGAAAATCATCGGGAATCTCAGTGTTTCTGGCGGCGGAACATTAACAGTAACGGGGACATTGTGGGTAACCGGTACCGTGACAACAAGCGGTGGTGGGAAAATAAAGTTGTCGTCATTGTACGGAGATAATAGTGGGGCAATTGTCACAGATAAATATGTTTCGTTGACTGGAGACGGTAATTTTCAGGGTTCGGGTCAGCCTCATAGTTTCCCTTTGCTTGTAGTAACGAGTGATTGTCCAGTGAGTAGCTTTTGTAGTGGAAATTCCGCGATTACCATTTCGGGCGGTTCCGGGTCTGTGATTCTTAGTGCTCAAAACGGTACGGTAAGTGTTAGTGGTGGTTCAAGCGCAAAATCAATTACGGGGAATAAGGTGGTCATGACTGGGGGGGCGACACTTAACTACGATATGGGTATTTCCGATTTGAATTTTTCAAGTGGTCCATCGGGTGGATGGGAACTGAACGGGTGGAAGGAGGTACAGTAAATATAGTATAGATGTAGGGGAAGAAAAACCGCTGGATACGCTCTGTATACCAGTTGTTTTTTTGAACAGAGTTCAATAGGTTTCTTTTAAAACATGTTACTATTATTTTAAAAATGTTGGTCTAATACAAATAAATAGTTGCTAATCTTCTCCTCCAAGTATCTCTTCAATCATTTTGTAACGTCTGTCTCTTCGTAGTCCATGATGAATTTTAACTTTGTCTTTCAGGTGCGCAAAAGAACCA
>JBAZVT010000026.1:0-13894 GCA_041660745.1 Minisyncoccota bacterium | reverse complement strand
CACACCATTTCTCATTTCAAAACGGCACTCAGAAAATATCTGTTGTATTACAATACAGAAAGAATTCATATGGGTATTAATTACCAAACACCATTAGAAGTGTTGCGAAGGTCTTGATTATTTTACGAACACCTGCGGAGCTACCAATACCAATTGAAAACAAACACTTCTTCAAAAGATAATTTGGAAAAGTTATTTTGCCGACGCCGCAAGCGACAGCAACCTTTAAGCGAGGACATTTGCGATTTTGAAACATTGCGCAGGCTAGACGAGTCAAGCTTTTTCCCTTTAAGTGAGAATATTCGTCTTTTTGAAAACCTTGCGGAGCGCGACTGGCGCGACGAGCAGAAGCGAGTGTCGGCGAAGACTCAAGGAGAGTTTTCAGTAGAAAACTACCTGTGTTTTCAAAAGATGAATGTTCGAACGACACTTATCCACCACAATAATCAGTATGTCCGTGTTATTATAATAGCAATGAAGCCAAAGAAAATTGACAAGCCATTTCTGTTATCTGTCGTTCTCCTTATTGTAGCAGGAGCGCTTATTTTTACCTCTGCGGCTTTTGGTATTGTTGCCCGAGACAATCTTAATTTTTCAAACGTCCTCCTCAAACAGGCCATATTTGGACTTGGACTTGGTGGTTTGTGTATGTATATTATTTCTCGCCTTCCATACAAATGGATAAAACGCTCTTCAATATTATTTTTTGTTATTGCACTCATATTAAATGCGTTGGTATTTGTTCCGGGTATTGGCTTCAAGCATGGCGGAGCATCTCGCTGGCTTAGTTTTGCAGGATTTACAATCCAGCCGTCAGAATTTTTGAAAATCGCCATGATTATCTACTATGCGGCATGGGCATCGAGCTTGAAAGATAGAATAAAAACTTTTTGGGGAGGATTTGGACCATTGGCGGTTGTTGTCGGACTTTCTGGAGCACTCTTTCTCATGCAGCCAGATACCGATACGTTTATCATTGGGACAGTTGCCGTGTTAGCCATTTTCATTGCAGCGGGTGGACGTTTTCTCCATCTTGCGGGTATTGGCATACTAGGAGCGATTCTGGGTCTTGGACTTATAATTTCTAGACCGTATGTAAAAGATCGTGTCATGACGTTCATCAATCCAGCTCGTGACCCACAAGGCTCCAGTTATCAAATTCAACAGTCACTCATTGCTGTTGGTTCAGGAGAAATGTTCGGCAGGGGATATGGAAAAAGTATTCAGAAGTTCGGTTTTCTTCCAGAACCGATGGGGGATTCTATATATGCTGTTGCTGCAGAAGAATTCGGCTTTGTAGGAAGTGTTGCCCTCATCGTTCTCTATCTATTTTTCACTCTTTCTGGTTTCAGAGTGGCCACCAAGGCACCAGACACCTTCGGTGGACTGTTGGTGGTCGGAATTGTTATACTGATAGTGTTCCAATCATTTTTCAATATTGGTGCAATGTTGGGTGTTATGCCACTTTCTGGCAATCCGCTCATATTCGTGAGCCAGGGTGGAACATCGCTATTGTTTGCCCTTGCAGAAGTTGGACTCATTTTTAACATTTCAAAGCATAGAAAAGTAAAATAACCATTATGAAAATATTACTCACCGGCGGTGGAACAGGAGGGCATTTTTATCCGCTTATTGCAGTTGCCCAAGAACTTAATAGTTTGGCAAAAGAATACCGTCTTTTGGAAGCAAAGTTGTACTATATGGCACCGATTCCATACAACAACAAAGCATTGTTTGAAAACAGCATAGAATACAAACACATGTCCGCCGGTAAAGCCCGTCGATATTTTTCTTTGCTCAACATACTAGATGTTTTCAAGACCATCTTTGGAGTCATCACTGCTATTCTTGATTTGTATTCAATATATCCCGACGTGGTATTTGGCAAAGGTGGCTATGTCAGCTTTCCTGTACTGCTTGCAGCACGACTTTTGCGTATACCTGTCGTTATCCACGAGTCAGACACGGTGCCAGGAAGAGTAAATATGTGGGCTGGTAAATTTGCCACTCGTGTCGCAATTTCATATCCCGACGCAGCGAAATATTTTCCTCAGGACAAAGTTGCCTATACGTGTAACCCTGTCCGAAAAGATATTATGATTCCTGCGCGTACCGGTTCAAAAGAATTCTTGGGTCTTGAAGAAAACATCCCAACTATTCTCGTCCTTGGAGGATCCCTCGGATCAAGAATAATAAACGAGTACATCATGGACGCGTTAGTAAAATTACTACCGCATTATCAAGTCATTCACCAGACCGGGCCAAATAATTTTAAAGCTGTACAAGAAATCGCCGGTGTTATATTGAAAAACAACGAATTCGCACATCGCTACAAACCCTATGATTACTTGAACGATCTCAATATGCGAATGGCAGCAGGGGCTTCGGATTTGGTTATTTCTCGGGCAGGATCAGCAATCTTTGAAATAGCCGCATGGAATATTCCATCAATCATTATTCCAATTTCAGACTCACAAGGAGACCACCAGCGACAGAATGCATATGCCTACGCACGAACAGGAGCCGCAACAGTAATAGAAGAAGCAAACCTAAGCTCAAACATTATTGTTTCAGAAGTTGAGCATTTGATGAAAAATTCTGAACAACGGGAAAAAATGATACTTGCAGCAAAAGCATTCTTCAAACCAGACGCGGCACGTAAAATTGCGACAGAAATTATGAACATAGCCCTATCACATGAACGATAAACCCACAGGAACAGTTGTTACTAGATTTGCTCCGTCACCGACGGGAGTTTTACATATGGGAGGATTACGAACAGCGCTGTTCAGTTACCTCTATGCAAAACAAAATGCGGGGAAATTTGTCCTCCGCATAGAAGATACTGACAAAGCCCGTAATAAACAAGAATGGACTGACGGACTTATAGATGATCTTGCCTGGCTTGGACTCACACATGACGAAAAATTTATACAATCAGAACGTGCGCCAATCCATAAAAAATACCTGGAAAAATTAATTGCTGACGGCTTTGCATATATTTCAAAAGAAGAAGTAAAAGAGGAAGGTCAGCGCGATGAAGTGATCCGTTTTAAAAATCCTGGGAAAAAAGTTACTTTTACCGATCTTATTCGTGGAGAAATGGAAGTTGATACGACCGATCTCGGTAATTTTGTTATTGCTCGTAGTATTGATGAACCAGTGTACCACCTAGCTGTCGTCATAGATGATTTTGAAATGGGCATCACGCACGTAATACGAGCCGAGGAACATCTTTCTAACACCCCTCGACAAATCCTTATACAAGAAGCTATAGGTGCAACAAGACCCGTGTATGCACACCTTCCTCTCGTGCTCGCTCCAGACAGAACAAAACTTTCAAAACGTAAGCATGCAGATATATCTTCTCTCACGTTTTTTCGTGAAAAAGGTTACCTCCCAGAAGCTCTTATAAACTTCGTAGCCCTTCTCGGCTGGAACCCTGGCACCGATCAAGAAATTCTTTCTATGCAAGAACTCATAGAAAAATTTGACTTAAGCAAAGTCCAAAAAGGTGGTGCAATATTCAACATAGACAAGCTTAACTGGCTCAACAAAGAATACATCAAACGTATGGGTGTCAGTGAACAAAAAACGGGCATTTTACCTTTTGTGCCAGAGCAATTTCAAACACCAGTTTTGGATACAATTCTTTCACTTATTGTTGACCGCATTAACACATTCGGTGATACAAATAATATCTTTGAAACAGGAGAGCTTGATTTCTTCTTCAAAAAACCTGAGTACACAAAGGAAAAATTGCTTTGGAAAGATGAACCGAGTTTTGAAAAAACAGCAGAGCGACTGTTACATGTTTCCTCGCTACTTGAAGCGGGGGAGACAGACTGGGCATTGGCAGAAACAATCAAATCTCGTGTTTGGGATTATGCAACCGAGCAGGGAAGAGGGTTCGTTCTCTGGCCTATGCGATATGCCCTATCAGGGAAAGATAAATCTCCTGATCCTTTTACGCTTGCAGCGGTACTTGGAAAAACAGAAACCCTTATACGTATCAAAGAAGCTATAGACACGCTCAGAAAGTAACGGGACATAATCAAAGAGTTGTGCACATTACAAAACAAGATGAAAGCCCCAACTGTCAAAAAAACAATCGTACTAGGCATACTCGCAATATTGTGCGTGTCGTTTTCTTACACAACCCTTACCACCAGAGAAACACTCGCTGAGACAGCAGAACAAATACAACAAAAAATAGACGCCGTCAATACTGAGCGTAACAAACTGCTAGCCGAAATAAAACAATGGGAAGGTAAAATATCAACAACAGGAAAAGAACTCCAGACGCTTCAGAACGCTCTCAAACTACTGGATTTATCTCGTAGTAAATTACAGACCGATTTAAAGCTAACTGAAAAAAACATTTCTTCAACAAACCTTGGTATACAAGAACTAGATTTGAGTATTGCCGGAAAAGAAGAACAGATTGAGGAAGGTCTCGCGGGCCTCAGCCAGTCAGTGCGTGTTATGCAGCAAGCTGATGATATTTCACTTATAGAAACTGTTCTTACTAAGGGAACTTTTTCAGAAGTTCTAACAGACATTCAAGCATTAAAAAGTTTTAGTGATAAGGTCGAAGCAAATCTTGCCGAACTACGAACACTTCGCGATGAATTGGAAACGCAACAAAATAAATTGGAAGGAAAAAAAGTAACTCTCCTGAGCCTTAAAAGCGAACTATCAGATAAGAAAAAAATTGCCGATCAGAACGCAAAAGAAAAAAGTAACTTACTCCTTACAACAAAAAATAAAGAGTCAGAATACAAGAAACAACTTGCTGCAAAGCAAGCAAAAAAAGCCGCCCTTGATGCGGAATTGTACAACTACGAATCTCAGCTCAAACTTGCCATTGATTTTAATAAAATTCCGAAGTTTGGATCAGGGGTATTATCCATGCCACTATCTGTTGTTCGCATAACTCAAACTTTTGGGGATACGGAATTTTCACGAACTCACGCCGGCGTATATAACGGCAACGGTCATAACGGTATAGATTTCGGAGCATCTCTCGGAACACCTGTAAAATCGGCTGGAGACGGGGTAATCGTGGCTACAGGCGATACAGATGTCACCTGTGCTGGCGCATCGTACGGTAAATGGGTCTTTATTAAACACAACAATGGACTCTCAACACTCTACGCCCATCTTTCGCTTATAAAAGCTATTACAGGGAGCACCGTTAAATCTGGAGACGTTATCGGTTACTCTGGGAACACCGGATACTCAACCGGTCCACACTTACATTTTACCGTCTACGCATCCGACGGTGTTAAGGTAACCAGTCTGAAAAGTAAAGCTTGCAGTGGTACATACACAATGCCCGTTGCCGACCTGCGCGCGTATCTTAATCCACTCCTATACTTGTAAAAAGGCTTCTACTATTAGATAATATAGATATATGAAAAATAGAATTAACAGGGAACAAGGAGGTTTCATACAAGCACTTATAATCATCATAATTGCTCTTGTAATTCTTAAAGTTCTCGGATATGATGTTCGCGAGATAATTGCTTCTCCAAAGGTACAACACCTCTGGCAGATTGCACTTAGCTTCATACAGGATGGTTGGAATCTACTACTTGATGCGATTGATAAGACCGTTGTGATTGCAAAACCGTTTTGGGATCGATTATAGAAAAAATTAAAGTTTAGTTTTGGTGTAATTTCAAAAAAGCCAAAAGCAAACAGAAATGTCTGTAATTTTTTCAGTGATGACTTTACTTGTTAAATACAATAATTAAAAATGAGAGGTTTTAAAATATTTTTATTCATCCTTTTACTTCCACTGTACGGATTTGCGTACGGCCTATTACACTTAACCTCTGAATGGTACGAAAAGTTGGTTGACTAAGAATAGTGTAAGAAATTATCCTTCCCATATCTGAAAATTACCTTACTGAGGTAATTTTTTAATTGCACAGATTTTTCTCAAATTAGAAACATTTCTTAGAGGTACGAAGTATCCTCTCAAAATTCTCCAGAAGCTTAAATCGCATTTTAGAAGGTCAAAAAATGTTGATTTTATGTATGATCATTAAAAAGGCGAATTCAACATATGTACACATCAAAAACCACCAAAAGAGACTGAAAACTAAAAACAAGCCTGCGTGATACAAATAAAGATACTGCAATAATAATTAAATATTATTTTCTTTCAAAATTTTTTAAAAAAATCTATACACCCGTCGAGGGAAGTGTGAAAAAAATAATTACACACAGTATACATGAACACCAAGATTCAAAAAATAATTTTCTTATAGGGAACACCCGCAGAAAAAGCCTTATTTGTAATGTGTCTATATAATAAGCCATTTTTATTATTAGGTGATGTCGCAAAAGATATATTGTGCGACATTGATACATTATGAAGCTTTGGCTAAATTTGGTATCAAGGAGTGCCTCTAGGCCGACATTTCCATTATCTCCCCCGTGGAATAAACTCAAAAAATAATTATTTAAATAAAATTGATACTTCATATTTAAAGAGTACTATAACTAGCAGAAAAGTTTTGTGTCACAACTAATCCTTTTCCCTACTGAGATTGAGGGGGTTATATGTTCCGAGAAGATTCTGAATGCTCAAAAACAGACGGCTCCACAGAAAAGTCCATTAGTGCCGAGCCTGAAGTAAAGCTGGTTACCTGCGCTCGGTGTGGACGTCATTTTCATCTCTGTTTTTCAGGAGAAGCGTCGGAGGAATTTGCCACTAAGCGTCAAGGACTTGGAATCATTTACGAAGCATTGCTCGGCGGAAAAATCACTTCTGTACAAGCGACCCTGCTTGAAGAAATGATACTGCAGAGCTTGTGTCCTTCGTACATGAACACGGACGCATGGATGGCAGCAACAAGGTGTATCGAAGGAATGCCCATTTCCAGAGAGGAGAAACGGATTCACCACACATCAATCCTTGCCGCTTGGGCTATTGTCGAACCAAACTGAGTCGATATAAAAAGAAAGGATCACGCCTTAGTAGATAGCGAGTTGGACTTGAGGAATAGCGCGGTGCACCTCAAGTCTTTTTTTATCTCAAATTTTTACTTTTCTGGTATTCATTCTTTCTTCTTCGCTTTAGTAATTATGAAGAAACCATTAAGACCATGATTATTTTCATTTGACAAGACACTACCATAGACTAAAATGGAATTGGGGGTACATGGGGTTCTTTTGTATCGAAAGGAGTCTTGTTATGGGAGACGTAGTGCGCGGGACAGATGGTGTATTCACGAGAAGGTTTTTTACAGCCACGCTGCAGGTGTCGACTGACGGGCATCAAGCACTTCTCACCTTCCCTGACGGGAGTATAAGCGACTTCTTCCACAGCCGCGAAGAAGCCTTTCGGTTTATAGACATGGCTTGGGAGCTTGGACTTGTGTGTGTAAACGACGTGAGCTTTCTCCGAAGTGAGGTAGGTCGTTCGGTACTAGTGACGACTTTGGCACTAAATCCCATCTTCCAGGATATTCCAGCAAACCGAGTAGACAGACGCACTCCTGAAGCCCGGATATATGCTCTCGCCCACCAGCTATGAATGCCAGAAAGGGTTAGTATCCACAGCGCCGAGATTTTCTAAAGTCTCTGGCGCTGTTTTATATTACAGAAAAACCACTACATAATATCGACCCTTTATGTTAGGATACGTACGCAAACAAAAACATGAATATTGTTGACCACCAAAAGAAAATATCCCCCGAAAAAACCATACTGGAATATGATGTGGCTATTATTGGAGGCGGACCTGCTGGAATGATAGCTGCGGGCAGAGCTGCAGAGCTCGGCGCAAAGGTTGTACTTATAGAAAAAAACAGTAATCTCGGCAAGAAGCTCCTCATTAGTGGTGGTGGCAGATGTAACCTCACCAATGTTGAACCCGACACTCGAAAATTCCTTTCAGCATTTAAAGAAGCTCAGGGCTTTCTCTTCTCCCCTTTTTCAAAATTTTCAATTAGAGACACTATAGAATTTTTTGAACAACATGGTTGCCCCATAAAAATAGAAGCAGAAAACAGAGCCTTCCCTACGACTGATAATTCTAAATCTGTGCTTGATGCTCTCGTAGCCTATATGAGAGAAGGCAATGTAGAAATTATGCGTGGCAAGGCGGTTGTGCGTCTCCACACTGCAGACGATGGTACAATTCTTGAAGCGGTACTCGCGGGTGCAGTCCATATCAAAGCCAAATCTTTTATCCTCGCAACAGGTGGTACTTCCCACCCAGAAACTGGTTCAACGGGTGATGGCTGGAAATGGATGGAAACACTAGGACTCAACGTGAAAACCGATGGATTTGCACTTGTGCCCGTAAAAACAAAAGAGTCCTGGACACACCAATTACAAGGACTCAGCTACCCCACTGCAAAAATGACCGTATTTCAAAACGACGAGAAAAAGTTTTCCGTAAAAGGTAAATTTCTTTTTACACATTTTGGAGTTAGTGGACCGATGGTACTTAATGCAAGCAGAGACATTTCCGATATTCTCTCGTATGGGACAACCACCCTTTCAATAGACCTCTTCCCCACCATGGATGCGGGAACGTTGGATAGAAAAATCCAGGAAATTTTTAAACTCAATCAAAACAAGAAATTCAAAAACTCTCTTGGCGAATTGGTGATGCCTACATTAATGGAAGCTCTTATTGTCCGTACCAAAATAGACCCTGAAAAAGAAGTGAACATTGTCTCTCGCGAAGAACGCCTCTTGGTGACCAATTTTTTGAAAGATATACGAATGACCGTCACAGGCTTTTCTGATCAGTCAGAGGCCATTGTTGCCTCTGGAGGAGTGAATATGGAAGAGATAGACACTCGCACCATGCAGTCAAAAAAGATACCAAACCTATATCTTGTCGGCGACATGCTAGATGTAAATCGCCCCTCTGGCGGATACAGCTTACAGCTCTGTTGGACAACCGGCTATGTTGCAGGAGAAGCAGCAGCAAAAAACTAAAAATAAAAACAGACGGGTTGCCAGCTGGCAAACCGTCTGTTTTTTGTCAGTTTCGTTATTTAACTACAAACGTCGCTCTCACCGTAATCATCACATCTTTAGTAATACTTGAAGTATCATATTGCCCGTAATCAGCGACTTCTACAGAATTTGGAGAAAGAACCTGAACAACACCCGTTGACGCAGATTTTAAGGAACCCACCGAACTTCCACTTGAACGAGCAAGCTGTTCAGCACGAGCTCGGGCGTCCTTAATTGCATCGCCAAGCAATGACACGCGTAAATCTGCAAGTTTAGAATAATAATATTCTGGAGCTTGGGTTGAAAAAACAATTCCTTTATTAATAAGCTCCTGGGTATTCTTTGCCAAGTTGGCAACCTTTGTCAAATCTTTTGAAGCAACAATCACTGTTTGGCGAAGATTATATTCGCGAGGTCCATTCTGATCATTATATTTATATACTTGATCGACAAATATTGGCGACACTTCAAGTTCATCGGCGGCAATGCCATTCCTTGTCATAAAATCTTTTACACTAGCAGCGTCACGAGCCATAAGTGCGTACCCATCTGGGAGATTCCCCTCGGTGACAGTTCGAGTAATATTAGATGTCCATTTTACTGAGTCTGATTGAACAGTAGTCTTTGCAGATCCAGTTACCACAAGACCGTTATCAAACGATCTAATAGTTACAAATGTATAGGCGCCTATCACTGTTGCAATAACCAAACCAATAGCAAGGATGATTGATCCTGAAACAATAGGCTTCTCCATAAAAAACTTTTGAATCTTTTCCATATATAAATATTTTATTAACACTTATTCATATTAGTATACTACGAAGATGAACAAAAAATGTAACAGAAATGCCGACCCTCAGATCGGCACTCAAAAAAATAGTGAACAAAAAGACCCCACACCATACTACGCAGCAACGCGCTCACGCCGCTGTGTGTGGTAACGAAGAAGATAAGCAAGCGCCTGAGGCAAGGCACTATCGAGAACCTCCTTATTCTCGATGAATCTCACCTCGGCCTTATTGCCGTCTGCAGTTTGTGTATTAAGGGTAACGGTCGTGTAAAAACTGCTTCGAATTTTCAGAAAGTCAGCGATCGCTTCTCTGCATTCCCGAGGAACGGGAATCTCTTTACCTCGTACATCCGTGACCAGCGAAAGCAGAAATCCATACATACACACAGTATGTCTCTCCGCCAAATCCAAAAGGTCGCGATACGTAAGGGACGAACATCCACCACACCCGCCTCTTGAGCACGATGAGAAACATCTTTCCCCACCAGCACAACATGCGAACTTTTCACGTAGTTTCAGCACAACGACACCGCCCTTCGTGTTAAATTGTTAGAGTCTATCTTTCCGTGACAATTATAACCATTTCTGAAGAATTAGAAAGGAATATCGAAAATAGAAAACAAAAAAATACATGAGAAAAGGGCACGAACCTCCGGTTCGTGCCCCCTGTTTCTACACCACCCCTCCGTCTACATGTGTCGAGGAGGGCCATTGGGATGCTTGGCCATAAAAGCCCGCGCCTCCTCGAGCACTTCCCCATGATCCAACTTGGCGAGACCCTGACGTACAATACAAAAGCGATCATGACCTCCAGCGGCGGCCAAAAAGAAATCTGCGCCTTTCCCACGATAATGCTTGTCGATATACGCTCTGACTTGTTCACTGTTTGCCATACAGCTTCTCCCGTAAAAAACAAAGGTACTTCCATGAACCCACTTTTGAGTATACCCTGCTTTAAAAATCCCGCAATAGAATTCTCCCTAGGACTCCCCTAGGGAGAAACACGCAACAAAAAACCACCGTTCGCGGTGGTTTTTTGTTTTCAAGTTCTGAATTACTTCTGTGCCAATTCCTTACTTCCCCAACAAGGTGAGGAGGACTTCCATGGCTTACTTCCCATCTCACCATACAACCATTTTGCATACGCGAGGTTTCCATCAAGAGTGTGAATATCGTGCCCCATCTCCTGAGATTTCTTAAGATGGTAACGTTCATTAATCTGCATCACACCGACATCATTGTTATCTACCCTTCCACGGAGTAAATCCCCGTCTTTATGATATTGACGAAAGTCGGACTCACATTTTGCAATATCTGCAAGAATTGGATCGTTTGCGAAATAATGTTCAACATATTTTTTGACTTGATTAGGATCTGTCTCATCAACTGGTTTAACCGATACTACTTCTTGTGTACTTGTAGCAACAAGAACAGTTGGTGTAACCGGATTAGAAACAGTATTAGAAACAAACAGAAAAGTTGAAAGTAATGTAAAAATAAGCCGTTTCTTAATGAGTAAAAATCTTGGCTTGTTTTAATTGGTAGCGACAGTAAAATTCTGACCAATTAAAAAACCAGAACTTGTCTGGATTTATATATACTAGCACATATGGTTTTATTTGTCAATGACAAAGCACCCAAAATGTGGTGTAAGGGAGGCTCAGTTAAGCCATTTAATGGCTAAATTCCTAGGGTGTGTTTTTAATGGTTCTATAGACTTTTTTATAGAAATGTGACTTTTCTAAGTCGGGTGATTTTAAAAAAGAAAAAGTACCAAAAAATGAAAGGTCTTTAGGTCAGAATTGATAATTATGATATAGTTTTTCTACATATATCGGGGCATAGTGTAACGGTAACATTTACGTTTCGGGTACGTAAGACTCTGGGTTCAAATCCCAGTGCCCCGACCAAAAATAACTTTTTGGGTAATTTTTGTCGGAGGCAAGTAAACTCTAGGAGAGTTTACGACTGGGATTTGAAGCCCAATTGAGATTTTGTTGAGTTTCTGAATGAAAACAAAATCCAATTGGGGTACTGAAACTGTAAGTTTCAAAACTACCAGTGCCCCGACGAAAGATTCAACACTTTTGTCATAAAAATAAAGAAGCTTTTACTCCTTTTTAAACGGGCATGTTAAACCTTCGTGAGTTCCCTTTTCCATTACGCGCCAGAGGGCGGTATTGAAAATTTTAGACAAAAGAGCTTCTTCTTTTTTAGTTAAGAAAGAAAATGTGTCTCCCACATGCTTATCTACCAAATTCATGTCATGTGTGTATTCTTGCTCGCCTTTTTCTGTTAAAGCTAGAACATGCTCCCGCTTATTACCCACCTTCTTTATGCGAGTAATAAACCCCCCTTTCTCAAGCAACTCAACCTGGCGACTTATCGCCGCCTCTGTTAAATTTCGTATCTCTGAAATCTGTTTTTGAGAGGTCTGAGGAATGTGGTGAATAACAGCTAAAACAAAAAACTGCGACAAAGAAATATGTGTTTCTTTTTCAAAAACCTTTGACATCACTTTCTCAAAAACCATTACAAACGCGTGGGTTTTTGCAAAAAAACTTTTTTCAATAAAATCTGTCATAACAAAAGCGCCTTACAACCTGACAGCCTAGCCGATTATTACTGAACCGAACCGTCCACAACAATCACGTCTCCTTCAACCAGACCAGAAACAACTTCAACATTTCCATCACTCCCCTGAAGACCGAGTGTTATAGCTGTTGTTGCTACGTCAGAGGTGTCAACTGATAACTTCTTCACTGTACTTGCGCCACCAACTGTACTAACGGCGTATCGAGGGATAACAATCACCGCTTTTTTCTCTGCAGAATGAATAGTGAGGTTTGATGTTAAACCACTTCTAATACGCTCATCGGAACTTTCGAGAGAAACTTTTGTTTTGTAATTTACCACACCGTCCAAGACAGTTTCTGCAGGATCAATATACAACACACTGCCCACAAAACTCTCGCCCGGGAGAGCGTCTAGAGTAATTGTTGCTGGGTTACCCACGGATACTTTACCGATATTCACCTCAGGAATATATGCTTCTATCTCAAGGTTTCCGGCCGAGATGACTGATGTGACAATAATACCCGCTTGAGCCATTTCACCCACCTTTGCATCTTGTTTGGTCACAACACCATCAATTGGGGAAACAATAACAAACGAGCTCATTTTTGCGCCAATAGAGCTGACTCCGGCACGAGCCTGATCAACTTTTGCCAACTGTGCAGCTATTTCCTCTTCTGAACTACCCTTCTGTTTTAAGTCCAAATTTTTCTGTGCTGTATTATATTTTTCCTCGGCAGCATTGATTGTTGCTACGAGTGTATTATACGAAGCACGTGCGGATGCTAATGTTGCCCTATCAGCTTCGTTCGTACCATACTTCTGATTATTTACAGACCCGCCGATAGCATTGAGAAGATTTTGTGTTGATTGCAAAGCGCTTTCAATGTCAGTCGCATAAGACTCGAAATTAGTTGCGGTGATATTTACTCCACCAATTCTAAAACGCTTCTCAAGCATGTCTAATTTTGCTTCAACCTCTATACGCAACTTTTCTATATTTTTTTCCACATCATAGTCAGAAGTAAATGGGTTGAATTGTGGAGAAGCATTTTGACCATCAGTAAAGAGTTCATCTATTTTCCCTCGTACAATACCATCAAGAGAAGCATATGCACGTTCAAGCTCTGAGATGTATGAACGCTCTGCATCCTCCAGAGCGCTCTCCACTATCGCAAGCTCCTCGGGCCGAGCACCACGCTGTAATTCACGCAGACGGGCCTCTTCAGAAGCAAGTGTGGCACTGGACTGATCTTTATTTGCGGATAATTCTGCTTGGTCCAAAACTGCCAACACAGTGCCTTTTACAACTTTTGCACCCACATCTGCATACACCGCGACAATTTTCCCTCCAGATTGAAAAGCGAGGTCAACATTGGAAACTGCTTTTGTTTTTCCTGAAATCTGGACGTCTTGTGAGACATCTCCACGTGCAACGGTAATTTTCTGTACAGAGTTATCGCCCTTTGAAAAGAAAGCAAGATAAACAACCACTAGAAGTATAACGGCGACGAGGGCAATGAACCACTTCTTTGAGATCGG
>JBAZVT010000025.1:0-15452 GCA_041660745.1 Minisyncoccota bacterium | reverse complement strand
ACCCAGCGCACATGAGAAGCACAATGCTTTCCACTATGGCGAGAACGGTGTTCAAGGCGTTAAAGCGGCGGTCAATAAGCGCAAGGCGAAACTAAGGAAAGAATTTGGCAAAAGCCACCCGAATTTGCAGGAAGAAAAATGAGTAACCCCTTTAACGAAAAACGACGGCAACAGTTTGTTACTGAACAATATTATTTTGCTACTGACAATAATTATTCAAAACTGTGTACTTTAATAAAAGAAGAAATGCTTGAGGATGTAAATCAAGAAGATTTAATGAGCCAACATCATCAAAGCTTGGTTATGGTTGTTTATGAAAAATTTTCCCTCCGTTACACCGCAGGCATCCCAATCGAAGAACTTCGCTCGGAGTTAACGGGCGTAATCGAAGCCTTGGAGCGTTACCAAAAGGCCCTGGCTGAATATGAAGGTATCCCCAAACTCGCCCCGTTAAGCTTTCGCGATCCCGGCGATTATGAACGCGCCATGCAGTTGATTGGCCTGTGTTACTTATTGCACCGCCGTGACCTGTTACCGCGTATTGCAGACTTGCTTGACCCTGCGTATTTTGGCGAAGACACACTGTACGAAGACTTGTTAAGTTACGCATTTCAAGACCGGGCTGAGACCGACAACTTATACCATCTTGAAATTTATGACCCCCTGATTGAGACGATGTATGCCGAGACCGACCTTGAAAGCATTGAAGCCCTTAAAAAATACCTGTTGGATTGGTATCCCAGTTTCAAATACGTCCCCTGGCACGACGGCCACCTGCGCATCAATGGCGACGAAGGCGACTACTTCGGCTACTGGGCGTTTGAAGCGGGTGCGGTGGCTTACCTGTGTGACATTGACGATAGCGATATTAACCACATGGTCTATCCCAAAGATTTGGTGGCTTGGGCGCGGGAAAACAAAGCCTTAAGCGAAACTGGCGACGAGGGTAATGCTAAATTACGTTGCGCTGCCAACCAACCGTGTCCTCAAAGTGGCATCTGGCACACCCCCGCCAACAAGGACTCCCGCCGCGCCTTCAAAGCTGGTGATCTAATGCCCGACTTCCCCAGTTCAGATTATGGGTTGACCATTTGGTATTTGGACGAGAGCCAAGAACACTGGGACCTTCCCTCATGAGTGCACCCGACTCCGACTAGCCGAACATCCTAGCTACCTTGATTTCCTCTGTCATGGGCGGCCTGGTTGCCGTTTACGCTGCCCGGTTGCAAAACCAAGCCACTGGCAGGGATGGGGTGGACAGGATGCTTAAGGCAATCACCCTTGAACTGATAGACACTATCGACTCCTACTTGCACATCGCCTACCGGGATGACAGCCGCCAATCCCCATTCGAACGCCAGCGCCTCAGGCGGCGTATACAGTCCCTTACCTCCGTGGCATTGCCGGAGGAATACGAAACAACTAAAGACCATTTGGACAAAATCCACTTTTGGTGGCTAAATAAGGATAAGAGTCAGTCGACAAGCCCTACTAAAGGCATTGGGTACACCGCCAGCGAGAGTTTTTTCCAAGCCCTTAAAAATAAACTGAACAAGAAAGCCTTTGGCATTGACATAGCCCCCAGCAAAACACCCGAACCAAACGTCTAATGTTCTGTCGCTGGCGCCGCCAACAGCGAATAAGGTAAACTCATGGACTACGGACGCAAGCAGCGCGAAGCCTTTTATTTAATAAAAAATTATAGCAGTTACACGTGGTACACCGGGATATACCGGCTGTGGAAGTTGTTTTGTGAAGGTTACGAACGTGATTTTTATCGTAAACCCATCCAATATCCGCCCGGTACCTATCATGCCAGCAAGTTGTACGAACCCGGCGAATATGACGAACAAAACTTGATGATGTTTTGGGGGCAGTTGGCTGAAATGGAAGAAGGGCTTGCCTTGCTCAGCCATGCCAGCGGCCAACAAGGCCTGCGCGCCCTGTACCGCAACCGCGTAGACAGCATCCCCGCGCAGCTGCCCTACCGCAACCGCAGCTTCGACAGCCAAGGCCAACTGCTGCACCCCAAGCCCAGCACCGCAGGCCAACAGACCGCCATCGTCGTCGGCGCGCCCGGCGAGGCCGTGCACACCGACCGCGACCACCGCATCAAAGTCCAGTTCCACTGGCAGCGCGGCCCCAACACACAAGACAGTGCAAACAGCCACAGCCGCTTGCCACACCCGCGCCCAGGCCACAGCGGCGCGCCCGCCAACCACCAGTGGGTAGTAAAGAGAAGCTTTATGTATTTATTGACGTGATCGCTGCAGGTATGGATTTAGAAAATATGCCTGCACGAACACGCAAACCGACTATACCGAAAGACAATGGTTACTAGGAACAGTTATGGCTTTTAATAAGATTCGTAGACAGAAATTTTTGAGCGAGAGTCAATATACCTATTGCCAAGCTAAACTAACAGATCATATTGGTAGTTTTAGATCTAAAATAGTTGATCAAAAACTACATGCAGATGCGTGAGATGAATATGCTTGGATGGTAGCTAGCTACTGCCTGGAACAAATCATCCTCAAATACACTGGCGGCCAACCCATCACCGAGCTACACAATGAACTTCCCGAAGTCATTGCCGCCTTCGACACCTACATTGCCCTAGAAATCCCACCAAGGTCGCAAAATCCACCCCGCAATGTCGCCGAAACCTTGGAAATCACACAACACGAAGCGTATGTCTACGTATTGTGGTTGTTGGCCTTATGTAAGTTGCTGGGACATGCAGAATTGATTCCCACCGTCATGAAGTGGATTGACCGCAATGCCGAATTTAACCGTGGCCGGGACGGCCTGTTTGAAGCTATTGTGGAAAAGCTGACAGGAGAGCATATCGAAACCGAGCGGTTTTTGTTCCACGCTGAAGCTTACCGTCCGTTGGCAAAAGCAACGGTTTCCGACCCCGCCGACCGCCCGGCCTTGCTGCAAGAATTCGTCGAAAACTGGTACAAACACATGAAGCCCTGCTACTGGTACGGCAAAACGATCTGGTACTTCGACTCTGAGCAGCGGTAATTAATAATGCGGACGTTTGCCCAGACTTACTCCCTGATTGGTTGGTATAAGTGGCTGTCGCGCCTTATTTTTTTGGCGATCGTTGGCTGTTTTAATTTTATCATCCTGAAAACGTTTTTTGCCTTTACCCAAAGGCCGTAAGTCGCAATCCGTAGGGCGGCAATAGGCCAAAGCCCGTTATAACCCGACCAAGTCCTTGAACAGCTTGTTGGGCGAGGCGGGGGATAAGACGGAGCGCGGGGAGCCGGATTCAGGAGGGCTGAAGCGGCGTACGGTTTTACCCCAGCCACGGACTTTAAAATCATGGGCTGTTTGTCGTTGTAATAACCCAAATCCGGTAATAATGCTTTGATACGGATCGCATCAAAGGTGGTACGCCCTGAAGAAGGCGCGACCCATTTTCTTTTTGTTTTTAGCTTCTTGGAAAGTTAACAATTCGGTATTGCAACCTTGTAACAAACAAAAAATAGCAATCAGTGCGTAGGTTTGACTTTTTTCAATGAAACCAAACATTTACCATGACTGTTGTTTACAATTCATAAAGCTATACCCAAAGCCAAAGGCGTAACAATTTAAATAAGCTAAGGAAGGGCATATAGGGATTGTGTTTTGTCAGCTGTATTTGAATCTATCCCTATACAAAATACAAAAGCTACACCAGTTTGAAGCCCCGAAAATCAAGGCAATGCGGTTAGCTTTTGCGGCCTTTGTAAGTCATGTAATTCTATCAAGATCACGATAGCCTGCATCCAGTTCAAACTCTAGATAAACAATTCGAAAGTGCTGTTCCATATCTTGCGCTTCGGGAATTGTAGATTCGCGTTCCGGGTATTGGGCGAGCAGATCTGTGCGGTGGCGCGTCCAGGCACGCAATAAGGCGTTGCGTGCGAGATCACGGGTTTCCCCCGTGCCGCGGAACATGAACGAATGCGTGTTCATTTCGGCAATGACTAAACATTGCCCAAGGTTAGCTGGGGAATTAGTTGGGTTACTCATTGTGATCCGAATTTGTGCAAGTGTTGTGTCAACAAAAATTTACCTGTCTCGCGCATTGGCCTTATTAGTCCTCGCCTAACCATAATGAATAAGTATCAATCAGCCGGATCGCACCGGGCATGCGGCCAAACGCGTCCTGCTGATCAGGGTCGGTAGGTTCCAGCGTGCGCCACCAGGTAATCAGTTGCTTAATCAGCGCGCGTGCTGAGACTTGTTCAGGTGCGATCCCTGGAAATGCGTTAAGCTTAAAGCTACGTTCAACTTCCTGTAAGCAGCAGAGGATGTATTCGCGGTCGGCGCCGAAGTCCACCGGTTGGTCAGGCGCGCGGGCGATCATACGAAATTCACTGAGTTCTGGCATGTAATCGGCCATTTTGCGTCTATCCAAGCGTGGTTGAGTTAAGGCGGAATAATCCTTTACGGAAATTCCGCTTACAGTAACTGCCAATACCATTGGCCGCTGCCTGTCAAAATCAAATTTATTCTGTGTCCGAGGTTGACTGTTTTTGTAATGCTACTGAACAAATCAACAAGTTTTTAAAAATCGGACAGTTCGCTGAACGTTGAACGGGCGGTATCCAGTAACTCCTTGCTATTCTCTAAGGTGTCTTTAGCCTGATTCTGGATTAAGGCCTCAAAACTGTTTGCGAGCGTCGCGGCGAGGATGGCGGCGCTCACAATTTCACGTGGGTCAGCGCCAGAACGAATCATAATTGTGGTGTCGCGGTCACTGATCGCCGCTTTGATATCAGGCGTGAGCGCGGTGAAATCAGTTTCACCAAACTTGATATCAACTCCGGCATCTTCCCCATCAAGGGTACATGGGATGTAGCCTGCGCATTCGAAGGGGATATAACTTTCATCCAGTATCAGTTTGAAGCGCAGGTTTTTAATCGCGTCCTGTAGCGCCATACGGCTTGGGACTTGTTCGCGTTTCAAGTAAGCAGTTCGTACTTTGGCCATTTAAATCCTTAAAATTTTCAGTGGAGCGGGGTGTGTACTGTGGCAATCAGTACGGCCTTGCGTGCAGAGCCCGCTTGTTTCCGTTACAGGGTAGAGTATTGGTTTAGTTCCAGCGTACCGACTGAAACTCGTTGGCTATTGCGATTGCACGTGCGTCCTCTAAACTCCCTTGCGCTTCTTCCATCGCATCGGCATCAATCTCGGCGCAGGCAGACAGGGCTTGGTACATTAAGTCAGCCTTGGTATATTCCTTGTTCGAGTTGCCCGGGTAGGCGCGAAAGTCAAAGGTGCACAGCAACATGAAATCGGTAAAGCGTTCGGGCTTATCAAATGCGCCCACGCGTTCGAGCATGGCCGCAACCGGACCTGCACGCACCTTCGACACTCGATGTACACGTTCGCATTCGGACAACGCGAGCAAAGCCAAGTCGCGACAGTCATAAGGCACACCGAATCGATCGCATAGTGCTTGGATACGTGGTTCGCCCCGCTCGACATGACGGTAGTGCACCGGTAAGTGTTCCAGTGGCGAATCCGATTTGCCTACATTCATCACCATAGCCGCGAAGCGCACGGGTAGTGAAGCCGAGCATAGCGAAGCCTCGTCGAGAACCCGCAGCATGTGCTGCCCAATATCGACTTGCGGTGGATCGTCGGCAATTTGCGGAACCCCAAAAACTGCTGCAACCTCAGGTAAAATCATCGACAATGCGCCGCACGCATAAAGTGCCCGGAACATGTTTGAAGGCTTCTGCGCCATTAGGCCGCGAGCCAGTTCAGGCCAGATCTGGAGTGGCGCCAGATCGCGGATCACCCCCGAACTCACTTGTTCGAACATGAGTTCCAGGGTTTCATCGTCAGGTCGCTCGTCACTACCCGCAAACAAGGCTGCGAGTCGTAACACGCTGAGCCCTGGATCGGCTTGCATAATTTCAGGAGTGGATTCGGGTTTCATTTAAATCGGATAGGTGGAAAACACGATTGCCGGAATAACGGAAATTCAAAAATGTAGATTGCCTGCGCATGGCTTTTGTTACTTTTGTGAGACTGCCATGGGTATAGCCCGCATCACTTCGCGTATGTGCTGCCATGGGCACGGGGTGGTTACGCAAAGCCGCTGAAGTCGGCAAGCTTTTTTCAAGGCTTTCAAAGTCACACGAGCTGTCACCGCAAGTGCACGGTGCACTTTTTGCATTACCTAGGCCTAGCTCGTTGTTTACTGTTAAAACGTACATCTGGATAGTATTAAGTTGAATTCCGTCGTTGATATTATCGAAGGATTGTTGAAAATGTTACTTTATTCCAAGCACCCTTATCGGAATAATCATAAGCCTTATTTTTTGTAACCGCAATCCAAAAGCCGTATAAATACCATGAAAGCCATCGTTAAAAACACTAAAAAACAAAGTGTTAGCTAGCTAATTAGATTGAGTCCCAGCAGGCGTTATGGAACAGGGCTGCGCAAATTTTGCCGCCCACCTGCCATAATCTTTGCAATGGGCAAAGTGAACAAAACATACACCTAAATTCTGTTAACCGCAGAAGAACTCTAACAAAGAGGAATCTATCCGGAACAAGAAAGCCGCTTAAGTGTTAATGGCTGAGGCGACACAAACGTTGACAATTTCCGTTGGTTTAAGGCGGTTTATTTTGCCTAAAGTAACCTTGGCCAGTGCAGAGGCGATGTAGAAGTTGTAAAAACACCAGTTGGCCGAAAATCGCAATGCCAAGCTTGCCGGCAAGTTATGGCGTTAGTAGAATATGGCCTTCTGGCAGAAGGCCATCGTTAATAGGCTTGGGTAATTTAGGACAGGCTAGGTTGTTTAGCAGCTTATAATGGAAGGCTTAGGGCGCTATTTTTAGCAGCCAGCCATCACTGCCTTTGCAGTTATTATGTCCCTCAGCAGAAATTGCCACGCGCGCAAATGCGCCTTTTAAAGTGGCTGGGATTTGGCCAGACACTAAATAACCAGCTTCATTTTTAGAGGTAATAGTCAGTTCAATAGCTTGGTCTTTTAAAGCGACTTTAATCGAATTGGGATAAGTATTCTTTGAGGCCAAAAATGAAAAATTAGAACCGGCTTCAGCTGCAACATTTTCAGCTGGGGTAAAATTACTAAATTTAGGTTTGTTACAGGCTTTAGAGCTACTGCCTCCGCCGTAAGCCCAGCCAATATTGGAAACTAACATTAAGGCAAAAATCCAAAAGTAAGTACGTTGCATGTTGCAGCCTCCAGGGCAGTTTTTATAAGTATTTGTCAGCAATACACAAGCTAACCGATAGATTAGCTTTGTCAAGTTGTCAACTTAGTTTACCCGTTTTCATTTAGCCATTACTAAACTGACATCAAATAGACACACACTCAGGTGATATTTATTGGTTTTCTAAATTATAAAAGGGGATAACGTGCGCAATAAATTCTTTAAGCAACGTCAAACGGTGTTAGCCGTACTGGCGGCTATTAATGCGGTAACCGCCGTGCCTGCGGTTGCGGGGACACCGGTATTTATCAATGAAATCCATTATGACAATGCTAATGCTGACACGGGCGAGGCTATAGAAATTGCAGGCCCTGCGGGGACTAACTTA
The DNA here is from genome assembly GCA_041660745.1 of Minisyncoccota bacterium. Lineage (GTDB taxonomy): Bacteria > Patescibacteriota > Minisyncoccia > Phycocordibacterales > JBAZVT01 > JBAZVT01. Next base: position 7,873 of record JBAZVT010000025.1, on the reverse strand, counting down.
AGCGGTTGGCGGTTGATTCCTTATAACGGTTCCAATGGCCAAACGTATACACCGGCGCCTACCTTAACGGATACTATTCCTAACCAAAGCAATGGCTTTGGTACCTTAAGCTTTACTATTACAGGTTTACAAAACGGTGCGCCGGATGGTGTAGCCTTAGTTAACCCAGCAAATCAGGTGGTACAGTTTTTAAGTTACGAAGGTAACTTTACTGCCACCAATGGCGTGGCGCAAGGCCAAACCAGTGTTGATATTGGTGTATCCGAACCTGGTAGTGACCCCGCTGGTTTCTCCTTGCAACTACGCGGTACCGGCAGCCAATATGAAGATTTTATTTGGAATAGCCCGGCGGCTAGCAGCTTTGCTGCGATTAATAATGGACAATCGTTTAGCACAGTAGTAACGCCACCCGTATCGAGCTGCGGCCAACCTAAGACAGCCATTAGCGCGGTTCAAGGTAGCGGCAGCGCTAGCCCGTTAGTGGGAAGCGTACAGCAAGTAGAAGCTATTGTGGTTGGGGATTTTCAAGGTAATCCTGGCTTAGGTGGCTTTTTTATCCAAGAGGCTGATGCCGAAGCCGACGCCAACCCAAATACCTCTGAAGGTTTGTTTATCCCATCTGCGACGCCAGTTAATGTGGGTGATAGGGTGCATGTTATCGGTACCGTTAGTGAAACTTTTGGGATGACCCGTTTGGAAAGCATCACCGCGGTGGATGTGTGTTCTAGCGGCAATCCGTTGCCAACAGCGGCTAGTTTAAGCTTGCCGTTTGATCCGGTAAGCAATAATCCAGAAACGCGTGAAGGCATGTTAGTGGCTAACACACAAACTTTAACCGTTAGTGAAAATTTTGACTTGGCGCGTTTTGGTGAACTTGTCGTATCCTCGGGTGGGCGTTTATTAAACCCAACACAGGTTGTGGCACCCGGTGCAACAGCCAGCGCTTTTGAAGCGCAAAACCAGCTTAACCAACTGACTATTGATGATAACTCCAATGTGCAAAATCCAGATCCAGTGATTTATCCTGGGCCTACTGGCTTAAGTGCTACCAACACCTTGCGCGATGGTTATACAGTTAGCAGTCTACAAGGTATATTAGCCTTTGATTTTGGCGTGTTCCGTTTACAACCGGTTGCCGCGCCCGTTTTTCAAGCTGCTAACGCACGTTTAGACACCCCCCCTGCCTTGCCGAGTATAGGCTCTTTAAAAGTTGCCAGCTTTAACATCCTAAACTACTTTAACGGCAATGGCTTAGGTAGTGGTTTTCCGACCTCACGCGGGGCAGACACCTTGGCGGAATTTAATCGCCAACGCGATAAAATCATCAACGCCATTACGCGCTTAGGTGCCGACGTAGTTGGTGTTATTGAAGTGGAAAATGACGGTTACACAGCCACTAGCGCCATAGCCGATTTGGTTAATGGCTTAAATGCCGTCAGTGGCGCGGGTACTTATAGCTTTGTAAACCCTGGCGTTAATGTAATCGGTACCGATGAAATTGCCGTAGGCTTAATTTACAAACCGGCTAAAGTGGCGTTAGTGGGGGCTGCGGCTATTTTGGATGCATCAGTAAACCCTAACTTTATCGATACCTTAAACCGCCCAGCCTTAGCGCAAACCTTCCGCGATAAAACTTCCAACAAGTTGTTGACAGTTGCGGTTAACCATCTTAAATCCAAGGGTTCTGACTGTAATGCTGTAGGCGACCCGGATGTGTTAGATGGCCAAGGCAATTGTAACCAAACCCGTACCAGTGCTGCTGAGGCACTGGCGGAATGGTTAAATGGCGACCCAACTGGCAGCGGTGAAAATAACTTCCTAATTATTGGGGATTTAAATTCATACGCCCAGGAAAATCCCATTACCACACTGAAAGCTAGAGGTTTTGAAAATACCGTAGAAAATTTTGTTGCCAGCAATGGCGGCGCGGTTAACTACTCGTTTGTCTTTAATGGCGAAGCCGGTACTTTAGATTATGCCTTAGCAAGCACAGGATTAAGCAGACAAGTTTTAGGTGCCGAAGAATGGCATATCAATGCCGATGAACCTAGGGCGCTGGATTACAACGTAGAATTTAAATCAGCCGGACAAGTGGCCAGTTTTTACAACACTAATCCTTTCCGTGCATCGGACCATGATCCTTTGCTGTTGGAAGTGTTTGTGCCCGGTGATTTAGATAATGATGGCGATGTTGATACGCTGGACCTTAACCAATTCCGCAGTTCATTAGGTAAGTGCAGCGGTGCCGTGGGTTTTATCCGCGAATCTGATTACGACGGCAGCACCTGTACAACCAATTCCGATTATCGGCTTTGGTACCGCTTATATACGGCTTATTTAGCCAATATAGGCGGCTAACATAACGACCCTATTCGGGGGTAGGATCGCCCCCGATTTTTTTAACACTTAAACGACAACGAATAACGACGATGAGAACAACAATGAAACATTTATTTTTAGCACTCAGCTTTTTATTAGCGCCGCTTAACGCAGTATTAGCTTCGCCTAGCGTGCAATTGCTGCCTTCAAGCAATAACATTAGCGTAGGCAACATATTTTCTGTTGATGTGGTTTTTTCTGCCGGGCTGGCCGGGATTAATACACCTGATGAGTTATTAGCCTTTGGCTTAAATGCCATTAGCTCAAACAACATCAGCTTTATCAGTGGCAGTGTTAACACCAGCATTTTTAGTTTTGATGACTCGGCCTTATTAGGCTTAACAGCGGCAGGCTCAGCTTTCCCCTCTATTTTGGTGGATAGTGGCACAGCTAACTTCACCTTGGCCACACTGACTTTTCAAGCCTTAACTGCTGGTTTAGCCAATATTAGCGTACAGTCTGATTTAGCAGACGGTAACCAAGGCCTGTTTTTTTTAGCTTTTGATAACGCAGTTAATATTAATGGCTCGATAGACTTGAACATAGCAGCAGTGCCACTGCCAGCGGCTATGTTGCTGTTTTTAAGTGGCTTTGGGCTAACAGGCTTAGGCTCATTACGCGCGCTTAAAACTAAACGCAGCTAAGCTAAACCCGTAAAACTCGGGGTGCGCAGCCACTAAACTAGCTGCGCACCGTCTGGCTAGACCGTATAGGTTGAAGATGCCACGTTACCGCCGTGACCAGTCCAATCCGTATGAAAAAACTCACCGCGCGGGCGGTCTATACGCTCATACGTGTGTGCGCCAAAGTAATCGCGTTGGGCCTGCAATAAATTAGCCGGTAAACGCATAGAACGGTAGCCATCATAAAAGGCTAGGGCAGAGGCAAACGCAGGTAATGGAATGCCTTGTTGTATCCCCAGTATTAAGGTTTTACGCCAACCCGCATCGGCTTTGCCAATGGCCTGAATAAAAAAATCATCCAATAACAAGTTTTCTAAGGCAGGATTATTGTCATAAGCTTGCTTAATTTGGTTTAAAAACTGGCTGCGGATAATACAACCGCCACGCCACATTAAGGCGATGTCACCATAATTAAACTGCCAACCATAATCATGGGCGGCTTCCCGCATTAACATAAAGCCCTGGGCATAAGAAATTATCTTAGAGGCATACAAGGCATCCCGTATTGCATCAATATAGGCTTGCTTATCAACAGGCGCTTGCCGTTGCACCTGCGGCAAAATGGCTGCCGCCCGTATGCGCTCATCTTTACGTGCAGACAAACACCGTGCAAACACCGCCTCACCAATCAAAGTTAATGGAATGCCTAAATCCAAGGCATTAATGCCAGTCCATTTACCTGTGCCTTTTTGCCCAGCGGTATCCAAAATGTTTGCTAATAAAGGCTCACCTGAAGCCTCTTTGTATTTCAAAATATCAGCTGTAATTTCTATCAAATAAGAACTCAGCACACCTTGGTTCCAATCAGCAAAAATTGCCTGCATGTCATCCGCGCTTAAACCCAAGCCTTCGGACAGTAGCTGATAAGCCTCACAAATTAGCTGCATATCGCCATATTCAATACCGTTATGCACCATTTTTACATAATGCCCCGCGCCATTTTCGCCTACCCATTGGCAGCACGGCTCGCCATCAACTTGCGCGGCAATGGTTTGAAAGATGGCTTTAACCTCCGGCCAAGCCGCGGCATTCCCACCGGGCATAATAGAAGGGCCATGGCGGGCACCTTCTTCACCACCCGATACACCGGTGCCAATAAACTTTAAACCTTTGCCAGCCAAATATGCAGTACGGCGATTAGTATCAGTAAATAAAGAGTTGCCGCCATCAATTAAAGTATCCCCAGCTGACAATAACGGGATTAAGTCTTCTATGTATTGGTCCACCACTTCGCCAGCTTTAACCATTAACATAATTTTGCGCGGTGGCGGTAACAAATCAACCAGTGCCGCTAAGCTATGCGCACCAACAATACTTCGGCCATGTGCAGGGCCTTGTAAAAACGCATCCGTAGTGCTTTGTGTACGGTTATAAACGGCCACGTTGATATGATGGTCACTCATGTTTAACACCAAGTTTTGCCCCATGACGGCCAAGCCAATTAAACCGATGTCTGCATTTTGGGTATTTGTCATTGTTGTTATCCTTAAAAAAGAAGCCTATAAAACAAGACCTTTAATCCCTGCTTAGGTTCAGCTAAGTGGGCTTAAGGCACAGTTAGGGATGCGGAGTAGTTTATTGTGGTTAGGTTGTCTTATTTGCTAAGTGGCTACCTTCGCAGTTATGTTAAAAGTGACGGGCATTGGCCTTTATTTAGCGTTTTTTGTTATCCACAGAATTTGTGTATAACACTGTGTATGGTTTGAATATTAGAGCCGTAAAGCGGTATTTTTCAATGATTTTTGTTAATTTGCCTAGATTTTGGACAAGGTTACCATTTAAAAGCCGTATTACGTTGATGAAATTAAGTTTTAGCCGGAGTAGAGATGATTAAGCTGCCTGTGCGGCAGTGAAGTTTAGCTGGGACAACGTTTGAAGGACTGGATATTTCTAAGCTGCCTGTGCGGCAGTGAAGTCAAGCACAATTTAGTTTAAAGCATGCGGTGTTTTCTAAGCTGCCTGTGCGGCAGTGAAGGTCCATAACCGCTAGCGTGTATGTGCCCATTTTTTCTAAGCTGCCTGTGCGGCAGTGAAGAGGGCGACATTTTAAACGCCGGAGAAATAAGATTTCTAAGCTGCCTGTGCGGCAGTGAAGCCTTGCGTGACTTGCTGTGTGCCGTAGCCTGCTTTCTAAGCTGCCTGTGCGGCAGTGAAGGGCGGGTATTGACCCGTATACGATTTTATCAGTTTCTAAGCTGCCTGTGCGGCAGTGAAGGGTGATGTTGTACGTTATTGGTATGTTGCATTTTTCTAAGCTGCCTGTGCGGCAGTGAAGAAGTGTTTAGATGCCTTCGGCGACCACTGCGTTTTCTAAGCTGCCTGTGCGGCAGTGAAGCTAACAGTAACAGGGCGGCAGCTGCCCAGTATTTTCTAAGCTGCCTGTGCGGCAGTGAAGCACGATAATTGAGACTTGCGCTACCTAAATTATTTCTAAGCTGCCTGTGCGGCAGTGAAGAATAGAAGAGGGGAGGCTACTAATGGCTTCATTTTCTAAGCTGCCTGTGCGGCAGTGAAGTAGTATTCGATCGCTTTTTGACATATTCAAATTTTCTAAGCTGCCTGTGCGGCAGTGAAGTATGAACAAGTTTGTAGATCTTTCTGAAATTTTTTCTAAGCTGCCTGTGCGGCAGTGAAGGCTAACTAGCGTGGCCACGGGGGTGCTCGGCTTTTCTAAGCTGCCTGTGCGGCAGTGAAGTCCTGCTAACCGTAGACGAGGACCTATACCTATTTCTAAGCTGCCTGTGCGGCAGTGAAGCCGGGCCGATCATAGTATGCCCTAGCACCCACGTTTCTAAGCTGCCTGTGCGGCAGTGAAGTCTTTTTAGACGCTATATGGGCGTTAACCCAATTTCTAAGCTGCCTGTGCGGCAGTGAAGTACTGATTAGCAATTGACCACAACATTTCCAATTTCTAAGCTGCCTGTGCGGCAGTGAAGAAGAAGTTACATTATCTAATCCTTTTATTGAATTTCTAAGCTGCCTGTGCGGCAGTGAAGAATAATTTCCGATGCTGCAGCTTGCGCGGCAATTTCTAAGCTGCCTGTGCGGCAGTGAAGCGGACACCAAAGCCGTACAAGCCTTTATCGATTTTCTAAGCTGCCTGTGCGGCAGTGAAGATAAACCTACTTTGACCTAGCCCGCATGCGTTTTTCTAAGCTGCCTGTGCGGCAGTGAAGCTGAAGTTTACGATCCTAATGGTTATGACATTTTTCTAAGCTGCCTGTGCGGCAGTGAAGCCAGCCGGGGCGGGCAAGCCCCCCCTTTTTTTTTTCTAAGCTGCCTGTGCGGCAGTGAAGTCTGTCTGCTTCAACTAAATCATACTTTGTGCTTTCTAAGCTGCCTGTGCGGCAGTGAAGAGTGTGTTCCTACACCTATATGCAATGCAAAATTTCTAAGCTGCCTGTGCGGCAGTGAAGGGGCAGATTGTTAATGGCTTCATGGTTCCATTTTTCTAAGCTGCCTGTGCGGCAGTGAAGTAAAAGAGGCAATTAAATTTATTGTTGGGCAGTTTTCTAAGCTGCCTGTGCGGCAGTGAAGACAGTGAAATATTCTTGAAAATTATCCTGAAATTTCTAAGCTGCCTGTGCGGCAGTGAAGCTCATTGGGTAGTTTCAAGAATCGACGTAACTTTTCTAAGCTGCCTGTGCGGCAGTGAAGAATCAACCCAAGGCCGCTTAATGCCTTTTTGCTTTCTAAGCTGCCTGTGCGGCAGTGAAGCAAAAGAAGGAACACCGTAGTATGTTGTCGATTTTCTAAGCTGCCTGTGCGGCAGTGAAGGATTAGTTTCAGGGTCGGCGGTGATGCCCTTTTTTCTAAGCTGCCTGTGCGGCAGTGAAGTTGAGGTAGTAGTTATAACAATCTCACCCGTTTTTCTAAGCTGCCTGTGCGGCAGTGAAGTTTGCTGAACATACCCCAGTAACCGGGTCACGTTTCTAAGCTGCCTGTGCGGCAGTGAAGGTGCAATGGCGCAAGCAATTAAAGAGCATTCGTTTCTAAGCTGCCTGTGCGGCAGTGAAGTTGAAAATCCGTTTGAACAATTAGCTAAAACCTTTCTAAGCTGCCTGTGCGGCAGTGAAGTGGTTTTTCGTGACCCGTTACCTGATTTACAATTTCTAAGCTGCCTGTGCGGCAGTGAAGCTTTTATTTAGAACAAATAGAGTCGCTTGGATGTTTCTAAGCTGCCTGTGCGGCAGTGAAGAATCAATAGTAAATAGAGTTTTGCCAGCGCCCTTTCTAAGCTGCCTGTGCGGCAGTGAAGGCTGATTGCTCAAAGACATTACCCAGAAAATCTTTCTAAGCTGCCTGTGCGGCAGTGAAGCCAGCTCATGACTTATCATAGTTGCCCCCCATTTTCTAAGCTGCCTGTGCGGCAGTGAAGCGCCTAGTTGGCCTTGGCCATTGCGCTTTAATTTTCTAAGCTGCCTGTGCGGCAGTGAAGATTTAGCTTATGCAGAAGACGGCGGCAAAGTTTTTCTAAGCTGCCTGTGTGGCAGTGAAGTCCCAACTCAATATGAAATAAGGCTACCCAATTTTCTAAGCTGCCTGTGCGGCAGTGAAGCTTCCGCTTCGTTCCTTCCGCTATCGCTTCAGTTTCTAAGCTGCCTGTGCGGCAGTGAAGTTGTGAATAGGGGCATTTGCTTGCGTCCTGCTTTTCTAAGCTGCCTGTGCGGCAGTGAAGGACATATGATGTGGCTACACTAAACCGGACACATTCCTTAAAATACGTGTAAAGAAGGAGTGAGTCCCAATGAGTCAAGAAAAACCCAAAGTTTATAGTGCCGAATTCAGGGAGTCAGCGGTCAAGCTGGCCA
>JBAZVT010000024.1:0-15630 GCA_041660745.1 Minisyncoccota bacterium | reverse complement strand
ACCTTGGAAAAGCTGCCCACCTGGCCCAACAGCCGCATTGATGAACTGCTGCCCCTAGATCCGGCATTTCTTGAAACCGTTAAACATAACAAGCTCTGAATCAACGCGGTCGGGTTGTACGCTTACTGTGCAACTACAATCATCGACCAAATAGCTTCTCCAAATGGAAAGCTCAAGGCTGTTCTTTTTCAAATTGACTGCGGGGCAACCACCGCCTTCAATAGTCACGTTGCAATCGTTCCTAGTAATCTTGACACATCACAGAAAGACGCTCTTCCCCAAAGTTTTTTTGCTGCGGATGGAAATAACGGGAGAGCGCCAGCCGGAAACGGCGGTGGCCCAGAGGTTCGTTTGCATTGGCAGGCTGAAGATCGCCTAAAATTGAACTACCACAATTCTGTTCGCTTAATACGGGCTGAAACAAAATCAGAGGGTGTAACTATTGATTACCAAACTTTTCGCTAACATTACACTCAAGCGGGACGCGCCTTATCGCGGCGGTTTTGAAGGTTTGTTATTTTTTCGGCTTCGGTGGCTTCGCTAATCGCCCGTGAAAGGCGCGCCCCTTAGCTTTACGTTAGGCGGCAGCTCCGGTGGGCTTTCTGCTTGTTTGCCGTCGTTAGCTTTGGTGGCCGCTAGGCATTTTCTGGCTTTGGCTTCCGTTGCCGGTTTTGGCATGTTAAAAGGCATTTCCGTAGCTCATTGTTTTAAAAAATATCAATTTACTATTTGATTAATTTTATTAACCCATCCGCAATAGCATTATAAGATTCGGAAATACTCTTGAAGGATTTTGCATATTGATTCCCATCGTTATCAATATCTACCGAGGCAGTTTTAGAATCTTTATGAGTTTTGCATAAATCTTGTGTCAAATTCACAACTGGCACAGCTGCTTTTTCAGCTATAGACCTTAACTGCGGAGTGAAGTCGCAACATTTTTGAACAATAAACGGCTTTGAATTAGCAAAAGTTTTTATAAAATCTTCTTCCGAAATAGACATGTCCCTGCTAAAAGCCCACTTTTGGAATTTTATAACGCTAACATTCAAATCTGCTATCCATTTTTCCGTAGATTGAGAAAAATTATTTTGGTTATTTCCGGTGTCTTCATTTTTAAGGTTTCCACTGGTAAATCTTTTAGCCATTTGAACGACTAATCCTAAAAATTTTGGTCGAAGGCTAATACCCTTAAACCCCATTGTTGTTTCATAATCTTTCAGCAAATCATTCCAGTTTTGAAAGATTGTACTCAAGTTATCAATAGCTTGTAGTGAAAAAAAAGAAGGCGACACAGGTGCTATAAAATAGTCACTCAACATAATCATCAGCGCATTGATAATACTGCTACCGCTCGGAGATGTGTCAATAAAAATAAAATCATAATTTACTTTTTGTTTAGTTATAGCGCGTTCAAATTTATTTGGAATGTTTTTTGTGAGTTCATTTTTACTCTTCACCACGCCAAATAAGTCGCCTTCAATGATTGATAGATTTATATCGCCAGAAATTAAATCAATGACACCGACTTTATTTTTATCTGATTTAATCCTAAAGAATGTTTTATTACATTCTATTTCCCTTAGTTCAATATTGATATGCTCGGACAAGGATATATACTTCTTGGTATTCTCATTCCATTTAGAATGTTCATCTGTAGTGTATTCAACACTGGTCGATAATCCATACATTGCAGCCGTTAAATTCATTTGAGGATCGGCATCAATAAGCAAAACCTTATACCCTTTATCTGCTAAAATAAATCCCAAATTATGTACTAAAGTTGTTTTTCCGACTCCGCCCTTATGATTAAAGAACGCTATTATTTTTCCCATGTTTACACCTCTTTGTTGATGGCTTTTGTAACATTTTAACACTACACTTACTTAGATTATTTTAAGATTTTGCTCCTCTTATTTCACTAACGCAACCAGTCACCCATTTTTGCCCGTCTGTTAGTCGGCTTAGAAAACACGGGGCATGCCTTGCAATCACGCATTCAGCCCAACAAATCGAAGGGGTCAGACTCGATAGAAAATAAAGTCCACAGACTTGTAATCGACAACCAATCGAGTCTGACCCCTAGATATTGCATTGCGGCAAATTGCCGACCTGCGGGAATTATTGTTACGCTCTTTAGATGGCCGGACAGTCAAATTGTCGCAAGTCGCCGATGTGATAATCGAAGCGGGGCAATTGGAGTTGCAGCGCGAAGACCTGCGGCAACTGGTAGCCATATCTGCGCGCCTGGAAAACCGTGATCTGGGCAGCGCCATTAGCGAAATCAAGGCGAAATTCAGTCAGGATAAAACACTACCGCCTGGGGTATTGGAATTTGGCGGCCTGTTTCAGCAACAGCAGGAATCTTTTTATAATCTGCTGCTCGTGCTATTCGCTTCCGTATTTCTGGTGTTCACTGTGTTGCTAATCGAGTTTCGGTCATTCTATCAACCCATTGCCATTGTCTTCGGCTCGCTATTAGCAATGTTTGGTACCGTACTGGCCTGGTATCTAACCGGCACTTCGGTGAACATTGTGTCGTTGTTGGGGGCGATAATTGGTATTGGCGTAGTTGCCAAAAACGGCATCTTAATGCTGGATTCGGTAAACCGGTTTGAAGCGCAAGGGCAAAATCTAGCGGATGCCCTGGTGGAATCAGGCCGGCGACGTTTACGTCCGGTATTAATGACCTCATTAGCTGCGGCCTTAGGCTTATTGCCTTTGGCTTATGGGATAGGCGCTGGATCGGACATGCTTAAACCCTTGGCGATTGCGGTGATCGGTGCATTGATGCTGTCCTTGCTGCTGTCCCTAGTGGCAACGCCCACGGTTTATTTTCTCATGCGGGGCAGGCAAGCACTTAAACCTATTGCTTGAAACTGCGTAGGCGTTAAAGCGTTAAGGCCTTAAATCATCCCGCAACTAGCACGCTGTCCCCGCTATGTAGGGCTTTGTTGAATAAATCGGTCGTTATCAGTCGATTTGGTAAAATTGACCTTTAAGCGCTAGCGAATAACATCGACTAGCCGTTATAGCGTTAGCAAAAACCTGGCTGCAAGGCATCCACAGCTACATGTTCTGGCGGGCTTAAGCCAAAAAGTGGCGCTCATCGTCTGTGACGTATGGCAAGCCAGACAAAAATCGATGTCATCGGTGGATAATATCGAAAATTGATGTGAGCCAGAACTTAATTTGCTATTCAACCCGCACAAAATACGCTTAACACAGTTGATTTATGTCATTCCCGAATTAATACCACAAGCCCAGTTGCTACAAAGGCGAACAGGCCGGATGCCATAAAGGCCAGCGTGTAATTGCCTGCTATTTGATGGAGGTAGCCGGCACCATAAGACGCTATCGCTGCACCGACTTGGTGGGAGAAGCATATCCAACCGAACACCACCCCGACATTTTGCTTGCCAAACAAATCGGCTGTGAGCGCGGCTGTAGCCGGAATAGTCGAGAGCCAATTAAGCCCATATACAACAGAAAACGCCATTAATTGTCCGGTTGATTCGACATAAGGCAATAGCAACAAGGTTGCGCCCCGAAGTAGGTAATAAACCGCCAGCGGCCAGCGTTTTCCAAAACGGTCGCAGAGCCAACCGGACAATATCGTGCCAAAAATATCCGTTGCCCCCATCAACCCCAATGAAACCGCCATCGTCATTTCGGCGAAGCCATGTTCAATGCCGTGAGTGATTAAATGAGTCTGGAACAGCCCAGACGTGGTCAGGCCGCAGATGCCAAAGCTGAAGGCCAGTAACCAGAACTGCGGGTTCGCCATTGCTTTACGCATTGGGTTTGGGTCAGGGCTAAGGCTAGTATCTGCATGCCCGTTTGCACCGTAAGGTCTTATCCCCTTTAAACCGGGGCTATCAGCCATTAGCCAGAGCACCAAAGGTAAGACTACTAATGCTAGCATTACCACGATCAATAAGGTCGTCGTTCGCCATCCTTCGAGGATGTTCAGCTTCATCAAAACTGGCGTAAATATCAATTGCCCAGACGAAAACGCCGCACCTAATATTCCTAACGCCAGCCCACGGCGCGTGCAGAACCAGCGGTTAACGAGCGCAGAACCCATTATCATCGAAGTCCCGCCCGAACCTGCGCCGATGATGACTCCCCATAGTAAATACAATTGCCAAGGTTGTTGCATAACAACACTGCAGCCTGCCCCCAACGTCAGCATGACAATCAACATGATAGTAATGGCTTTTACCCCGTACACATCCATTAACCGACCTAAGAACGGCCCTGCTAGCCCGAACAAAAACAGATTGACCGAGACCGCGCCACTGATGGTTTCCCTGTTCCAGTGAAATTCCTTTTCCAGGGATAACATGATAATACCGGGTACGGAACGTAACGCGGAGCCGACAAATAAACAAACGAAGGTGACGGCGAGGATGATCCAAGCATAGTGGATGCCCGTGCGGTTGATTGTCGTCATCGCTTTTATGCTCCTTGCAACGGCTAATAAACCTGGGTTATTGAATCGCTACGCTTAAAGCGTAAAGTTAACGCTTTAGGCGGTGTTAAACTATAAAGCAGTCTTGAATTCACGAAAGGGCAGGCTTTATGCCTGCCCTAGTTTGAAAACAGCTCTATTTATACCTTAAGCCACCTCTTCCAGCCCATCCAGCAGCTCAATCAGGCGCGTGACACCTTGCAACAATATACCGCCCACACCAAGGGCAAACCAAACCCCAATCACGAAGCCATAGTGGATTGGAGCGGCAAAAAACTCTTCCCGAAACCAAAAAGTATGCCCCCATTCATTGAAGCCTACGCTGACCAAGATCATAAAAGGCCCTACAACTGCTAATGTTAATGGCAGTGAAATACCTTTAGCATAGAGCGGTAAACGTGTCCTAGCGTACAACCATGCCCCGCCGCCTAAGATCACATACATAGGGAAGTTAAAATAAAATTCGATAATATGGTTGGCCGTAAAGGGGGTGTCACGGATGGCAACTTGATGCCAAGAGTTATCTTGCTCGGCAAAATAACTACCTGCCCAATACACGGCAAAGGTGTAAATGCTGATCCACATCGTCAAGGTCATGTAACGGCGGATTTCCTCCTTCGGTTCGAGCTTATCTAGGTTCTTATCCCGGGTAAACCATAGCCAACTCCATGACAAGCCTGCAAAAAGCGTAACAAAGGTGACGTTAAAGTTGAAAAGCCGCATCCAATATCTTTCAAAAACCGGATCAGTGGAATCTAAGCCGGTAGAGATTGCATAACCCCCTTGATAAATGCGAAATCCCATATAGATGACGGTAAGTACTGCAAATGCTGACAGGTAACGGTATAAATCCTTCAAATACCAAGGCGGAATTTTCTTGTTATCAGCCAGGACTTTAACTTGTTCGGTTATTGTAGCCATGAGCGCTTCCTCTTAAGTTGATACGTTAATTAAATTTAGGGATGACGGCGGCCGTGATGCTGGAGACATAGCGTTCACCCTCGGGGTCAAAGAAAAATACCAAACCACCGATCCGGCTATCGGCATCGTTAATCAGGCCATCCAAACGTTCTGATTCCCACAGGGCATCGCTAGCAGTCATTAATACCGTGCGTTGTTCGCCGGGCTGGATTGGGCTTGCGTTGTCCAAGCTCAAGCCCTCTGCTGCGACCACGCTTTCGGTATGGCTTTGTTCCGGTACGGGTACGGCTTTGTTAAAGAAACGGACGCTAGCGGTTGCAAATTCACCGATTTGTATGGGTTTGTCACTGCCATTTTTAATCATTAGGCTTAACTTCATAGCCCTCTCCGGTATCCGGTATTCGGCGCGTAAGGTTTCAACATCGACTACCCCTGCATTGACCTTGGCGGAAAGCGGTAGGATTTGGTCTAGGGAGGCTTGTAAGGGGATCGCTTTGGGATATTTATTGACCGTTAGGGTGTAAAACGCAAACACTAGCACCGGCACACCGACTAATATAACTTTGCCGATATTCCTGTCCAATGGCGTGACCAGTTCATTTTCCAAACCTGCTTGCAGCATCCGATAACGGGCAATAAATAAGGGCCGGCGTAGCCACCAGAGCAGCCAAGCCGTTCCCAGCAAAGCCCAAAAACAGTGCCAGATAATACCGTTACCCAAACCATACGTTTCCATATTGACCATCTCGCCGTCAATGGTTTGGACGTTATTGGTAAAATCCGCTGCATTGCCAGCAATATCAAGCCATGCCCCAGGCCCCATCACTTGCCCGGCATCGCGCAGGTTAAAGAACGGGTGGATGTGGTAATGTCCCGGTAAACGCCCTTTTAGCACCACCTTAAAGTCATAGTCGCCGCCTGGTTGCAAAGCCACCGAATTCATATAGGGCTTGCCGTTTAGGTAACGCTCGGTGCGGATTAGCACTGGCCCAGGGGTGGAGATATTCAAAAATGCCGCATCCGGTTTGGGTACGCTGACCGGCCAATCCTCCGCCACATGAAATTTACCGGTTACGGTGACTTCATCGTTAACATTAAACTTTTGCTTGGACCATTGCACGTCATACCATTGGATAGTGCGCATGCGGACGTAAGGCTCCAAGTTTTTTTCCCCGTGCGCCATAACGGGCTGTAAAGTGAGCATATAGACTAAAAAGATCAGCCCCAAAAACAACAACCCTGTCGATGCCAATTGCTGCTGACTTTTAATGGTGTTGTGAATAGCCATAGCTCTCGTGTAAGTTTGATTTTGTGTAGAAGATTTCATTGTCATCTCCTCTTTTAGATTTTTTTAAGGTAACGGGTCGTGGCAAACCACTTGCCGATATGCCACCATAAGGTATACATCAGGGTGCAAATTAAGGCAGAAAAAAATGCTGAGAGCGGTGCCGCAACTTGGCCGTAAGTCCGTAACGTCCCACGCTCAATAATGCGAAGATATTCCGGCATACCGGCTCGGATATATTGGAAGCCGAACATATCGGCTACGGTCAACTGGCTATTGCCCGCTTCAACCGGGACATGGAACATGCCGAAGATAGGCCAGTTGCTGGGGTAGAACAGCAATGCAAACGCAGAGCCACCGAAAATTGCCGTCACTGTCAGGCTGTTGCTTAACATCAAGACCACATCCAACACGAGTGCGCTTGGCAACATGGTTGATGGCAGCACCATGTTGATGGGGAAATAATTCCATAGGTGATAGGCAAAGATTCGGGCGATCCAGGTACCTATCGACAAACAGGCGACACACAGAGTTGCGCCCAGTGGCAAGCGGAAATTAGTCCACAACACGGCTTGCACCGCCGCTGGAAAGGTAATGCCGATAATGGGCGTGAGCGCTGGCCACCATTGCCTGTCCTTCCAGTCCACCCAGAAGTCCCAGTCGCCGACGGTGAGCGCAAAATGTAAGTGAAAAGAACCTATAAACAGGAATAACGCTAATACCAGGACAAGGTAATCGTAGGCGCGGGCGATGCGCGCCTTTTCCCCGGTATAGGGCCGAAAATTTTGGCTTGAAAGATTGGCTGACATCGCGAGTCTCCTAAACAAATAATGGGCGTAATTAAAAGCGCGTGCCTAGGAACTAGCTACCTCAAGCGGGGGACAAAATTTAACCCCTTCAGCACGCTTGCCAATAACTTAGAGAATTGCTTTGGGTTTGTGAAATGTTATAAATTCATGACATCATTTAAGCAATTCATACCGGTAACAAGCTAATATTCGGCTACCATAGAACGGTAAGTCTTACCAAACAGTCTGATAAGCCCTGGTTATGTCCAATTTAAGAACCTTTGACCTGAATCTTTTAGTGGCCTTCGATGTGCTGATGCGGGAGTTGAACGTCACCCGCGCCGCGGAGCAGATGTTCATCACCCAATCGGCGATGAGCCACACCTTGCACAAGCTGCGGCAACAATTGGATGACCCGTTATTAGTAAAAACACCTTCTGGCATGAAGCCGACGGAGCGGGCGTTAGCTTTGATAAATCCGGTGAGGGCGTTATTGGCTGAAACCGAACGGCTAATCCAGCCACCGCTAGAATTTGACGCGGCGACCAGCCAACGGCGTTTTGTGCTTGCCGCTACCGATTACATTGAATTCCTGTTAATGCCCGAGTTGTCTGGGCTTATCGAAAATATTGCGCCCGGCATAGACCTCCAAGTCAAGCGTACCGAATCCTCATTCCCAGTCTCGCAATTGGAAAGCGGCAGCCTAGATGTCGTGCTGGGTTTTGAATCCGTGTTGCTGCCGCCCGCACAGCTGCAAAACCAATATTTATTTAGCGACAAGATGGCTTGCGTAGTTAGGAGAAATCATCCCTTGCTAAGCAAACCGCCATCCTTAGACGACTTTGTAGCTGTCCCGCACATGCTGATATCACGAACAGGCAGCAATGTCGGCGTCATCGACCAAAAACTGGCCGAATTGGGCTTGGAACGGCGCATCAAGCTTATCGTTCCACATTTCCTTTCTGCACCATTAATTGTTGCCAAAACTGATATGATTTTGTCACTCCCGTACCGGATTGCCGAGCAATTTACCAAAATCGCGCCGCTGGCTATATTTCCCCTGCCACTCGAACTACCGGACTACGATTTATGCATGATCTGGCATCAACTAAGGGACAAAGACCCTGCCCATCAATGGCTAAGGGACAAAATTATCGCGATATGCAGGAATATTGATGAACTTATTCAGGAATAACTACCCGCATAGCACGGGTGCCAATCGTAGCTCCTGTAACAGCATCCACGACTATAGGCTGAATTTCTTGTCCTGACTCATCATCTATTAGCTGAGTAACTGCGCCGCCACCTCGGTACTTACGCCCCCAAGCACCGAACATTACAAGTATTGGCAGAAAATCTTGCCCAGCGTTGGTCAGCACATATTCTTCACGCGGGGGGCGTTCCAAATAGAGCTGCTTTTCGAGCAATCCTTCCTCTGTTAACGTTGCTAATCTTCGGCTTAGCATGGTTGGAGCAATACCTAGACTTTTCCGAAACTGGTCAAAACGGGTAAGACCGGCAAGTGCATCCCGAAGGATGAGTAGGCTCCATGTGTCCCCGACACAATCTAAGCTGCGTGCGATAGGACAAGGTGTATTTGAAATTTTTTTCATATTAATATCATTTTGATAGTTACTTACTACTAAAATAATAGTATACTAAGTCATAATGAAATTTACAACAATCTTAAAGGCACGATTCCTATGAAAAAAATAGACGTTAGCGTTGCAATTGTCACCGGGGCATCTTCTGGTATTGGCCTGGCAACGGCCATAACACTTCAACGCGCTGGTTATCGTGTATTTGGAACCAGCCGTAAAGCGACAGGTGAAAATCTCAATGGCATCACAATGCTCCCTTGTGACGTAACAGAAGATGCTTCTGTCCAAAAAATGGTTGATGCAGTTTTAGCCCATGCGGGACGCATTGATGTTCTCGTCAATAACGCTGGGATTAGCTTGGTTGCCGCGGCGGAAGAATCATCCATCACGCAAGCCCAAAGTTTATTCAATGTGAATGTGTTCGGCATTATGCGCGTAACAAACGCTGTACTTCCGACAATGCGGCAGCAAGGTATGGGACGGATTATAAACATTAGTTCAATTTTGGGTTTGTTACCTGCTCCATTCCATTCGCTGTATTCATCAACAAAACACGCGGTCGAAGGCTATTCTGAATCGCTAGACCATGAATTGCGCACATTTGGCATACGATCCATGCTGGTGGAACCTGCGTTTACACAGACATCGATTGATCAAAATCCCATGAAAGCCGATCAACCCATTTCTATTTATTGGGACGGATTATAAACATTAGTTCAATTTTGGGTTTGTTACCTGCTCCATTCCATTCGCTGTATTCATCAACAAAACACGCGGTCGAAGGCTATTCTGAATCGCTAGACCATGAATTGCGCACATTTGGCATACGATCCATGCTGGTGGAACCTGCGTTTACACAGACATCGATTGATCAAAATCCCATGAAAGCCGATCAACCCATTTCTATTTATGATGAAATGCGGGCTAATATGGAAACTTTGTTGCAAAAAGGTATAAATGCGGGAGATGCACCGGAAATTGTTGCCAATGTAGTGCTGCAAGCCGCTACAAAAGATGCGCCCAAGCTTCGCTACACCGCTGGAAAATCAGCAAGATTCCTCCGTTTGATTCGTCGTTTCTTCCCTGAATCATTCGTAGACAAGAGCATACGCAAGTTCAACAAGCTCCCAGTTACGAAAACCAAAAAATTTTGCTAAAGGAGAGACCTGGCTATCACTAACATGCTATTTTCGCCATTAACTTTGTTTAACGGCGCTATTATTTCTAATCATATCGCTAAAGCCGCTATGGCTGAATCGTCATAATCAAGGGGTCGGTCTCGACTAATTGTTGATCATAGACCATAGCCTTTAAATTCAATCGAGCCCGACCCCTTCGATATTTCAGTGCCTGCCAAATGCTAACACTTACAATTGCCATGACCAGCATTAAATCTGATCCAATGGACTCAACACGCCCCTGCCGCCTTTATTCAACACATGGGTATAAATCATTGTTGTAGAAACATCGCTATGTCCCAACAACTCCTGCACCGTGCGTATGTCATAACCTGATTCCAGCAAATGGGTCGCAAACGAATGCCTTAATGTATGCGGCGTGGCGGGCTTGGCAATCCCCGACGCCTGCACCGCTTTTTTCATCGCCCGCTGCAATAGTTTTTCGTCGACATGATGACGGCGCTCCACACCGCTACGCGGATCAAGCGAATAACTGCCGGAAGGAAAAATATACTGCCAACTCCATTCCGTTGCTGCGTTAGGATACTTAACCGCCAACGCGCCAGGTAGAAAAACATTCGCCTTGCCGACACGCTTGTCATCTTCAAACAACGTCCGTCGCTGTTCCAAATGCGCAGTCAGTCCGGTCGCAGCCGAAGACGGCAACATCGTTACCCTGTCCTTACCGCCTTTGCCGTCACGGATCAGAATCTCACAACGTTCAAAATCCACGTCCTTGACGCGCAAACGTACGCACTCCATCAAACGCAACCCGCTTCCGTACAATAGACTCGCCATCAAGCCATGCATGCCTTTCATTCTCGCCAGCACTTCCCGCACCTCGGAACGTGTCAACACCACAGGTAAACGCTGCGGCTGCTTGGCACGCACCACATTAGCCAGCCACGGCAAATCTATTCCCAACACCTCTTTATATAAAAACAATAGCGCCGACAACGCTTGGTTCTGCGTCGAAGCCGATACATGCCCATCCACGGCCAGATGCGTTAAAAACGCTTCCATTTCCGCAGCACCCATCTCTTGGGGATGACGTTTGTTATGAAACAAAATAAATCGTTTGATCCACTGCACATATTGCGTTTCAGTACGAATACTGTAGTGCTTGATGCGAATACGATCACGCACCTGATCCAGCAGCTTTGGGGGTGTATTTAGATTTTGCATAAAAAGGTTGCTATCAATAATACAGCATTGCTAGAATTAACTCTAACGAATTACCAAGGTGGCATTATACACCGGTAATTACAATGCTTTAAATTTGATATACACCTAAAAAGGTGTCTACTTAACGTTGGGCATATGACTAGACAGGAAAAGCTCGTTTGAAAGCTAATTTAAAAATCTTAATTACAGCTTTTGCTATTTCCATTAGCGGGTGTACTCATTTATCAAAGCAAGAGGATTCAAAATTACGTCAGTTATGTGGTAGCAATGACGCTTGGGATCGTTATAAATGTTTTGAGGGACAGCTCTTTTCGGAAGCCACCATTAAGACTGCCTCAAGCACTATAACTGGCGCAGCAGCAGGGGCAGCTTGGATGTCATTAAATGCCTTAGTTTCAGGTAAAAAAATCGAAGAAGCAGCAATAATGGGAGCAATTGGTGGTGCATTGATTGGATTTTCAAGCTCATATATAGAAAATATAAATCAAGAAAAATTATCTAAAATTCAAATTGTAGGAAAATTAAATGATGATCTATCAAATGATATTCACTTAGTTGGAAAATTAGTAAGTGCCTCAGATGAGGCATTAGGTGAACAGATAGAATCAGTTAATCAAATGCAAAGAAAATATGAGATTTTTAACAGTGAGCGTACACCAAGCAGTGAAATTGAACATTATTCAAAATTCACGACCAATAAATTGTACAAATTGCATGATGTTGTGATTGCAAGAAGTTCAGCAATTATTAATACATCAAAATTATGCACAAATTATAACTTGGCAATAGCTAATGTAGCTTCAAATAATGATGAACGTATGGAGTTCGTTTTATATCTTAAAAGCAAACTGGAAGATTGTGAGATGAAAGTGAACAGCTTAGAAACTGCTAGAAAAAAACTGGAAGATCGTCTCAATTATTTTGAAAATGAAAGAAAACAAAATAACCTCCATTTAAGGATAACATCATAATGGAATCGCAAATTTTTTTATTGGCTGCGCTTAATATTGCTTATAAGATTGCTTGCCTTATGAGCGGGGTATCAATTTGTTTTTTTGGCTATCGGCTATTTTCATTAAGTCATCAGGATACGGGAAATATAACTGTTGAAAGTAAGCTATTGAATATGACCCTTAATAAAGCGGCTCAAGGAACGTTTTTTGCGCTTTTTGGAGCATTTGTTATTTCATTCACTATTTGGAAAGGAATAGATATTGATATAAATCGCGCATTGGCTGCCGACCAAACACTAATCACGCACTCAAAATAATGCTCCAATCTATTTCTTTCTTTTGTAGCTGTTTGGCTTTCGTTGTAATCTCAAGCCCAACAAGTCAGTCAAAGGGACGTGCCGCCCGTTGGCGGTTTTGAAGTTTAATTTTTTATCAAGGTTCGGCGGCTTCGCTAAAGCTCAGTGAGCGGCACGCCCCTTACCGTAACGTTAGGTTTCTTTTCTATGCACATCGCGCTCGCCACAATCTTCACTCTATTTATTGCCGCAGGCTACTCGTTAATAGTGCATTGCTTCCAGTCTGAGAAATTATGGGATTGGCTGAATACGCTCGTAGGCTCTGGTTTGTCGTTCTTTTTGGCTGTTCTTGGTGGTATTTACCTCTTCAAATTACAAACAAATGCATCCGAAAATTCTGAACGTAGATCGTTGCGAACTCTGTTGTCAGCGGAGTTTTCTGATTTAGTTCGCATTCTCGGCGATTCATCTCGTATGGAGCTAACTCTCAACAATGGTTCAGAACACTCAACATTGATCGCATTCGTTCAGCCTTTGGTTATTGAAAAAGCAGCCCTTAGCGGTCTTCTATCTCAAGCAGAAAGTGAAAGTCTTCTTCACCTCGCGCGCAAACTTCGAATGCTCAACTTTAAGTCGAAGTATTTGATGGGCCTCATTCAGTCGAGATCGGAAGATCAATTTTTGCTCCATGCACTGGAAAACATAGAGAAAACTCGGGTCGCCTCAATTGACGGTATCCGTAAAGTCGCAAAGCAGCTGGAATTGGTTTTCAATGAAAACTATCCAAATTAAATCACGAAACCTAACATGGCGCTCAACCGGAGCGCGGTTATAATGCGGTTTTATTTTTTCAGCTTCCCGTGCCGCGCCCGGTTAGCTTTACGTTATGCGGCTTAGGAAGCTCTGATGTGAACGATCGCGGCGAGTGCCCAATCCCAGATACACACCAGAAGTTCAAGGAGGCGACCTACTTTCTCGGGAAGTGCGCCGAGCATTACCACGAGCCAGAGGAGTTTCTCTTCAACCTCAATGCATTCATCCAGGCGCTGCGAAACATCACCTTCATGTTACAGAGTGAGCCAAGTAAGCCGGAAGGGTTTGGGGACTGGTACGCGAGCAAACAAGCTGAAATGGGGCAAAGCAATCTTCTACGACGATTCGTCCAAGCTCGGAACGTCGTCGTGAAGCAGAGTTCACTGAAGGCGAGAAGCACGGCTCGGTCTGGTGTATTTCGCGGCCGTCATTTGAAACTCGGAATGAACCACTCTGTGCCGCTATTTGCTCCGTCAAAGTGGGTTTTAGAACGATTGAAAGCTAACGTTGGCTTTTTTCTCGATGAGGAGCACTCTCAGCCATGGGAGCAGTTCGGGATTTACAGAATCTGGTTGGTGGAGGAACTAGGCGAACAGGAGGTGCTGGGCCTGTGTGTCCAAGCTCTAAACCATATCGGTGCAGTCGTGGAAAAGGCACACACCTTATTCGGAGCAGACGTTGAAAGTACTGTAGTGAAAGTCGACATGCTGCGAACGCAAACTTTTCTTGAGGCCGACGTCAATCCATCGCTTATTGCGAAGTGGGGATGGAATGACGCAGCATAACACTGCGGTGCAGGGGACTCTGCGCGATAAAGCCGCGCAGCGCCCCTGACCTTCACGTTATACCCTGCGAGGAAAACTCTGTGCGCTACCACAATAAACTTATTTTTAGTTTCCTTGGTGTACTATTGTGTCCTTCCGTCGTATCAGCAGCCGACGGGCTTTCATTGGTTGTACCCGGTAAAGCAATTGAGCTTTCCCTAGATGACTGGGCTAAGGCTAAAGACGAAATGAGCTTTGCCAAAAACTATGAAGAAAAGAGGATGTCTTCTTCGCACAAGTTTGGGCGCATGGTAACGGTCTATTTGATTCCAATGTCAGATGATCGGCGACTTGGTTTGAAAATATCGGACAATGAGTACTTGGAATTTTTTATAGTCAATCCTGGCTTTATTACCGCTCAAACACGACTAGATAAAGGAGGATATTGGGTTCTATGTAGAGAGACCTTTTTCAAAAAAAGCGGCCTGCCCGTAGACGTATCAGCTTATAAGCCTTTTTTGAAGGAGAATGAAAATAGGCTGCTATGGCAGTTCTACCAAGCGGAAGTCGATGAAACTCGTTACCTACTTAACTCAAGGTTCTGAATTTTCAATAAGATTTAGGCATAACATTACGCTCAAGCGGGACGGTCGCTATCGCGCCCGCCCCTTAGCTTTACGTTAGGCATCACATGAATCTCTGGAACCACGTCAAGCACCTATTTGAAAAGGATGACGGATCACTTCCCGACATTTACGTCGAAAATCTCTCATCGGAGGAAACTGTCGCAGTGTACGAATGGTTAATGGGCCAATGTGAGATCGCACACAATCCAAAGCTCTGGAGCGTGGAAAAGCAGCTAGACGTGCCAATCCGTGAAGTGGCTAATCCCGCAAGAGCCTTCGCTGAAGGCAGAGTCGAGACCTTTCGCCACTGCCTTGCTGGCCTCCGTAGTCACGGTGTAGCGCTGCCCGAACTTTCCGTAAGCGTTGAGCCTGACGGCCTTTCGTTTGACTATCAAATGGGGAAGCATTGGACGGAGCGCAAGGTATTGGCGTTGTTTGAGCTGCTGCGGCAGGTACAACGGCTAGCTCCCCAGGCAAAAATATTTCAGGCAGACGAGGGAGGACATTCGTGTCCAAATGTTGAATTTTCAGAAACATTTACTGCATATGTTGCCACCCACACTGACGCCTAACCCGGCGCTCAACCTCGCTCCTTTCAGTCGCTGGACGCTACGCGATAAAGCGTAAGCGTACAACCCGACCGCGTTGATTCAGAGCTTGTTATGTTTAACGGTTTCAAGAAATGCCGGATCTAGGGGCAGCAGTTCATCAATGCGGCTGTTGGGCCAGGTGGGCAGTTTTTCCAA
>JBAZVT010000023.1:0-15955 GCA_041660745.1 Minisyncoccota bacterium | reverse complement strand
GGGAATAGTTATCGATTAAAAGGCAAGAAAACCGCAGGCATTATGCCCGTGATCCCGTCAGGGCAAACCAGAAGCCCTGACTAAAACCAGTCAAGGGTGGGTCAATTTTAAATTGCCGTTTTAAGGGGGTATGTGGGTCAAAATTTAATTGTCGTTGACAGATTAACGCCACTCGGCAGAAACGCTTTCGTCACATTAAGCCCCAAATCCCTTGAAATACTGAAGGTAGTTCCATCCTCAATTGATGCAAGCGAAAAAGAAAAATCAATTGGACAAGAACTTTCAGAGGCATTTAACTCTGCTGCCAAAGAGCAAATCGCTGATGTCGCAAGCAAAGCACTTTCCTATTTATTCAAGATCGGTTGGGGAGCGCTGTCTGGGCTTTAGCGATAATCAAAGGGGCAGACTCGTTTGATGGCTAATTAAAAACCCATCAGAGTAAAAATCCATTTATTCTGCCTCCTTTGATTTTGAATATGAAAAAATACGGAGACTATATTGAACAAGCTATTTTTGATTTTACTAAGCCATGGCAAGCTTAGGGTTTAAATAAAAGGGCATCATGGTGGCGCTTATGAACAAATTGGGATTGTCTCCAGACGACATCTGTTAATTGGTAAATCTCTATCTTAGTCAGTTTAACCCTAATTCCGCAGTTTGTTTCCGACGAAGATAACCCGCACTATGACATTCGCGCTGGTCACCAATCATGAGTGAATGCCACCTTAAGCGTTACCGTCATCTGTCGCGGGGGCGGCGCCATAGGGGCAGAGTTTCGGGCGGCCTGCAGTGCCTGTTCATCAAGCTGGAGAGAACCGCTGCTTTTATTAATGTATAAAGAACCGGGTAAAACAAATCTAAGGGGTCATGTTAGGGTTCTTCCTCTTAGGTTGATTGATTATATCAACCTATCTCTGTGTCCGTTTTCATTAGGCCACTACACCGTAAAATTCAGCACGATGACCCCTTTAAAAATGAATTGCTGGCTGCGATAAAGCAAGGAAAGAAGATTCTTATTCAGTGACAGTAATTATCGTAGCCCAAATGTTGATCTTCCTTAAACTAAAGGGCATAATTTGTTGAAATTTTCAACAAAAGAGGTGAGTGCAATGGCTACTGTAAATTTCAGTGTTCCCGATGAGGTCAAAAATGCGTTCAATAGTGCCTACCAGGGTCAAAACAAAAGTGCTGTTATTGCCGAATTGATGATGGAAGCGGTCGAGCGTGCTGCCAGTATAAAGCGCCACCGCGAAGCTTGCGCCAACATATTAGTACGTCGTGCCGAAATGGAGCCCGTGACAGAAGAAGAAATTCGCGTAGCGCGTGAAGAACTTCGCTCATGACGCGATACGTCATTGATGCTAATGTAGCGATCAAATGGTTCCTTCCGCTAAGGCCGGAAGAGGATCACGTAAGCCAGGCGCTTCAACTCTTTAAATTAGTTCAGGAGGGCGGTATTAAATGCTACCAACCGCCCCACTTCATTGCCGAAGTTATTGCAGTGCTGACCCGTTTACGTCCAAAACAGGCTGCTGACAGTCTTACCGATCTGTTAAATATAAGGTTTCATCGGGTTGAGACAACCGAAATCTATGCAAAGGCTTGTTCACTGTCCATAGAGTTTAATCATCATCTGTTCGACACCCTCTATCATGCGGTCGCCATCGAAACATCGGGCGCTACCTTCATCACCGCTGACGAAACTTACTACCGAAAAGCCCAAAGGCTGGGTCATATTGTGTTATTACAGAATTACGCCGGATGAGTAAACAGTTTTTCAAACATTTTCCAACAAATTTTGAAACGGCTGGCGGTTTTTCCAGCGATACGCACCAAAATCACGTTTGTCAGTAGATACGATGCGGCCATGTCCTAAATGCTCTGCAAGCAAATCTATGGCAATTTGTTGATAACGACGTTGAGTGGGTAAATGAACCGTTTCTGTCAGTACCGATGCTGTTGTGATTAGAGGCCACTGGCATTGTGCGAGAAAGCGTTTACAACTCAAGTGCGCTGTATCAGTATTATCAAACAGTCCTATCCAAAAGCCGGTATCGGCGATGATCATGTTTCTGTCATGCCTATTTTGTTGGAAAAATACAATTTTTCCTTATAGTTTGCTGATAGCACTTCGCCAGTCGCTATGCAGCCAATTAGACCAGCAGCTTCAAATGCTTGATAAATGGGTGAAACGTCATTAGCAGTTTAAGCTTCTGGAGTTTGATTCCAATTTGCATCAATAAGATCAGCAACAAATCAAAGGGTCAGACTCGATTGATCGCATCATCCTCTTGTAATACAGGCTTTGGGTTGTCATGCTGGAGCATTTTCATGGCGTCCTTGAGACTCCAGATCACGATTTTGACGACTTTGGTTTTCTCTTAAGTGATTAAGAAGAAATGACGCAGCTTGATCACTACGAAAAGCATGTTCTTATGAGAAATCAAAGGGGTAGACTCGTTTGATGGCTAATTAAAAACCCATCAGAGTAAAAATCCATTTATTCTGCTTTCTTTGATTTTGAATATGAAAAAAATGCGGAGACTATATTGAACAAGCTATTTTTGATTTTACTAAGCCATGGCAAGCTTAGGCTTTAAATAAAAGGGCATCATGGTGGCGCTTATGAACAAATTGGGATTGTCTCCAGACGACATCTGTTAATTGGTAAATCTCTATCTTAGTCAATTTAACCCTAATTCCGCAGTTTGTTTCCGACGAAGATAACCCGCACTATGACATTCGCGCTGGTCACCAATCATGAGTGAATGCCACCTTAAGCGTTACCGTCATCTGTCGCGGGGGCGGCGCCATAGGGGCCGAATTTCGGGCGGCCTGCAGTGCCTGTTTATCAAGCTGGGGAGAACCGCTGCTTTTATTAATGTATAAAGAACCGGGTAAAATATCGCCGCTCTCAGTAATGGTAAAACAGATTATTGGCGCACCCACTTTATCGGGTTCTTGCGCTTCCTGGGGGTAATCAAGATGGTTTTGAATATCCTGTTTAAGGCCAGCGAGATATTTTCGCATCAAGCTTGCTTCTGATTCATGCGGCTTGAGCGTTTGTTGAGGTTGTTGTGTAGCTAACCCCATAGGCATTGATTGGCTAATTTCTGGGGGAGGTGCCAGCATCGTCTGCTGCTTTACAGGTTGTTCGGTTTTAGGCTTGATCTTTTCGTCGTCCACCTTGATTGGCTTTTGCGTCTTGATAACAGGCTTTACTACCTTGTCCACCGCTTTTTTTATTTTCTTTTGAGGCGGAACAGCCGTTTTCTCCAGATTAGACGAATGGGTTTGCCCAAGTTGTTTTTGTTCGATTTGGCGGTTGCTCACCACACCTATTAACTGCATAACTAATATTTCAGGTTGTGGTTGCTTTGGTTTTTTAGTTTCCGCGTGGAATAAACTCATTGCTAGTATCACGTGCATAGTCAGTGAAGTAGTTAAGCAGAGCAGAACAAAGCGGTAATTCAATAAATACGCCTTAAACTGCGCCGCGAGTTTAGCCACATGACCTCGAAATTTATTTGCAGCCCGCGCAGGTTTATTCGGCATTTTTGGTGGTAACTTTATACACGGGGCTTGCATTGACAATTTAGAAGGTTACGCCAATTTGTGCCCGTACCCGATAAGCGTCATCGTTTGCCACGACGGTTGGTACCGGCCCGATACTGTGGGCGAACTGGACTAGCGTATTGAAGGGCCCCCAGTCTGCGTAGTAGCCCAGGCCGACATCCGACAGTTGAATATTACTTACCTGGGAAAAACCAGCATGTTCGGCATAGACTCCCCCGGTATCGGCGAATACGCCAGCCGAATGTTTAATATTGCCCCATGCCGGCAAGTTATAGCGTAGTTCCGTTCCCACTATAAAACCGTTATCGCCGCTAACTGTCTCGCGGAAAACCTTTACGCCTGCACAGCTGCTGCACGTTAAATAAAATTGCTCGATAGATTTTGTCTAGCAACGCTTTCTGTAGGCTGACTGTGGCGTTGAGGCTCCACAACGGGGCTAACGAAACTGTGCCGAAAAAATCAAGATTAAGCCGTGCGTAATCCCCGTTGGTATTGACACCAGACCTGTTGAACGCTTTAATTGCCGGGTCGTTGAAATTGAGGTTTCCGTAGGTTAGGCCTCCTGTTACATTGCTGTAGGCAGCCTTTCCCAAGAACGTGCCCCAACGCTCGCGGCGCAAACTTACGGTACCGGCATCTGCTTCTCTAGCCGTAGCCAATCCTGATATACCGACAGTATCATGCAAGATTTTTTTCGCTAGGCCGAAGGACAAGTAAAGGCTTTCTTCGCGGCTGCGTATCAGCGGATAAGTCAATGTGGATTGTAAAAAAAAGGCATCGCCTTTGGCATTAAGGTTGGCAAAAGTCGAACCTAGCTCATAAGTCGTCACCGCCGCTGAAATCTCCGCCCGTAGTCCATTATCAGACAGTGGAAAGTTATATGAGGCGTTGCCATTAACCAATCCCGTGCCGTCACTGATCAGCCCTCTTAAATTAAGCTGATCGGCATAGCCTAGCGGTGAATTCACCGAAACCCCGCCGCTTAAACGGTATTCGCCGGTAAAGCGCGATCCCAAGTTGTCGCCCAAGACGTAGCCGGATAGCCTTTTATCCTTGGGAACACTAATACCAAAATCCGAAGTGCCGGGCAGCTTACCCTGCCTGATGGTAAGCGTGGGCAAGGCCGCACCGGGTAAGTCGTCAACAAGCAGCATGGCACGCTCAAGGTCATCGCGTGATACCGCATGGTGTTCTGGTAATAAAGCAAAGTGGCCAAGTAGTAGATTACTGTTGACCAGGGATTGATTGTCCAGGGTGAACTTACCATACTTGCCGACGATGATACGGATTGTCAGTATCCCGGAAGTCGCATCCTGTTTGGGTACATAGGCCCGCGCCACCAAGTAGCCTCGGCTGCGGTAAAGTGCCGTAAGCTCAGCTGCGGCTTGCTGAATTTCGGCTAAGCCCAGCAGGCGTCCTTGGTAAGGGGCGAGCTTGGCCTGTAACTCGGCTTCCGGGATAAACTCTACGCCTTCAAGACGGAATTCCCGCACCATTAAGGTTTCACCTTGGTGCAGTGTCAACGGCTGGGTTTCCTGCTCCACAATTTCCGGCTCCTGGGCTTCACGAGGCTCGGGACGGTGTAGCGGTTGTGCATCCTTAACGGCGTTGCCCGCACCATAATTTGGGATAACCGGCGGAGCAGCCCAGACGACACCGGAACCGGCAAATACCAGAGCGATTATAAAATGGTTACAGAATTGGCACATTGCAATGGCCGCATAACAAAAAATTCGGTTCATTGGTTTAATTGTTTAACAAAGGATTTGAAATAAAACTGCCGTGGCTTTTTTAAAGCTGACATATCGTTTTTTGTTTATGAGTTACTTGTATGCTTGAGATGGCGGCTCTAACCAGCGGCAGGATGTGGTTCCAATCTATTTTGGATTATTCGGTTTTTCGTCCTTGTTGTCTTCTTCCTCCTCTAAGTTATAAATAACACCATCAACCTCAATACTCTGCACATGGGCGGAATAACTACCTGGTTCGATAGCAACAATATTTTGGTCAATGGGAGAGGGTGGCGTTGCCGATACAATGTTGTTACCGGCAAGAGCGCTTGGACCGAAATTCCGTTGTGTTTCAGCGACCCGTGCTGAAGCCAGTTGCGATGCATTGTTTGCTGTGGCGGCCTGCGCTGCGGCTTTGGCAGCAGCGGCTTGTGCGGCAATTTGGGCGCTTGCATTGGCCTGCTGAACAGCTGCCAGAGCGGCCGAATCGACCCGCTGTACGGTTGCCTGATCGGTTAGGCTTTGAGCCTGGGCCCGTGCGTCACGTGCAAGTTGGGCCTGCGACGGCGACCCCTGATTGGCAGTGGGTGGCGTGGCGTTGGTGTTTGTAATACCGGAATTAGTAGCTGAATTATTTACACCAATGCCTTGATTTTGCCCGCTAGTCACTGTATTAAAGGAGTTGCCAAAAAAAGTACCGCCAAAATTAGAACCTGCAAAGCCGCCAGCGGTTCTGGATATGACGCCTTGGGAGTTAGCAAGAAAGTCCGGTTTGGCTTGAACCGCACCAAAAGCGGATGAATTGATAATTATGTTTCTACCCGAGGAATTAAAAACCAGACCGACAAAGCCACCGACATTGCTGGTAAATCCCTGTTCTTGAATGCCGGCCACACTTGCTGTTACGGAAGATGTCGAGGTTGAATTGCTAATAACGGCATTGGTACCTGAAAATCCATCGGTATTAACACCCGCGAAACCACCGATGTTGGCGATGCCGAGTGTTATGCCCGGTGCAGTTTGTACCACAGCATTGACTGCACCGCTTGAGGATGAAGCGCTAATCAGAGAGTAGTTTGTCCCGACGAAACCGCCGATCCCGGCGTCAGACATGCCCATATTCGCTGCATTTTCATTTGAAATCGTCACATCCACTGCGCCTGTGGCATAGGAGTCAACAATAACGCCGAACGGAAAAGGGCTGCCATCCGGGTAAGTGCCGTTTAAAGCGAAATTTAAGCCGACAAAACCGCCGATAAAGTTTGCGTTAACAGCTGTGACATCTACAGCTGCTCCAGAACTGTAAATAATACCGTCGTTATACCCGGCAAAGCCGCCGATATCATTAACCCCGAAAATTCCTCCCGCGTCTCCGTCTAATTCAAGAGCGCTTACGTTTATAATGCCGCTAGCATAGGCGTTGTTGATAAAGCCATTGTTACGACCCACCAAAGTTCCGATATCGCCATTAACCGCTGATAAATCCGACACACTGATATTGGCAAGATTGATGTTGCTAACGAAGCTTTCTTTACTGATGCCACCGATCAGGCCAACGCTATTGGAGTCATTGGGCTGGATATTGATGTTAAGGTTTATGATGGCATGGCCAAGTCCTTCCAAGCCCGCGGGTATCTCTTGAAAATTGTCATCGTAGCCGCCTAACTGGGTAACTGGTTCCGTGGTAAACGCCGTGTTGGGTGCGGTCAGATCAGTTGCCAAGGCATAGTAGCCGATACCGCTATTCGCATTTATCACACTCAAATCATGCGTACCCGATCCACCGATGCTGGTGATTAGCGTGTACTGGTTGCCGTTGATGGTCAGCGGGTTAGCTGCCTGGTTGTTGACGAAATCCAGCCTGCCGATGAATTCCTGTGTTGCGCTGTCAAACAGTGCATTAATACCCCCCAATGGCGTGCCGTAGGCCGATGTCGGAACGCCATCAGCATCAGTGCTGGCGTCCTTGCCTGTGTTATAGGTTGCCACCAGCTTGGCATTGTCGTTCGCTGTTATTACCGCATTAAGATTAATAAATTTGGCTGCATTGAGCGTCAGTAGGCCAGCAGACCAATTCACGGTATCGTTGAAGTTGATATTATTGCCGGAAAAGTTCCAATTGCCCGCTATCGACCAGAATTGGGGGGCGTTAAAGTTGATGTCGCCGTTGGCTGTCGCGGTCAGGGTAGGGACGTTGACCGACGTCGGCGCATTGAGGTTGATGTCCAAACCGGCATTCAAGAGCAGACCGCCATTCCTACCTGTTATTGCGGCATTAATATTAATGCTGTGGGTTGCGATGAGTCCCAGGGTGGTAGGCGCAGACCAATTTACTAAGTCGTTGACGTTAATATTGCCGTTCGTGCCGCTACCTTGCGTGGACGCAAAGGTGATGTTATTAAGGGCGAGCGCGTTGCTAAGCACTGTTCCGCTTATATCACCACCCGATGCAGCGATGGTAAAGCCGTCCGGATCGATGAGCCAATTCCCGGTCTTGCCTAAGGCCGCCCGAGTAGTGATGTAGGCGCTATCGGCGATAGTCACCTTGTCGCCACTGGTTTCAATGAAACCGCCGTTGCCATTGCTAGGTGCCGAAGCGTCCAACGTGCCGTTGATGCTCGTGCTACCGCTATAAGCATGAGCAACGATCTCGCCTTTAAGGTCACCGAGCGTATGCGCCTCAATGAGTCCGCTATTATTCACCTGACTGCCGAGCAGTTCGTCGGCCGCGCGAGCAGTCAGCAAGACTTTACCGCCATCAGCATAAATTGCCTCGCGATTTTCCACCAGCGCATTGAGTACGCCGCGATCCAGGCTTACGCTTAGCAGTGAGTCACCATTAAAATTGAGTGTGATTTGCCCACCTGCGCTTAGCGCTGCCGTGCCTAAGGTTGCAAGTATGACGCCCTGGTTTATGACTTCTTTGCCCAGCAGTGCCACGTAACCGCCATCAGCAGCGTTAAGCGTGCCCAGGTTAAGCACTGATCCACCACTGTTTTTACCTTGAAAGACATAGTGCCCGGCTTCGAATTCCGCGTTGCTGATATCCAGTGTACTCGCCACTAGCCCGGCAGCGTTGACACTGCTGCCGTGGGAGAACAAAACCCCGTTGGAATTGATTAAAAAAATCTGCCCATTGGCATTGAGCGCCCCATTGATGACAGTCTTTTCGTTGCCCAACACCCGGTTGAGCGTAATGGATGATGCATCAGGTTGCTGGAAGTTAACCGTTTCGCCGCTATTAACTGAGAAGCCTTGCCAATTGATCGCCGCCTTTTCCGTATGCTGGGTGATGTTGGTCACCGTACCCGCTTGACCAATATCCGCACTTCCGCTGACAACCACACCGTCTGCTGGAGCTGCCAACATAGTTATCGGCCTTATTGCCAGCACAATAGAAACAACAAGAACGAATTTATTGCGAGAAACCGGTACGCGACCGTGCTGAATAAAAATCATAGTAAATACCTTAATCGTTATATCTTAAAAAATATAATGATTAATAAATAAATGCTTGTCAATGGATTATGCTTTGCAACGGCAGACAGTGCCTGACACTATGGCAAAAGCCATAGCTAAGCATTTAAAATCAATAATTTACTTAAGTTTGTGGCGGTGCGTTTATGTTCATTGAGAAAATAATAACAATAGGCAGCCATGATTTTTTTCGTTAATTAACAAATCATTAACGCTAGTGGGGGGATGAGTTAGAGCTGCTGAAACTACACGCTATCCTGGTGAAATAGGCTGTTAACGCAGACTAGCAGAGAATAGTAATGTTTATTTTTTTGTTGACGATGAAATAATATTAGCGTTATCGTTATATTTAGTAAAATATCACGATAAGCCATAATGGCTTTCAGGTTACACGTGTTTTTTGCGCCTTTGATTTTCAAATTGAGTTATTACGCATATTTAATTTCTAATGCTTATAGGAGTTCTAATGTTATTAAGAAATGTCCGAAATTTAGCCCTCGCTGTTTCAGCTTCGGTGTTAATTAGCCAGTCCGTTCAGGCAGCACCTGTACCCAGCACCATCACAATTACTGTCTCACCGGTTGCGGCAAATGCCCTAGCTGATCTTGTCGCCGATTTCCTCAATGATTTTCCCGTGGCAACCTATGGATACAGTATCTCCTTACAGGTTGTGCCGGATGATGAAGCCAAAGCTGGCATTATCAGTGGCAATGCTGTCCCTGACTTATTTTTATCCCAGTCCTTTGTTGCGCCAGAGGGATTGTTAATTCATCATCCCGAGTTAGTTTCCGGCAAACCGTTCGCCTATGCACAAGACCCGCTTGTTTTCTACTCGAGTGCAGAAAAAAATGTTGATGTCAGCCAAGGTGTGCCGACACTGAATAATCTACAAAAGTTTTCCATCCCAGATCCTGCATCGCTTGATCCATACGGCATCGCTGCAACGTTGTTGCTCAACAAAACTTATGTTTTAGCGCTCAGCAAACAAAAAGTGCTTAAAACTCCAGATGCGACTACATCCTTTGCAGCAGTTGAATATTTACCGGTTGCAGCAGGAGGAACCGCGTATGGCTTCACTGGAAAATCGCAAATTTGTTCGGCAATTGCGGGTACAGAGGAATTTGAACCAGGCAGTTCCCATTATGAATTTACTAATGTTGTCCCAATTTTGCTGGCCGGTATAAAGATAGCCAAGCCTTCACGTACGCAGGAACAAGAAGCGGAATTGGCAGACTTCATCAGTTTTCTAAGCACTGGCGCCGGAAGAAACAATTTTATTGAGCACTGTTTTCGTATCCCGAGTTTTTGATGCGGTTAGGCGAACAATTTTAAAATCCGCAAATAACTTAAGTCTATGTCACCCATAACATTTCCATTTATTTATAGGAATTTCAATGTTAACTCGTAAATTCAAAATTGTATTAATGGGCTTTTTGCCGTTCCTAGGTTTGGCAAGCTTCTCCGCGCATGCTGTCACCACGATTAATGTCGCTGTCGCCGCGAATTACACCGCAACAATGAATTCGCTCATTTCGGCATTTAAATTAGTATATCCGGGTACCAGTATTACTTTTAATTCTGATTCATCCGGTACCTTGCAAACTCAGATCATCAATCACACAGTGACTTACGACCTGTTCCTATCGGCCGATCAGACCCGCCCAACAGCACTGCAAACAACTTACCCTAGCTTAATTGTCGGGGCTCCTTTCAAATACGCAGTAGGTGAACTTGAACTTTGGTCGCCTAGCTTCGACATAAGCGCCGGACTGCCATCAACCTTAACGACCAATATTGTTCTTGCCGACCCAAATAAGGCACCTTATGGAACTGCTGCCGCCCAAGTTTTAAATTCAGCCCCGTGGTCAATTACCTGGCCAGCCAATCCGTACCCCGTAGCGGGAACCGCGCATATATTTACCCAGCCCAATATCAGCTCGACTTATTCATCGATTAAAACGGGGACGTATGCTTATGGATTTATTGCCCAGTCTTCCATTTGTAAAGTGGTGAGTGGCGTAAAAACGTTCAATTCAGGCTTCCACCACACTTATCCGTACAATGTAGCGCCAACACATAACCGTATCGAACAGTATGGAATCCGTGTTGCCAATGCAGCACGCACGGCAGCGCAAAACACCGTACTAGAGAATTTCATCAATTTTATTACTGTAAACACTACGGGTACCAACATTGTGAAATCTTATTGCTATTCGCTGACCTAATCCAAAGCATTTTACCTAAGGAAAAATTAGCTGTAATAAGGCTACATCCGTCAATATAGCAATACAGCTTTGCCTAACCACTAGATTAAGATAGGCAACCTTTTTAGGGGCTTCTAGTAGAAGCCTCGAGTGATATAAGCTTTGCGATGGTATGTTAGTCAGTAAATCGTTGCATTCCTTACCATTTTTGGATAAATGTTGTCCATCTGGTAAGGAATCGGCGCTAATAAAGGGGGCAGACTTCGTTTGATTGTTGATTAAAACCCATCGGAGCGTAAATCAATTAATCTGACCCCTTTGATCTTTTAATTTTCTTGTACAACCTAACGCAGAGCTAACCGGGCGCAGCACGGAAAGCTGAAAAAACAAAGCCGCATTATAACCGCGCTCCGGTTGAGCGCCATGTTAGGCATTTTGCTCCACTACGATTGGCCAACCAAACGAGTTATATTGCCACGCCTCTGAATTTTGCCCGGACTGCGCAAGGACTAAAACCGTGCCACTTTGAAAAGTGAGTGACAGCGATGGGCTAGCCGAAGCCGATGTGAGTGGCTGGCCAATAAGGCTCACCAAGCCGTCACAAAAGCCGGGCTGACCTTGTGACAACGAAATATTGCCTTGCCTTAGCTCGACGGCGTTATAAATGCTAAAACAAGCGTTTTGAAATACAAGCTGTAAATAATCGTGTATGAACACAACTTGTGATAAAGGTTCAATTGGGAGAATGTCAGGTCGCATGTTTATTAATGCCTAACGACAAGCTCACCTGACGCGGGAGGGTATACGATGAACTCCAGCAATACAGTGAACTTTGATAAAAAACTGACCTTAAAAAACAAACTGCGCTTCCCGCGGTCAGGTGGGGCGCCTTGTTACATACGTTTTAAATTAAATTCGGATTCTAATTTTTCAATAAGATCCCATGCCTTGATTCTACCTAATGACCATAAAAGTAATCCATTATCTTCTGAGCAAAATATTGATTTCGAGTGGATGTCTGGTAATTGAAGATTCAATTTTGCAAGACAATAACAATATGTTTTTATGTCATAACTAAATAACTCTTCTATAGCTTCTGGCTTTATTTTCCCGATTTTAATATATAGCTTTCCCATAAGCGAACCTGATTTAATATGCCTAGAGATGATAAGCCTATTGTCATATAAATATTCACTATCAAAATTATTGATAATTACTATTACAGCTCTATAATCTTTGTATTTTTCCCATGCAGAGAGTACTAATGGGTAATAAGCTTTCTTAAAATGATCAGCTAAATATTTATATGCTCTATTCCTGAAACTAATTCTTTCAGAATTAAGAAAAAATTTAATTATTAATACCTGATCATTTCCCTTTGTATGGAGAAGTAACCTTGTTAAACAATATGCAATACTAAGCTCTTCTTTATATTCTGATTTTTTTGCTAATTTTATGAGGTCTCTTATAATTTTTTTATGCTCAATACCAAAGCCACCTTCTAAATCATAATCTAATTTTTTTAATACTAACTCACGAAGATTAATGTCACTAATAGAGACATCAATAAGTAAATCCTTTGTTTCTTCATCACTTAAACAACCAATATAAGCTCTTAAAAAATCTAAATTTGGAGCGTTTTCTTGTGAAAGAGTTTTTATTTTTTCTAACCTTTCCTTCAATTTACACTCCTAGAGTATGTAACGTTACAGGGGCGCGCCGCTAACGAAAGCAAAACGAAGCCGCCTAACCTTGATAAAAACAGAACTTCAAAACCGCTAACGGGCGGCGCGTCCCTTTGACTGACTTGTTAGGCTCTGCAATACAGAAAAGCCAAACTGCCCCATCGTAGGTTGACAATAATAATTATTTAATTGACAATAATGAAAACTACTATTGACAATTAAATGAGCTAATTTATATGGCTAAATTGCGTAAAAGAGGCGAAGAGATTCGCCAATTTATTCTTGATAATGTTGAACATTACCCAAATGATGTTGCTAATCTTACTGCGAAAACATTCGAAATCTCCCGCCAAGCGGTAAATAAGCATATTCACTGTTTAGTGGAACAAAGAGCATTGCTTATACGAGGCACTACGCGCAGTAGACATTACATTTTGCAACCGCTTGAGCAATGGGAACACATTTATAATTTAAGCAACCTACTTGAAGAGCATGTTATTTGGAAAAATGATATTTACCTACGTCTTGGGCAGTTACCTGATAACGTTATGGATATTTGGAATTACGGTTTTACTGAAATGCTAAATAACGCCATTGACCATTCAGCAGGAAAAAACGTAAGCGTTCATTTGAAAAAAACAGCGACATCCACTGAAATTATAATGTACGACGATGGGGAGGGGATATTTAAAAAAATTCAGCGTCAGTTGGAGTTAATTGATGAGAGACATGCTGTCCTTGAGCTTTCGAAGGGAAAACTAACGACTGACCCAGCTAACCACTCAGGTGAAGGGATCTTTTTTTCATCACGAATGTTTGATGACTTCAAAATTTTGTCAGGAAATGTATATTTTTCACATCAGCATAACAAAGTGGAGGATTGGATTTTAGAAACTCAAAAATCACAATCAGGAACGGGGGTTTTTATGAAACTTAATAACAACACGGCGCGAACAACAAAAAAAATTTTTGATGAGTTTTCAGACGAAAACTACAGCTTTTCAAAAACTGTTGTCCCTGTTCGTTTGGCGCAATATGGGCATGAAAAATTAATTTCACGTTCTCAGGCAAAGAGGCTACTGGTTCGTATTGATCGGTTCAAAGTTGTTATTTTTGATTTTGATGGCGTTGAAACCATTGGGCAAGCTTTTGCTGATGAAGTTTTTCGAGTGTTCAGAAATCAACATCCTGAAGTTGAATCGCATTATATTAATGCTTGTAAAGATGTTGAGCAAATGATTTTACGGGCAGAATCTAAGTTTGAAGCCTAACGTAAAGCTAACGGGCTGGCCGTTTCTAGGGAAATAAGCAAAGCCACAAAAGCTGAATTAATTTTAAAACTTCAAAATGGCCACGATACGGCCAGTCCCTGTTGAGCGAAATGTTATGTTGCTAAATAATGCGCATATGCCATTTAGAAAACCATTATTATGTTTGCAATATAAATATTGGAATTTTGCCTTCCCAAAGCTCTCCATTTCCCCACTCTAGCTTTATGTCGGCTTTAAAACGACTATGCACTAACTCAACACTAGTGATACTAACACTTATAAAACGTTTGACAAAATGCAGCGATGGAGCTTCCTCTCGATTTATCCGTTCTAAAGGGATTAACGATAATCGAATAAGCTCTAAAAAAATTAACCTACTAAAAATTTCCAAATTATCTTTGTACTCGTTGTAATAATGTGTAGCCAATGATCCGAGTTCCTTAGCATTTGTAATTTCTCCTTTTATTGTACTCATACATATCGAAATCATCTGTTTGGCTGCATCAATTCCCTGAACAGTTGCAATATCGCCGTTAAAAACTGAAAGATCACCAGTATCATCAATTTTCAAATCCATGCCTAAGCTATGTGGATTACTAGAGCTAGGTTTTTTATCTACATCAATAAAAATAATCGATTTTCCTTCTGAAGATATTTCAATTTTAACATCAATAATTTTTCTCGCGTCGCCTTGAGACTCAATAACAACATACGATTCTTTTTCCGAAACATTTTTAAATTCAAGAATATAGTTGTTTAAACAATATAAATCACCAATTAATGGAGATACTAGCTCAAAACTCCATTGTTGTGCATGAATTGAATTCCATTTGGCAAAATAAATAATATTACTTCCTAATTGAATAAGAGTTGTATTTCTACCGATATTCTCTTGGATAGGAAATTTCATACTTTCAGAAGCTCTACGTTCTGCTTGTTTTTTCCATTCGATTAAAGTACTAGCCGAATATTCTGTATAATCAGTATCAATCAAATTGCCATGATTTCGACACATCCATATACCGTTAGAAATATGTCTTCTTTCATCTGAAGTCATATTAGGGTTATAACGTGGTCCCCCTGGAGCTGCTGCATAAATATGTGCAGCGATTCCATTATTTATTTTTTTAGTAAGATCATCTGAATTTGGTCCAACAGTATTTATGCCACAACCAGGAAAAGAACATTTCCAGCTAACACGTTCAGCCATTATCCGTTTGTCATTTGAAGCAAAATCATCCCGATTATTACTACTCATAAATTCCCGATAATAATAAAGACATAACGTAGAGCTAACCGGCGCTGCGCGGCTTTATCGCGCAGCGTCCAGCGACCCAAGGGAGCGAGGTTGAGTGCCGGGTTAGGTATCGGACTTCGTGCTTTTGGCATGTTGTTTTTCATTTTTGCGTAAGTCTTTACGTTTCTGAAATTGCTCGAACTTCATG
This sequence comes from Minisyncoccota bacterium, assembly GCA_041660745.1. Taxonomy (GTDB): domain Bacteria; phylum Patescibacteriota; class Minisyncoccia; order Phycocordibacterales; family JBAZVT01; genus JBAZVT01. The sequence goes on along the minus strand of JBAZVT010000023.1, from coordinate 567 downwards.
GCGAGCAAAAAAACGTAGTCGATAATTGCGTAAGTGAAAGAGAGCACATCACTAGCGTCTTGGGCTGAAATTACTTGGTCAGTTGCGTGAGCGGCCATATTTCTTTGGTCTCTTAGTTCCTCACTCCACTGAAAAAGTCTAGCATCGATAATGCTTTTGTCACGCAGTTCCTTCAAACCGGCACCAAGATAAGTGTCCTTTGTTCCGTAGTGACGGCAAATTGCTTCAAGTGCACGGCCACACATTGCTGTGGCAGCTAAGAAAGCCCCTGCTTGAACGCATCTCTCTGCTTCATCAATCGACTTCTTGACCATATCTGGGATGCCAGAACCTAGTAGCCTTCTGGGTTTTGGAAAGACACGAGTTAAGTCAGGCCAAAAGAATTTGCCATCACGCATATCTTGTTCTGATTCACCAACGAGTGCCGAATTACATGACGGACTGATGTGGCTACACTAAACCGGACACATTCCTTAAAATACGTGTAAAGAAGGAGTGAGTCCCAATGAGTCAAGAAAAACCCAAAGTTTATAGTGCCGAATTCAGAGAGTCAGCGGTCAAGCTGGC
>JBAZVT010000022.1:0-18889 GCA_041660745.1 Minisyncoccota bacterium | reverse complement strand
TATATTACCTTAGTTGCGTCCAAGCTATTGAACCATTACGGAATTATTGACTTTATTTATTAAATATGCTTAAATATAAAAAGCTATGGAATGGTTCAATATGTGTTGGACTGCCATAAGGTAGTGATCTTTGGTGGAAGGATGAAGGTGCGTCGTATGTATACGAAGGCAATGCTCGCGCGGCGGAATGCTCTCCTGGCGCAAGTCGCCGAAATTGAGGCGTTTGGCAAGGAGCTTGACGAGGTCAAACTTGGCAACTATGTTGGTCCGTCGGAAGAGCCCGAGTTCGGCAAGATCTTTGTCGGTCACATGCCTGATGACATGAAGCGGCTCTGGGTGCTCATGAATAACAGTCGTGTGCGGCTGGAGAGGTATCATGGGCGTCTGCAGAGCGGCAAACGGGTGAACGGCAATGGTAAATCGATCGAACAGATCTGTGCCGATGCCGAAGCCCGTTGCGTCAAGTTCGGCAACATGCTCGTCGAGTCCGTCCTGGAGACGTTCCCGCAGATCAAGAATGCTCCGGTTAATGTCGAGTTTCTGTTTCTCAAGGAGTGGACAATCTGGATGGTGCCGATTGGAGTGCACCTCCCGGTTATCCCCGGCGACTTCGGTGACCTCCTTGGCGAGCTGGGGCTCGATTTTCCTGATCTGGACATTGGTGGTCGTGGCGGTGGTCTTCTGGGTGGTCTTTTTCAAGACATGCTCAGGGGGCGCGCCGGCCGTGCTCGTCGTTCAGCGACAGCAGCGCGGGGTTGAACTTCGGTGAGATGAGTGGTGGAACAAAGGGGGGACGCGACAGCAATGTTGCGTCCCCTAATTTTTTATATAAAAATTGAACCCGTCTTTGTAGGGAGCGGGTTCAAAACATTTTGCAGAAGTCGCGTATCAGTGGTTGTCGTGGGTCTGTCCCTTGTTGCGCTGGGAAGGCGTGTGTTTGGCGAAATTTCGGGAACTACTAGCACCAGATCCACAGTTGTCACATAAGAATGGAACAGTCTTGCTGTTAGTCGAACCTAGTTTCTTTTGCCACTGTACGAAGCGCTCCCTCGAAACGCGAATAGGGAAGTGACAGCGTTCACAAAAGGCACGTAAATATTTGCTGCCTGGAATTTTATCGCCGAGGCGTGTTCCATCACGGTATTGCAGGAAGTAGATAGGTGGCAGTTTGACAGAGCGTCCCTCTTTTCCTTTTGGTGTATCAGACATGACCCCTCCTTGGTTAAATGTACATGAAAGAACCCATATGCATGGTAGGGGTTTAGAATGAAAAATTTGTGAGATACCTATAATAGGTTCACTCTACAATTTTGAAAATATCCCGCTTTCCCACTGTATATAATTCTGTATATGGAGCAGGTGGTTTACCTCGCGCTGCTGATCTCATTTTTTCTGTCATGCTTTCAAAATCAGCTAAATTTTTTACCCTATACTCAATAACAACAGTATTATAGTTAGTAACATAATCAAGCATCACCACAACATCAGAACCCAGTTCTTCTGACACGGGTTCCTTCATTATGTTTGCTAATTCGCGAGCATGGCCAGGCTTTGCTGTGAAAGTTTCTCGTACGATAAACATATATTTTTTGTTATCAATAATTAAAAATTGTGCGACAAAAATATGGAGGAACTATGAACGAATCATGCTCCCTGCTTCTTTTTGGTCTAATGGCCATTTAAGCAGTCTGTTTTCTCAGAATCTCAGTTGCAATCTTCCTGATTCTTTCTGTGCTTTTTCCTCAGTGAGCGCTCAAAAGATTTTTGAGACGACTCCAGTATCCATCTAATGAATTTGTTGTATTAGGAATCTTGAGTTCTGGATATTTTTGGTATGTATACAAGAAAGGGAGATTTCTTTTTAAACTGTTGTATGCAGATCGTGCTCTACGATGTGTGTATCTCCATCGCTTAGTGCCAAGAGTGTAACTACGTTCATTGATGAAATCTCCATATGTTTTGAACCATTCTGCAAGATCATGTGCGAGAGTGGCTTCATTCTTTTTTGCTATTGAAAAACCAATTGAAAGTAATGTTTGTCCAGCTTCAGTTTCGGGACGAAGCGTGAGCTTTCGCCTCACAATTTGTAACTGATGAAACTGACATATTTGTACCGGTAATCCTTCAAAAACCCTTGGTATGCCTGTTCTGCCGTCTAAAACGACGGCAGTGAGGTGGAATCCTCTTGATTCAATACTTGAGCGAAGTAGTGAATAGCTTTCTTTCGTTTCAGATGGTATCCATTCCCACCCTAGATTCACTTTCAGGTTTGGTTCTCGCGCAGCTAAAAGAGTCTCTTCGCCGAGGTGAGTAGCATCAAAAATACATACCACATTTTGTGCTGGTATGATTTTACTTTTTCTTACAACAACTCGATCGAGTATTCTTCTAATCGTATGCTCTCCTTTTCCGTATGTTGTCTTGAGATCATCAACAGTCTGTCTTTTCCAGACATGGTCGTTCCAAATTCTCTGTTCAGATTTATGTGGCCTTCTTTCATTTTGAAATTGTTTGCTGCAATCAGGACATCGGTAGTGCTGTATATTTCTTCTCTTTCCGTTCTTCTTTACCCTCGTTTTTCCACACTGAGGACACTTTTTTTAGACATGCTCTGTAGTTTTTAACTGTTCTATCCATACAGGCTAACACAGAAGTGGTATTTTAGACTGCTTAAATGGCCATTAACTCTTAAACCGTCACCGCAATGTATTCTAGGAGCATTTTAAGAGATGATGATCTGTCATATAAATACTTTTCTGCTTCAAGAATTTTCTGTAATACGGAAGCAGTCTCAGGAGTAATCCCTTTTTCCTCTCTAATATATTTTTCAAGCGCATTAAGAAAAATAGTTGCTGCCGCCCTGTCTTTATCTTCTATAACAGGAGCAATTATTTTAAAACGATCTACGGGTGTTGCGGAAAGAAACTTTTTTGCAACGACGTCAGAATCTTCTGCGATAGAACTGACGTGAGCAACCACTACACGAGAACGAAGTGTGGGAAGTAACATTTCTGCAGAAGGAAGCACGAAAAAGATGTGCGTGCTGGATGTTGGCTCTTCAAGAACTTTCAGTAAAGAGTTTTGTGCTTCTTGAGTAATGGTGCGCATGCCAATTACAAAAACCTTTTTGCTTCCAGCAAGCGGTTGTTGTTGTTGGGTCTCTTTCAACAATCTCCCCTCATCAATACCGAAAACATCATGCTGTGCCAGCCAAAAATCAGGATTCCCTCGCGTGGAATGTTTTAGCGTCTTTTCAACAAAATCAGTTACCTCGATAACTCCCTGAGCAACATCCCCTACCACAACATACGCGTGGTGAAGTGCTCCAGTTTTCTTATAACTATCTTTCAACAGCTGCATGGATAGTAGTATATAGTATTTTAAACAAAAAACAGAGACTAAGCCTTCTTGAAGATATAAGGCTTAGTCTCTGTTTTTTTCTATAGTTATCTCTTTGATATGATCGTCTTCTTATATGTCTCCAAGTGCTCAAGGGCGATACCAGTTCCTTTTGCAACACAATAGAGAGGGTCTTTTGCCAATGCAGCTTTCACACCAGTGCGACGATAGACAAGTTCAGGAAGATTGCGAAGCATGGACGATCCCCCTGTCATAATGATTCCACTATCAATAATATCTGAGGCGAGTTCTGGAGGTGTTTCCTGCAACACATCTTTGATCGCCTTAACCATATCACGAAGCTCTTTGCTGATTGCTTTTACAATTTCATTTGTCTTCACTTCCACAGAACGAGGCAGACCAGAGATAAAATCTCGCCCATTAATAATCACCACCAATTCTTCTTCCATCGGAATAGCAGAGCCGATTTTTATTTTCACTTCTTCCGCAGTTTTGTCTCCAATAGCAAGATTAAATGTCTTCTTGATATAGTCAGCAATCGCAGCATCTATTTTATTTCCAGCACACTTAACCGAAGTTGATGCAACAATACCTCCAAGGGAAATAACAGCGACGTCTGTTGTGCCTCCACCAATATCCACCACCATATGCCCATGAGCTTCGTAAATCGGGATACCGGCACCAATAGCTGCGAGAATTGGCTCCTTCACAACATACGCATTCTTCGCTCCAGCACGAATTGTCGCTTCTATCACCGCACGACGCTCTGTAGATGTAATGCCTGCAGGTACAGAAACCAAGACGTCAGGTTTTGCAATATTCCACTTGCCGAGAGCTTTGTTGATAAAGTAACGAAGCATTGCTTCTGTCACACGATAGTCTGCGATAACACCGTCTCGCATCGGACGGTAAGCAATAATATTTTCAGGTGTTCTACCCACCATTTGCTTAGCTTCATTTCCTATAGCAAGAATCTTGTTGTCTTCAACAGAAACAGCCACAACAGAAGGTTCATTTAAAACGATTCCTTTCGCAGGAACAAACACGAGAGTATTTGCTGTTCCCAGATCTATTCCTAGCTTTTTTGAGAAAATTCCCATATACGTCCCATACTACGCTGTTTTCTTTTTTTTGACAACAAAATAGCGCCAGTCTTGCTCATAACAAGACTGGCGCAAAGAGCTGGGAGTCCACAGCGGTGCTACGTCACAGCAGACTGAAGTTCTTGATCGAGATGCGCCGCGATGGCGAGCCTCGTCTGTGTCGTAACCCGCATCGCAATTTCCTCCCCTGTCAGCATACCGATTTTGTGTCGGGAAGCTACGAACGCACGAAGCTCTTCTTCCGAATACACGGCGGCCAAGGGATACATCACTCTGAGAGTTCCGACGATCATGAAAACATCGTAGGAATCCATTTGTACGGGGTAATCGGCAAACCGCTGCGCCATCTTGATGGGGAGTGAGAATCCAAAATAGGCAGCGATGGAGACATTGACAGTCTGATCATCTACAACTGCGTCGACCAACTGCCCCACCTGAATGGGCGCAATCTCCCCGGAGGTGCGGAACTGTTTCATCCACCCTTCCAAGAGGTCGAACCGGCCTACCAACATCCGAATCTGATGGACTACATGAAGAAGATCTGTCGAGTAGTCAGCGTCGATCTCCCCAAATGTGTCCTCGGGGGAGACTTCGGTAAGTTCAAGCGCCCCCCTAAGAATCTCCAGGATCTTCGGCTCAATCACCTCACGAAATGAACGTGGGTGGAAATTGGGCAACAAGATACTCCCGCCACGAGAAACGTGCGAATCCATACGCCATCTCCTTCCGTTTGGTTACGTGTGTTTAGAACCTCTACAATAGTATTAGCATAAAGCAATAGAAAAAGAAAATACATAAAAAAGTCCGACCTTTTTGCGGCAAAAAGGTCGGACTTTTAAATTATTAATTTTTAATTATCTCACTCGTTCCTACAGGGATTTCCACAACCGCAGCCTCTTCAACTTTCACTCTCTGAATATCTACCCCGATAGCACGTAATCGCTCCTCCACTTTTTCATATCCTCGATCAATATAGTAAATACTATCAATTGTTGATTTTCCTTTTGCTACAATTGCAGCAATCACAAACGCAAGTCCTGCTCGAATATCAGGACCTTCTAATTCTTTACCCTTCAATGCAGTCGGACCCTTGACCATAACTCGATGTGGATCCCACATCACCACGTCAGCTCCCATACGAACCAAGTCTTGTGTATAGTTGAGTCTTCCTTCAAAAATAGTTTCAAAAACCAGTCCCTCCCCCGTCGCCTGAGTAAGAAAAACCGTCATCGGTGCCTGAACATCTGTTGGAAAACCCGGATGTTCATGTGTCTTGAAACCAAATGATTTAAAATCAGAGTTTGGAATTTTTCCGTTCCCATGCACACGAATTGTGTTCTTGGTTGTCTCTATCGGCACCCCTGACTGCTTCAATAAATCAATAATTATTTGCAGGTCCGCAGGATTACAGCCTGTGATTGTGATGTCGTCACCACAGAGAGCTGCGAGCACTGCAAAACCACCAGCCTCTAACCTGTCAGGAATTGTTTTATAGATTTTCCCCTTTGACGAAAGAAGTTTTCCAGCAGTACCGGCAATTTCGAGAGTAGTGCTTCCGATGCCTTTTATTTTTGCACCGCACGAGACAAGATATTCTGCGAGACTAATAATCTCCGGTTCCATTGCAACGTTCTTCAAAACCGTTTTTCCTTTTGCAAGAACCCCAGCCATAATAAATGCCTCCGTCGCAGTCACAGACTGCATTTTGAAAAATATTTCTGCACCCTTTAGTACCTTACCTGGAACAGTAAATTTATATCGCTCATCTTTCAATTCTACCTTTGCACCCATTTTCTGAAATCCATCAATAAACAAATCAATTGGACGGGCACCAATCACACAACCACCTGGATGTGGAATGGACATTTTACCGAACCTCCCCAAAACTGATCCCGTAAGAATAACTGACGCACGCATTTTCTTTGCAAGCCTGGAATCTAGATCTGGTGTTGAAACTTTGTTCCCTGCAATCTTCATTTTTCTGCCAGAAAAACTTTCAATCTGTGCGCCCATCGCTGTAAGGAGTTCTGCCATACGTGCCACATCTTCTATATGAGGAATATTAGAAAACTGCACTTCATCTTTAAACAAAACAGTCGCGGCCATGACCGGCAAAATAGCATTCTTTGAACCATACACAGGAATAGTGCCGCGTAGTTTTTTCTCGCCACCAAGACCGTTTATAACGAATCGTTCCTTGTTAGTATTCATTGTTTCAGATTAGGTTATCGTATGTATAACACACCATTCCTCCTTTTAATTTAACGAAAAAATCATAGCACAATTAAGCCCTAGAAGATAGCTTACCCAGAAGCTACGTTTTTAAAAAACGTAGCTTCTGGGTGGTCTTTTCTCACTTTTTATACTATTATGTCAGTACTCAAACGGTACCGCCATGATGAACAAACAAAAAATAAAAGAAACAGTCTCTCGAAGAATTTGGACGATTGCAGCCATAGCTGTTCTCCTTGTAATTGGCGTGTGCTATATAAATAGATATAGAGTGACTCTGTCCCCTTTTGCAATTATTCGTACGAGCTCCATCACTATCACGTCACCAATAGCGGGTGCTGATATCTTTCTTGATGATGAAAAAATAGGAACAACCGGAGAACAAGGAACGCAATTTACAATAAAAAATCTTTATCCTGGGCAATACGCCGTGATAATTTCAAAAAAAGATTTCTGGCCATGGGCAAAGCCGATTGCTATTGCAAACAACACAGCCGCCCACCTCTCGCCTTTTATTGCGCCCCAACAATCAAACCTCTTACCTATTCTCTGGAACGATCCTGAATTTGAATCCATCTCGGCCCGTCTCTATCAGGAAAAGTTTTTACCAAGCACAATTACCACGACCTCAGTGGATGGCGCAGCAAAACTTTATGTAGAAAACAATTCAATCTTCGTGCGATGGGAAAATACTTCTAGTAGTAGGCCTGAATCCTATTGCAACAGCACCGAATGTTCAGCGACAACAACTGTTATTCAATCAATAGAAGCAATACGTTCTGCCGATTTTTACGGAAAACGTAATGATGTTATTGTTTTTTCAACAGACAAAGGCATATACGCCCTAGAAGTGGACAAAAGAGGAATTCAAAACTTCCAACCCCTGTTTACAGGAGCATCTCCAATATTTTTCGCAAACAACGACAAACAGTTGCTGTTTGTGTTAAGTGACAACAATTTAAGCACGCTCACACTCGATCAATGAAAATCCTCACCGTCATACCGATAGCAAAAGGTATACACAAAGAAACTCTGACATATTTTTCCGCGAATACTATTCCGCGAGGATCTGTGGTATCTGTACCCCTCCGATCCAAAAAAATCCCCGCTCTTGTAATAGAAGAACGCGAGGCTGAAGAATTAAAGACGGATTTACGTGCCGCAGATTTTACCTTAAAAAAAGTTTCGGGAATTATATCTGATCATATCCTGCCGCATTCTTTTATAGAATGTATAGACGAATATGCAGATTATGCTGCTACCACTCCGGGCGCGATTATATATTCTCTTGCACCGAAGTTACTTTTTGAAAATGCGAAGAAAATCAATACTTGTGCAATAGAAAACACCAACATACGCACATCAGAGAAATTCGTACTACAAAGTGAAGACACGGAACGATACGCAAACTACCGTAGCCTTATCCGAGAAGAATTTGCCCGTGGATATTCTGTTTTTATCTGTTTGCCAACACTGGAGGATATAGAAAATGTACGGGAAGCTTTGGAAAAAGGTGTTGAAAAATACACCTTTGCACTTCACAACTCTCTCACTCCAAAAGAGTTGATTACTGCAGTTAATGCTATCTATACAGAGAAACACCCGATCGTCGTCATTGCAACGGGTTCATTCCTCTGTCTTAATCGCAAAGATTTCGGCACAATTATTATTGAGGAAGAAAGCTCAAAGAACTACAAAGGGATGTACCGTCCATTTGTAGATGTGCGGGTGTTCGCGGAGCTGTATGCAAAAAAGATACACGCACGATTAATTTTTGCAGATTCTGCTCTTCGTATAGAAACGGTGTGGAGATATAAAAACAATGAACTACATGAGTTTGGCCCCATGAAATTCCGTTCGCTCTGTCTTGCTGAACAAACTGTCGTAGACATGGTCAAAGCCGAAAAAGATTCTGATGGTAATTTTTCTTTTGTGAGTCCTGAGCTAGAACTATTAATAAAGACAAATAAAGAAAATAACGAACATGCATTTCTTTTTGCTTCACGAAAAGGCCTTGCACCTACCACCGTCTGCAGTGATTGTGGCACTGTATCCATGTGTCGCGTCTGCAGTACTCCCATAATCCTTCACAAGGGCACGCAGGGTAACTACTATCTCTGCCCACGGTGTGGTGAAAAACGCGCACCCGACGACAAATGTGCACAGTGTGGAAGCTGGAGACTGGAACCTTTAGGCATTGGCATTGAGCGTGTTGAGGAAGAATTACACAGACGTTTCCCCGATCTCAATATTATTCGTTTCGACAAAGAATCTGTCACGACTCGTAAACGCGCCCTAGAAAAAATGAGTAAGTTTTACTCCTCTCCCGGGTCAGTTTTACTTGGCACCGAAATGGCACTTTCATATTTACACAAACCAATAGATACTGCTGCGATTGTTTCTATTGATTCCTTATTCTCCATTCCAGACTTCCGCATCCAAGAAAAGATTTTTCATATCCTACTCAAGATGCGCAGTCTTGCACAAAATTCATTCCTCATACAAACACGCAGTGCAAGTCAAAAGATTTTTGATTATGCAATCAAAGGCAACCTTATAGATTTTTACCGTGAAGAAGTAGAGGAACGAAAACAATTTGAATATCCCCCTTTTAGTACATTCATAAAACTCACACTGCAAGGAGAAAAAACTGCAGTACAGAAACGGATGAAAGAACTCCAAGAATCCATGGAAGGATATGAGACTGTTATTTTCCCTGCCTTTGTGTCAGTGGTGAAAGGACGATACATCATGAATGGCTTGATTAAACTTCCTCACGGCAACTGGCCAGATGCGAAACTATTAGAAAAGCTTCGTGCCCTCCCGCCACATTTTATGATAAAAGTTGATCCAGAGAGTGTGTTATAAATGGGCACATCTTGATTGAATGTCAAAAATGTGTGAATATAGAGCCATGACAGACATAGTCCAAAAAGACGAGCCCGTACTCAGAAAACATGCGACAGACGTTCCTGTGGCAGACATTACCTCCCCAAAAATCCAAAAAATTTTGAAGGAAATGAAGACAGCCTTAGACTCTCAAGATGATGGGGTGGCCATTGCAGCACCCCAGATAGCCGTGCCACTTCGCATCTTTATAATCTCCCGAAAGATTTTTGCCCTTATGGACAACAAAGGAGAACTGGAAGGTGTTGATGTAAATACCTATCACGATCTTGTATGTATAAATCCTCGTATTTTAAAATTATCAAAAAAGAAAAAACCGATGGAAGAAGGATGTCTCTCAGTCCGCTGGTACTACGGAACAGTGGATCGTTCGGTCAAAGCCCTCATAGAAGCGTATGATGAACACGGGAAAAAGTTTACTCGTGGTGGCTCAGGACTTCTTGCCCAAGCATTTCAACACGAGACTGATCACTTGGAGGGGGTACTCTTTATAGATAAAGCGGAAAATCTCCAAAACATTCCTCCCAATGAAATCTAACTCTACACCATTGCGAATCGCTTTTTTCGGCACTTCAGAATTTAGTGTCATTGTTTTAGATGCCTTAAAAAGAAATAATATTGTTCCCACAGTTATCGTAACCGCTCCTGATAAACCACAGGGACGCAATCTGAAATTAACACCACCACCTGCAAAAATTTGGGCTGAGGCAAACGCAGTCCCCTTTATACAACCGGCCACATTAAAAACTCCGGAGTTTAAAACAGCCTTCGCAGAATTTGGATGCAATCTGTCTATTGTTGCTGCCTACGGTTTAATAATTCCAAAAGATATTATTGAGCTCCCCAAATACAAGACACTCAACATCCACCCCTCTCTTCTGCCAGAGTTTCGTGGCCCATCACCTCTTCAATCTACACTACTTGCGGACAAACGCGATACCGGTATTACGATTATGTGCATCGATGAATTAGTGGATCATGGACCAATCGTTGCACAGAAAAAAGTAACGCTCCCGGTATGGCCGATTGATTATGACACCTTCCAGAAATTTATGGCGGAAGAGGGTGCACAGCTCCTCATTGATACATTGCCAGCATGGATAGCTGGCACAATTCAAACAACTGTCCAAGATGACAACAATGCGACTTTTACAAAAAAGATAAAAAAAGAAGATGGACTGATTTCCCTTTCTGGAGACCCACATAAAAACTTCCTCACAATACAAGCATTTTCAATTTGGCCAGGAACATATTTCTTTGCACTACGCTCAGGAAAAAGAATCCGTGTCATTATCAAGAAAGCGCGATTTGAAAACAACGAGCTCGTCATAGATCGTGTTATCCCCGAAGGCAAAAAAGAAATGGATTTCCAAGATTTTCTAAGGAGTGCAACATTGGAACAATACTGAGTGCTTCGACGTATCGAAGCACTCAGAAAATAAAAACAGACGACGCCCCGCAGGGGCGTCGTCTGTTTTTTCTATGAAATTATTTTTTTATTTTCTATTCCCCCCAAGGATTAATTCCTTTAATTAAATTTTTTATCTTATGGGCACCTCTTCTGAATAATGTTTTTCTTTTTTCTTTACCACTGATTATCTGACGACCAATTTCATCCTTAAGCTCATCAATCGCAGCATACAAATCCTCTCTCTCAACTACAGCGTACATCTGCTTTCCTTCTAGTTTTAAATTAATTTCCGCCTTAAATACATCCCCTGACTTATGGTGTTGTGTTGTCTTCGCAAGTTCCACATCTAAAATATATTCTGAACCCTCAAGCAACTTTGCCAAACCTGAAAGACGCTTCTCTAGATAATCATTTATTGCTGGTGTAATCGATATTCCTGTTCCTTTTAGATTTGTGACAATCATATGTTTGTTAAAATACTTTTACCCCTTAATTATATCACATGCAATGAAAAAGGAATGAATCTGAAAAAACTATAACTTTCTACTATCATACGCCCAATGTAATAATGCCTGCCGTTGTTTTGGCCGACAAAACTCATCACCCGCCCGACAGTTCTGAACAATTTGTCCCACATGTCGGCGCATTTTCCTCCACCGACCTATTTGTCGTTTATCTTCATCGGGTATACGTCTTCCCATGTAATAGCGACAATACCACTGGAACCACCCCCGTGGGTCATCTTTATAAATCCAGCCTTTCGCCCGCCACACAGACAGTGGTTGACTCGCATTTATTTTAAAATAATTTAATTCAGCATCCTGTCGTTCATGATTTAACTTTGCTTTTTTAAACCAGCTTTTGGGAAATTCATCCCTACAATCAGTCATATATTTACCACCAAAAACCCCGAGCTCAAGTATTTCCTTCGGTGTCAGGTCTGGTTTAAAATCTGGGTCAAAATTTTCCCCTTCTGGTTCAGTAAGCTCATATGCATAATTAGATTGCATACGATCATGCACAATAATTTTTTGAGGCTTAATTTTCATATGTTGAATTATAGCATTAAAAAAAGGCCGGGCTTCTCCGCGAAGCTCGGCCCAAATATCCCCCCTCCTCGCGCTCAACGTCCAGTACAGACCACGAGCACAGGAACCTGCCCTGCGACAGTGCTGGGTACATTCCCCTCAGAAATGAGCCCCATCTGTCGAGCGTGCGAGCAACAATAGTATTTGTACTCGCTGGAACATCCCTGAAAAATGCGGCACCTTACGAACACCGAAGCACACGGTGCACCCGAAGGACCCGTAGATTCACACCTGTGCCCGAAATAGAAACCTTCCTCGATCATAAACCACCTTCCTTTCCTAAGATAATATATCCATAAACAAAATGAATTGTCAATATCGCTTCACTTTTTATTATAATCTGATATGATAGCAATCACATTCCGGAGTAGTTGAAATGTGAATACTTGGAACATTTCAAAGGCGGAGGCATAAAGATGCCGAGCCGGGGTAGCAGAAATTTTTACCAAAAAATTATCTGTGACCAGCGGTTCCGCTGAGCTACAATGAAGGAATGTCGAGATAGCACCAAGATATAGTGTAAAGTAAAAAAGAATAGATTCCGGAGTAGCTCAGCGGTAGAGCGACTGCCTGTTAAGCAGTTGGTCGTAGGTTCGATCCCTACCTCCGGAGCCCAAAAACATTAGACCCCATTTCGGGGTCTTTTTGTTTTTGAGGCTCCGGAGGAATAAGCAAAAGTATTTGCTTATGTTAGGGATCGAAACCCCGATGTGTATAATTTTAAGTTTGTATTTAAACGAAAAAATTATCCATCGGTAGGTACTGTCCATGTAATGGAAGATGCCCTACCTCTGGAGCTTAATTAGTTGAAGTTTGATTGTTGTTCAATCGGAAACATTGCTTGATCAAAATCAATAAGATAGAGTCGAGGCTTCCTATTAAAGTCCACGACACCGTTTTCGTTTCTAAAAAATCTCAGACAGAAATTGCCATCATGATAATGACCGTGATTTAGACCTACCTTCGCCAAGACGGCAACAATTTTCTCTTTATCTTGTTTAAGTTCTGTTATGAAAGTTCCATCCATACCCTTCCACTCATCCAGATTGAGATCAAGCACACCGCTATAAACGTCTATTAGACCATCCTTACTGAGTTTAAATGCTTGAATTGGCTCTACGGGCACATAGTCGAATCCCTCTCCTTTCCACAGGCTATGATTCTCAAAAAGCTTCTCCCACACAATAAAGGATTCCGATTCAATGTGTCGAATTATAGTTTTGGATCTTAAGTCACCGCCAACAACAGTTAATTCAGATCCTGTTTTTTCAAAATCTTCACGAGAAAACGATTCATCATTAGCTCGTTTATTCTTATACAACGATGGTTCGACGAGAGCATTACCCAATTTCTGCACCGCCTCATCACGCAACTCTTTTCGAAGATTTGAAGGCGCTTGATTTATAACTCTCGCGTATTCTTTTTGTTCATCAATGTTACCTCCTTGAAAGCAGTTTTTTATTAACTCGGCCAGCTTATTTCGAAAACCCTCCCGCTCTGATTCAGGTGCGAATATGATCATTGAAGCGCATGCTTTATGCTCTTGCGTATTATTTCCTTCGAAACCTTTAGATACCATCTCAGCCACCTGACTTTTAAGCTTACTTTGCTGACTTTCCTCCGCTGACCAGATCATTCTGGCCACTCCGAGCTTTACATTATAATTTTCAGAAGCAAGTCCTTCGCTAATGAGCTCTGCCCTATCTGTTTTTGGGGCATACTCAATCATACGAGTGCATGGTTCCTGCACCAATTCGTGTTTAATACTCATTCCCATTCGAATGATTTCTGTTCTCTGCTCAAGCGGAGCATCCCAAATCATCCATGCATATTCTCTTTGTGAAGATGTGTCTGTGCCTTTAAAACTTTCAAGAACACGCGAACCAAGCAGTACACGTAGACCTTCGCGCTCATTTTCTGGAGCAGCCCATATCATAGCGGAGCTTGCCTTATGTGCTATCGGATTATCAGTTGATAATTGTTCACGGATAATACTGGCACGCTCCGACTCTGGGGAATTAAAAATTTTCTTACGCAAAAAAGGGGCTGATTCCAAAATCTCCGAAGCTATTTCATGAGCTTTTTCTTTATCCCTTAAATAACGTTCATAGCTATGTAAAGTGATCGAATCTTGTCCGGAAATTTCATACATTTCCATATAAGATGGGAGTATTTTTTCGGTCGTGTCTTCAGTTGTATTTTCAACAAGCTGTTGTCCAAATTTTTCCATTCTACAATAATACTATTCCCTCGACATTATACAAGACACTAAAGCTTAAGATGCTTCATATACCTCACCAAAAATAACGATATTCCTATCAAGGTAAATCGGTAACAAAGATCTAGTTTGTACTTGCTCATATCGCAGCATTTTCAAACAACAGCTCCTGACCCCATTACCCCAAAAACACCAGACCCCATTTCGGGGTCTTTTTGATTTTTAGGCTCCGGAGAAGAAGCTCTGGGTAGAGCTTCTGTGTAGGGATCGAAGCCCGATTGAGATTTTCTTAAACTTCTGAGCGAAAAGAAAATCCAATCGGGTTTAATTGTGAATACTTGGAACAATTAAAAGCCGGACGGAACGAAGGTGAGGGAGGCAAGACTACAGAATTCGCTAGTAAGCGAATATCTGTGGTACCGTCCATGTAATGGAAGATTCCCAACCTCCGGAGCCAATAAAAATCCCCCTGATGGGGATTTTTTATTTTGGACGACTCAGTCATCTTCATACTCTAACTCGCGCGAGTCGTCCGAACTGCTTTTTTTGCGGTTTGCTGTTGTGCAGCTGCTTGTGCCTGTTGCGTTGCTAATAGCTCCGCATTGACCCGCGCTTGTTCTGCGGCTGCAGCTTGAGCGGAAAGCAAATCTGTTGTAATGCGAGCCTGCTCGGCTCTCTGCTGTTCTGTTATCTGAGCCTGAGCATTCACCGCTTGCGCAGTAAGTAGTCTTTGTCTCTCTAATAATAGCTGTCTCTCCGCTTCTGCTTTAAGCGAAGCTCTCTCTGTCTGGAGACGATTCTCTTCAACTAGCCGAATTTCACTTATTCTTTTCTCTGACTCCAGTTTTTCATTTTCTATCACCAAAGCCTTTTCTTCAGATATTTTAGCCGACGCCTCAAAGTTATGAAGTGAGGCCACAGCAACTAACACCAGAACAATACCGCCAATAGTTCCTATAAAATTGAATAAATCTTTTTTCATTTTATGTTGTCGTTACTTCTACTTTTTGCCACATATGCGTGTCCGACTTACACACATCACACTCTCCGCACTGAAAATTATCAGGAAGGCTTTCCCATTTGGTTCCGGCCGCTATACCCCTCTCAGGCAAACCAAGAGCCTCGTCATAAACCCAACCACAATCCATACAAATATACTGTGCCATGATTTTTTATTTAATTTTAAATGTTTATTTTAAATTCAGAAAATAGGACCAATACTAATCATAAATAACACTCATGAAGGGAAAATGAACTTTATCTTCATGTACTATTCATGCTTTAACAGCTATATTATACTATGAATGAATATGCTTATTCCAGCAAATTGATGGGTTCAGACCTTGACGTTGCTATAATTTCTGACTCAAAGGAACTGGCTGATAATGCTTATAATAAGCTGCTTGTCTTAGGCAGGGCCTATGAAAATACATATTCGCGTTTCGTTCCTGAAAGTGAACTATCTAAGTTAAATAACACTAGAAGTTTGCAGGTTTCCAAGGAGTTCCTCGACATAACTCTCACTGCAAGAAAAATCTACACGAAAACGGAACATTCTTTCAACCCACTATTTCAAATTAAGCGTTACGGCTACAACAAGAGCTTTTCGCTTATGGGCGGTATAACGTCTTCCATCATTGACGCTCCTTATAATATCGACTTTGATTCTGTCACTATCAACCTCGACAACTCCACAATATCATTACACGAGGACCAGATGTTAGACTTTGGAGGCTTTCTTAAAGGATACGTCGCGGAGAAGCTGTCGGAATTATTATCAGATTTTCCTGGATCTATCGTAAATATCGGCGGCGATTTATATACCCGAGGGCGAGATGTAAATGGTGAACAATTTAAATTTGAAATCTACAACCCTATTGGCGGAGGAGATGTGACCACGCTGGCGATAGAAGATAGTGCCCTCACAACTTCAGGAACATATAAACGTACATGGAAGTATAACGAAACCAACTATCATCACATACTTGGAAAAGATGGCCGCTCAAATACTAAAAACAGTATTATATCTGCTACAATTATTCACAAGGATGGGGGCTGGGCAGATGCTCTGACAAAGATAGCTTTCACGCTTGATTTGAACGAGGCTGTTACAAAGTTTCGATCCTTGGGAGTTAGGTTTGTATTAATTGATAACAACGGAAAACTAATATTTAATTAAATGAACACGATCAGCAAAGCCTACATTGATTCCATACGATACATACAAAATATTTTTTTGGGTATCTCAATTCTTCTCATGGCTATTTTGCCAGGAATCCTTGCTTATACCCCGAACAGTATCGCAGGCTGGATAAACAGTCTGTATTTAATTTCACTTACTGCGGTGTTTTTCGTTATGATTATACGACCCTTATCAGATCTTTTTCCCGAACTTACGTGGTTAAGAACGTTGGTCATTCTTAGAAAAGGAGTTGGAGTATTATCGGCTTCAATTATTGTTTCTTTTATTCTCTCCAAAATCCTACTCGGAGGCACTGATTATGTTGAAAATTTTTTTACATCTGACTATTGGTCAATTGTAGGTTGGTCATTTTTAGCTCACACAGGTGATGTTACAGCCGTCATTCTTATTGTCACTTCAAATAAATTCTCTAAAAGAATATTAGGTAAAAACTGGAAAAGAATTCAGAAACTGGCGTATGTTTATTTCTACGCAGGAGCAGGCTATGAAATGTTAGCGCTTGGAAGCACCTATGCATTTATTGCAATCATCGCAGTGACCATTCTCATCGGACTAGCCCATATCAAAAACTCTATCAAACTAACCTAAATATTTATGAAAATTATGTCCATGAAAGCTACTGTCACTGGGGTTGATCAAATTTCACCAACCGCACGGGAGATACATCTTTCCCTACCTGAAGATATTGGCTTTATTCCAGGATCCTTCATAAATGTTTTTGCTGATGTTGAAGGAAAAAGAGTGAGAAGAGCTTATTCAATATCGTCGAGCAATCGTAATCAACGGGAAGTATCGCTCTCAGTGAGAATAATTCCGAACGGAACAATAAGTCCGCTATTTGTTGAGAAAAATATCCTCGGACGTCAGTTTGATATTATGGGACCTTTAGGTATCAACACTGCCGATAAAATGTCGTCAAAAAGAATATTTCTTATTGGATTTGGTATTGGGGTATCACCCATTAAATCACTTGCCCATTTCTTTTCCGAATCAACTGACGTGTACGAGCTTTCAATCCTAACAGGAAGCAGGTCTAGAGAAGAGGTGCTCTATGATGATTTATTCGAAAAATTAGCAACATCTAAAAACGGTGTTTATAAAGCAGTCATATCAGACGAAGCCGATACTAGTTGGCCCTTACGAGGTTTTATACAGAACCACATAGATGATCTTGATTTCAATAATTGTGCGGTATATGTGTGCGGACAAGGACAAGCATGTCGGGCGATTGAAAGCGCAATACTAAAAATGAACCCTGTAAATTGCAAAATGCTTATTGAAGACTTCCATTAATTATCTCGATAAATATACATATCAACCGTAACTAAAAAACCGAGCGCTGCATTAGAATAGTCTTTAAAGACGATGTGGTTACTACCTAACGGTAAGCCAAACAATCGAGTCCACCATTTTCTTTTACCTAAATAAGGTTTAGAAATTTCATTGATTCTGATACTATATGTTTATGAATAAAAAATATCTACTGGGCCCTATCGTCATTTTAGCAATTGTAACTGCCCTGATTGTTTTAAAACTAGCATCTCAAAAAAGAGAAATTCAAAATTATCAAAATTCAACGAAAGACTATAAAAACGCCTCTTATATAATCGAAGGACAATCAATTTCTTTGGTTGATGGAGTTTCTGAAATTGAATCCACCCCCGGATCAGCAGCGAAAACAGTAACTCGTTATTTTGGTAATGAGATCAAACACGATCTGAATGATGATGGACGAGAGGATGTCGTCTTTCTATTAACTCAAGAACAAGGTGGAAGTGGTCAGTTCTTCTATACGGTAGCAGCACTTAATACTCCTACGGGGTACATTGGATCAAATGCTTTCTTGCTAGGTGACCGTATTGCACCTCAATCAATTAATATCGATGAGGGAACAACAACAAAAGGAACTAACCGTGAAAATGTCATTGTGGTAAATTTTGCAACCCGTAAACCAAGTGAGTCCTTTACCGTAAAACCAACTGTTGGTAAAAGTATATGGATAAAGCTTGATCCAACCACAATGCTATTTGGTGAAGTTGCTCAGGATTTTGAAGGTGAAAGCCGATAAGCCATAATTCTTTCCTAAAGCCGAAAAAGTTTAAGCTACCCTCTTGGGTGGTTTTTACTTTTTCAGGATCCGGAGAAACTCGAGTAGAGTTTCTGTATTGAAACGAAAAAATTATCCCCCAGCGAATGCTGTCCATCCGACGGAAAGTGTCTATCAGTAAGAATAGAACACCTTCGTAAGTTCTAATCTGAATCACTACACCCCTTAAACACTTCACTTGGCGTCGCGTAGCCAAGTCTCTTGCGTGGTCTGTTGTTCAAGTTGCGAACTGCGCGTTGAACATCGTATTGCGTAACTGT
>JBAZVT010000021.1:0-18917 GCA_041660745.1 Minisyncoccota bacterium | reverse complement strand
TCAACAAAGCATTAAGGATGTATTTAAAATACTACAACAACGAACGGTTACACATGGGAATTTTACTTCGCGCGCCAATGCAATTAATTACAAATCCCGTCCAAGCTATTGACTAGAATACGCCGGAGATACCAGAAGAATGTGTGCATAACACACATTTCCCAACACCAAACTCTCTCCACTTAAAACCTCACGTTCTGCCCTTCTACAGGATCAGCAGGAAACAGTGTACAATAGAGTTATGAACTACTCATGGTCTTTTCAGACATCAGTGCCAAAAGCCTGGGAAGCGATGCTCGCATCTATTGAACAAGCCCGTGAAAGTATTGACCTTGAACAATATATTTTTGAACATGACTCTATTGGAGAAAAATTTGCCGAGACGCTCATTCGCAAAGCGCATGAAGGGATAAAAATCCGCGTTCTTTGTGATACAGCTGGAAGTTTCTACATGTACAGCTCTTCCCTGCCAACTCGAATGAAAGACGCGGGCATTGAAATTCGTTTTTTCAACCATATTGGATTATGGAGAATTCACACTATCGCATCGTGGTTCTTCAGAGATCATCGTAAATTACTTATTATTGACGGAACGCAATCATTTACAGGAGGTGTTGGTATCCGAGACGATATGGCGGAATGGCGCGACACATCCCTGGCAATCACTGGACCCATAGCACACGAAATGTTGGGTTCTTTTGAACAAATGTGGAAAAAGGCAGGGAAAAAAATATTCTTTCGATTTAAAAAACAGAAAAGTGAATACACAACATGGAACTTCATTACAAACGCCCCACGATTTCAACAACGCAGACTCTACCATCTCTATATCGCCGTTATTAGAAATGCCCGTAAAAGAATTTATATAACAACACCCTATTTTATTCCCGACATACGCATGACTCGCGTACTTCGCCTAGCAGCACGTCGGGGTGTAGATGTACGAATTATAGTCCCTTATTCTTCTGATGTGGCTTGGGTTGATAGAGTATCGCGTTCATATTTTCACACACTCCTTCAATCGGGAATTAAAATCTACAGATATCTACCCTCTTTTATTCACACAAAAACTGCTGTGATAGATGATGATTGGGCAACAATTGGAAGCTTTAACCTTGATAGCTTGAGTTTCCTATATAATTATGAAGGTAACGCGGTGAGCTCTGACAAAGAATGTGTTTCTCAGCTCGTAGAGCATTTCAATAACGACCTAACCCAATGTGAAGAACTCAAAAAAGAGACCTGGAATAAGCGCTCATTTGGGCAAAAGTTGATGGAATTTATAAGCTTGCCATTGAGGAAAATTCTTTAGGGGTACATTCGAGTGCCAAGCTCTTGGGAAATTTAGTATGCGGGTTGCAAAAAAGCCCTAAATATGTTTAGATATAGGTATTATCAGTAGCACACCTCCTGACGATTGTTCCATGCAAAACCGTGGGTGGTGCATATAATTGAGTATTAGCGTACGCGTAAATCATCAAATACGAGCAGCGGAGCTCCGAGTTATCGGTCCAGATGGAGAAAACTTCGGTGTTATTTCCACACGAGAAGCTCTAGCAAAAGCTGTTGAACTTGGATTTGACCTCATAGAGGTCTCGCCAAATGCTAACCCACCAGTTGCGAGAATAGGAGATTTCGGCAAATATCAATACGACGAAAGTAAAAAAGCCAAAATCGCAAAATCAAAATCGCACACAGTGGAAGTCAAAGGTATTCAAGTGAAAATCGGAACCGGTGAACATGACTTGGGATTGAAAGCAAAGAAAGTATCCGAGTGGCTTACTGAAGGAAACCGCGTCAAAGTTGACCTCTTCCTCGGTGGACGCGCAAAGTATCTTGACCAAAAATTTCTCAAGGAACGATTGGAACGCTTACTCAAACTTATTCCGGTAGATTTCAAAATAGCTGATGGTCCAACAAAAAGTCTTAAAGGACTAACTGTCATTATTGAGAAAGGTGCAAAAGCACAAAGTGCCCCGACACCTACAGTACCGCCTACACAACCAAAACAATAGTTATGAAAACAAATAAATCATATTCAAAAAGACTGAAAGTAACAAAAAACGGCAAAATCCTTGCACGAAAAGGCGGCCAAAACCATTTTAATGCAAAAGAAGGACGCCGCGCACAGTACAAGAAAAAGGGTCTTGCAAACTTCACCATCAGTAACAAAGCAAAGACTCGTTTCATTGCAACCATAAGTAATTAATCGACAGTTAACTAATAATCCCACATGACACGCGTAAAGAAAGCAGTACATGCACTCAAAAATCGCCGTACGATTCTAAAAATGACAAAGGGTTACCGTTTCGGTCGCTCAACAAAAGAACGTGCAGCAAACGAAGCCATCTCACACGCAGGAACATATTCTTTCGCACACCGCAGAGACAAGAAAGGTGAAGCCCGCCGAGTATGGAACATCATCATCAACGGAGCTCTTGATCCAATGGGTCTCTCCTACAGTAAGTTTATGGGTGCTTTGAAAAAGAAGGGCGTTGCAATCGACAGAAAAATCCTCGCAACCCTCGTCAAAGATGCTCCTGAAACTTTCAAGAAAGTTGTGGAGTTCACGAAATAAATATAGAAAAAACAGCGGCGCCCATAGGGTGCCGCTGTTTTTCTTTTGTGTTTATAACTCTTTTTATTTTAGCCCCTAGACAGGCTATTTAGATGAAGTAACCACAGACATATGGCGGATTAGTTAGATGAATAATTGGCGAGAGCTTCGTTTGGGCTCTTGCCATCCAATCCGCAATGCTCAAGATTGTTGTATTCAATATTCCATTGTTTCAATTTCTTTTGCAAGTGCATAAATGACGCGAAAGTATTTCTGTCATACAATTTTTCTTGATCTTCACGATGAGATCTTTCGACCTTGCCATTTTGTGCCGGCTTGCCTGGATCAATGAGGTAGTGAATGATGTTGCGTTCATTGCAAAACTGATCAAAAGCATGCACACCTTTTGGCATGAAATCATGCCTCTTGTATGTGCCTGTATATCGATTTGTAAATACGAATCCATTGTCAGTTTTCACTGCCAGAATTGTGTGAGGAAATCGGTTAATCACTGTTTGCAAAAATAATCTTGAATTCCATCCCGTCTGCTCATCGTACACCTCAAGGTGTCTCCACCGTGAGGCACAATCAATTGCGGTATATTGAAAATATCGCTTGCCAGCAATACGTCCCGGTACATATTTCACATCAACCTCAACAAGTTCCCCCGGTTTCAAAGTTGCTTTGATGTATTTGTATTTCAACTTCACACTTCGATATTTTCTTGTCAGACCTTCACCGTGAATGATTTTGTGTATCGTATTTTTGTGGAGTATGATGCCTTCTTTTTTTAATCTCCAACTGAGTTTCTTGGTACACAATTTGCTTTGTTTTCTCAAAGCAATCACATGCTCTTTGATCCTGATCGGAGTCTCGTTTGGTTGTGTCTTAGGTTTGGTCGAGCGTGGTTCAAGGGCGACTTCGCCACCCTTCTTGTATGCGGATACCCATCGCTCAAGGGTACGTTGTCCATATGGACAAACCTTAGCCACATCCACTAGTTTCACCTCACCGTCTGCAATGGGTTTCGCCCATCGCACGCGTTCCTCTTTAATTGTTTGTGCCATATGTATCGACATCTCCTCATTCTAGAGGATACCGCCATATGTGTGTGGACATTACCTAGATTAATTGACAATATACTTAGATGTGATATAATACATAAGGATCGCTGAATTGCCTGCAGCGAAAACAAAGGAAGTATAGAGATAGAGGCCTAGAACCGATATCTTTATGGAGCACTAGCGCTTCCCTTTGAAACTTACAGGCAGAAAGGAATTCCGTATGAGTGCAGCAGTTGTTTCTTCTATCGTTGACGGACCGATGACTCCGGTCACCCTCCGTCTTCTCAATGCCGCATCGAAGGTTACCAAGCAATTCGAGCTTGAAGACGCGGCAAAGGACTGGCGACGCAACGTAGCTATAAGCTTGGTGGCAACAGTTCTGCTCTTTGTCTGGTACTACAGCAAAGTGCCCAACCCCTTCCACTTCTGGATCAGCATGACTTCCCTCATCCTGACCGGCATACTGGGCTTGGTGACCCTACGCGTCGCCTCAAAACTCGAGACGGCAACCAAGGAAACCAGTTCTGCCCAGATGAAGTGCGGGTGTCTGAGCGACCTGTACTCCGCCCACCGTCTCGGGCACGAAGAGAACTTTCAGGATCTCAATCCCGCCACATTGAAAAGCTGGGCGGGAAAATACCTGAGAGACCTTGCGAACGGTATTATGGCTCTTCAAAAAGCCAGTCAAGAAGATACCGAAAGCTGGAGGGCGCTTAGAAAAGAGTTTGGGAACGTACATGCCACTCTCTTCGCCTTCAGCCTCTGCGAGGAAAACTGGAAAGTGTACTTTGGGCCTGACACAGACGTCCGTCTCAGCACCTAGTCTTTAGCTGGCAAGAGTGCCTCCCCGAGCCTCGTGCGACACCTGTCGCACGAGGCTCTATTTTTTATATAAAATTCAAAACTGCCGCGAGCTTTATGCCGCAGCAGTTTCTCTTTTTTCTTGTTATTCCCTTACTTCAACTCATACTCCTTTCCATACTCAGGGTACACCGCATTCACCCCAAGATAATCTTTTAATCGCTGAACAAGAAACAAAGATGCTTTCGGTTCCCCCATCACCACAAACACTGCCTTTGCCGTCTTTTTTGTATCATCAACAAAGTCCACGAGATTGTCAGAATCCTTGTGACCAGAGTACCCATCAATCATCTCAATATGGGCTCGCACAGCAACTTCCTGACCATAGATTTTTACTGTTTTTGATCCTTCAAGCAAGTGTCTTCCAAGAGTTCCAAGGGCTTGATATCCCATAAGCAAAATCGTGTTGTGGGGGTCTGGTAAATAGTTCAATTCGTGGTGTATCACCCGTCCTCCCGTGGACATACCCGACCCAGCAATAATTATTTTTGGATTAGGAGAATGCGCAAGCGCCTTGGACTCATCTGCACGAAGCACCATCTGTAATTTTGGAAACTTAAAAATATCATCTCCACCAAATATTTCACGCTGTACCGCAGGATTATAATACTTTGAAGTTCTGTCATAAATCTCCGTAATTTTTATGCCAAGTGGAGAATCAAGATATACGGGGATGCATGGAACCTTGCCGTCTTCAATAAAATTATTTAATTCATACAAAATAATCTGCGTGCGTTCAAAGGAAAAAGCCGGGACAACAAGAACCCCCTTTCTAGCAATAGCATCTTTAATCACACGTTGGAATTTTTCTTCACGACCAACTTTTGTTTCATGATTTCTATCGCCATATACACTTTCCATAATCACATAATCTGCATCAGTAATTTCTTCAGTATCAGCAAGGAGGGGTGAAGGAGAATTACCAAGGTCTCCTGTGAAAACAACCTTGCGCGAAGGACCATTCTGAGGAGTATACAGCAGTTCATACATAGTGGAACCAAGAACATGTCCAGCATCTTTCAGTTCCGCCTTTAATCCAGGCACCACATCAATTGTCTTGTGATACTCGCTCGTTTTCCAGAGAGAAAAAGCTTTTTGGACATCTGCAAGCTCGTAGAGTGGCACCTGACCCTTCTGTTCTGCTTCGTGTGTCAATATATATAGCGCATCTTGTAGGATAAGCTCAGCGACTTCTTTTGTTTCTAGTGTCGAATAAATAACCCCTCGGAAACCGTCACGAACAAGTTTAGGAATTCTCCCCACATGGTCCAAGTGCGCATGTGTAACGAGGAGTACATCGATTACAGCAGGATTGTAAGGAAGTTCTGCTACATTGTTCTCATCAGCCACACTAGACCCCTGAAACAATCCGCAATCAATAAGAACTTTCCACGAACCATTACTCAGTAAGAAATTGGCACCAGTCACCGAACCTGTCCCCCCATAAAATGTTACTGTTAGTTTTTCAGCCATGAGATATTAAAAAATATTACTTCTTAATCATATCAGATTCGGCAGTATCAATATAGAGAACTACAAAGGCTTAGCCTTTGTAATTTCAGACAAACAAAAAAACCGCCGAAGCGGATTTTTTGGTAGGATTACTTGGGTATATTGCCCTAGAAAGTACTAGGTGGGTGTTCACACGTGTACACCAAGGTGCACACAAATATCGAACTCCCTAAAATATATAACATCTAGATAATATGCCAAATAACCCTACAGTCATTATCCCGCCCTTCTGTGAAGAATACAAGAAGAAATGTAGTGGATAGTGCGTTAGAAATTCTTTTTGGTATTCTCGTCAAAAATATTTTCTAGTGTAAATTATGTATTGTAAAAAAAGGAGCGATATGTTACTCATTTGGTTCTACCAGATGAGTAATTTATTTTCAATGCAATATGGAAGCACCTTATCTTTAATAGAATCTGGTAATTTGATACCCTGTTGTACATAATCCTTTTCAATAAATCTAAACTCTTCAAGTTCCGGATCTTGAAAAAGAATTGGTCCAAAAAGAGATACCAGATATGTTGAAAGTCGAACTATAGCATCATCATGAGCTGCAGGTGCCTCAAAATCACCAAGCTTCTTTTGAATTTTAGCTTCACAACCCATCTCTTCTTTTATTTCTCTCATCAATGCCTGTTCCTCACTTTCCCCTTCTTCTAGATGACCGCCGAGACTCGTCCAAATATCTTTTCCCACTTTACGTACCATCAAGAATTTATTATCTTGAATAACTACCGCAGCCACCTTATGGATAATTTTCATGGCGGTTGTAAAAAATTATTCCAATATCCCATCCAAATTTACATCATACAATATTTGCTCTTGCACAAGCTTGTAATTGTGTAGTTCGTCTTTTAAGAACCAATGTTCAATTTCCTGCTGTGCTTCTTTTACCGAGCCGGACGCATGGATAAGATTTCGAATTGATCGGTTATCAATATCAGACATTTGGTATGAATCCAAAACAAAATCACCTCTGATTGTTCCAACATCTGTTGTAAGCGGTTCCGTTCCACCTGTAATTTTCCTCACAATCTGCACCGCATGAGCACCCTGCCACACCATAGCAATCACAGGACCACTCGCCATGTATTTTTGTAATCGTATCAGGAGCTTACCCGTAACTTCGAGTGGGTCAAGTGTCGGTGGTGTTATACCTTTATCTTGGTATCCCTTAATAGTTTTCTCCCCCGTTATCCTTCTCCATTCTGGGTCAAGAGTATAATGCTTCTCTATAAATTCTTCAGTCGGAACAAACATCTTCATACCCACAAGTTTCAACCCCACCCGTTCATAACGGCTGATAATTTCACCGATAAGTGTACGCTGTATCCCATCTGGTTTTATTACGACAAGCGTTCGCTCAAGTTTAAGGTGTGGAGCCATAGAAAATATATAAACTGGTAATTACAGCCCATTATACATCAAACAAGTTAGGCATTCCTAGTAGATATTTAGACAATTTAAATGTGTAACCTATAAAATAATTAAAAACAGCGCCGTTCTCGGCGCTGTTTTTAATTATTTTATCACCCCTTCCCCCACCACTGGGGGTTTCGCGTATCGCGTCATTATCTCACCCTCCACTTCATCTTTTGGTCTCCCATACTTAAGATATGAAAGTTGTTTCAAATCATCAATAATAGAAGCATTTCGCGCAGGCGGTGCCATTGTTTCAATGTTAAATGGCTTCAGCGGTTTACCATGGGCAAGCATCTTGATATAAGCATTTCTATTATCCACATTCATTAAATCTGCCGCTGTGAATACGGGCGAGAACTGTTTCTCAAGATATTCCGCATCGTCAGAGCCAACTCGAAATGACGCGATTGTACCGACGTTACCGAACACAGAATCTTTTATATCCTCCTCAAGCTGAGCGATGAACTGATGAGCAACAGTGAGCCCTAGCTTATATTTACGTGCCTCAGAAAGAATCGTTGAAATGGAATCGGTTGTGACGTTCTGAAATTCATCAATGTACAAATAGAAATCTGGAATCTCTGTACCGTACACATCAACACGAGACAGTGTTGCCATAAGGATTTTACCAACAATAATAAGCCCGATGAGGTTTGCATTGAGATCACCAAGGCGTCCCTTCGCCAAGTTTACCAGAAGAATTTTCTTCTCATCCATCACTTTTCTAAAATTGAATGATGAGTGCTCCTGAGCAACAATCGGACGCATGATTTCATTTGAAAGAAATACGTCAAACTTACTGGTGATGTATGGGACGATGTTCGCAAGAGACGCTTCCCCACCAGCCTTGTCGGCAACCTCTCTCCAAAATTGCACCACAACAGGATTCTTACATCGTGAGAGTTTCAACTGACGATACGTCTTGTCTGAAAGTACCCGTGACACATCGAGAAGTGTACAACCGGTTTCTGGATCTTCTATTACAAGCATCGTTGCATTTCTGAAGTACTGTTCAAACATCGGACCACCTGCAGTTTTCATATCAAACAACTTGTTAAAAATAGCAAGCATTTCGTTAACTACAAACGTCTTCTGTTCTGGATGTGTTACATCATACTCAAGCATATTAAGTGCCATTGGGCGGTCCACATAACTTGGGTCAAAGTAAATAACATCGTCATAACGCTCTTTAGGTATGGAAGCGAGAATATCCAAAATATCAGTTCCGTGGGGGTCAATCATACACACACCATCGCCATTGATGATATCCTGTACCACCATGTTTTTGAGGAGTGTTGTTTTACCAGTACCAGTCTGTCCGATCACATAACAATGTCGCAATCTATCTTCTCTACTCATAAACACCTTCGTTTCCGTATTTCTATCACGATTAACACCAAGTAGAATGCCCTCAGAAACAAGACCGAGCGGAGCTGGTGCTGTACCTGCTTTAGAATGCTTATGCATCGGTGCAGACAAAATAGCGTCTTCATGGAAATGCATGACTGTCGTCAACTCTTTCAGATTTATTGGGAAAGTATGTTTCGTAGAAAAATCTCTAAATGAAAAATGTTTGAGAAAATCAGACAACCCACTCTTCTTTACTCTCTTAAATGCAAAATGACTGTACCCTGTATTTTCAAACTGATTGAAACTTGATTCTAAATCAGACAATATTGTAGTTGCTTCTTGTTCTGTTTTTGATGAGGCAACAATTCTAATGCAGCACTCAACGATCGGACTGGATACTTTTTCCTGAATCGACTTAACAGCTTCTTCGTCAACAGGTTTCTTTTCTTTTGGTTTATCTTTTTCTGGGGCTGGAGTTGTGGAGGCCTTGAACAGATCCCTCCCCACTTTCCAAAACTCCCCAACAAGACTATTCGGGATATCTATCGCATCTTTAAGTGGCACATCTTTCTTAATCTGTTCAAGAGCATTTTTGTAACTCTTTATATATGAATCTCCACATGGACGAAAGATAATTTGTATCGCTGCACCCTCATCATCCTTATCTATTTTAGAAAAAGTATTCTGAATAACATTCATCGGATCAGTATCAAACTTCTCGTACGTTTTCAAAGAAAAAATTGGATTCTTTTCTATAAGGGCATATGAACCGACGGAAACACCTGCTTCGTTGAATACATTATAGTCATCAGGCCGTTCGGATAGTTTTGCACGTGGAAATACAGAAAGAATATGTTTTTCAAAAAGCGCCTTTTTATCATCAGGAACAGAGACGAAGAATATTGATTCGTTACTGTGATTGGCATTGGCAAGCTCCAGTGCAATATACCGGTCAAAACTTTTTTTATCAGAAACAGATAGCATGCCAGCATAAAACTGCTCCATTGAGGAAACAATTTCCTTTAATGTTTTTTGTTTTTCCTCCGCACCACCAGTCTTTTCTGGTAATGCGACCTCATACAGAGTCATTCGCAATGCTTTGAATACTGGATCTTTTTCTTTAAGCCCCACAGCATATCCCTGCTTGATATACTGAACAAGAAAACGATGAAAATCATCTTCAAGATGAGGATCATTCATCTTTTCCACAACAGAAAGAGTATTTTTTATTCCCTTTTCCTGCAACAGCGCAAGAAGTTCTGCCATTTTATGATCGTGTTGTTCTGGAGACAGATTTAAAACGATTGCATCTCTGTGCTTCTCGGTCATGCGATACTCTTCTTTCAGTACATCATGTGAAGTTTTATTATATTCATGAATTTGCTCACGGATAAGATGTTCTCTCTCGGGTTCCACACCAGTACGTGAGACTTCACGTTCTTTTTTTATCACCTGCTCGCGCAAGTACGCGAGTTCTTCGTGGGGAGAAGAAAATTGTGGTGTTTCTGATGAGGTTATTTTTTCCATTGAATATAAATTTAAAAGTATGTTTATTATCTCACACCCATAGGAAACTTGGAAATTTCTAGTGTAAAACTTTTATCAAGGTTTAACCTTGATATTTGTCAAAATTAATCCAATCCTCCATCATCAACATGAAGTCATCCCCCGTTGAAAAATATTCAGGAAACTCTTTTAAATTGATTATTGCAGACTCCATACGAGTTTTCCCGCAATAATCCAAATAACTTGAATACGCATATTTTTGTAAAAATTTCTCTGCAGTACTTTTATTTAAAATTTGTTTATTTTTCCATCCTTTATCAACGATACTAATCGGATTCAAATGAATATATGCATACTGATATTTTAAGTACTCGTCTGAATCAAGATGTTTTGCATTAAAGGTTCCCTCAAACAGGGATCCTTTTCGTCGATTTTTAGTATTAAAATACATTGAATAGCCTGTGAGTAATTTCTGCATAAAAAGACTTATGCCGTTTTCAACCTTCTCTTTTAGTAAGAGATGAAAATGATTTGGCATTAGACACCATGCACCAATATCAACAATTTGATCTCCTCTAGGTATTTCTATCAAGGTTAAACCTTGATAGTTACTCAGGTGTACTGGTGTTGTGCTATTTGCTGTATACAAAAGTTTTACAAACCTCTCACGATCAAGAAAATCTAAAAATATCGCTCTTTTTTCGACCCCACGATTATATATATGATAATACTCACCTATTGAAAATTCTATATTTCTTGACATAATTATTCCAATTAGACTAGTAACTAATTTTACAATAATTATAGCATTCGCATTGAAATTTTATCAAGGTTTAACCTTGATATTTTAAGCGAGCAAACATGGCTCGCATGAGTACCTATGCGTGCTATACTTACTAGTATTATAACTTTTCAAAAACAACATTATGTCTAATCCATGGGAAATACCACAAGAATCAGAGGAAGAAAAAAGAGAGAAGGCGCTAGCCATTCTTGGAGACCCTGAAAAACGCCAGCAATTTGAGCTCATAATAGAACAATTAAAGCAGGCGAATCCAGAACAACTGGCAAAAATCCAAGAGACTGGCACTCTCAGTGTTTTAAACGAAAACGACCCAACGGAAAAACTTTCCGAAAATGCCAAAGAAAAAGGAATTGAATTTAATATGCACATAGGCATCAGCCCAGAGGTGATTAAAACAATAACAGAAGCAATCCAGGCAGGACAGAAAGACGCGATGGAAATTGCAAAAAAGATACCCCCAGAAATGTTACTAATGCTTTTAGCATAAAGACACCAAATAAAAAAGCCGGCGCTTAAAAGCGCCGGCTTTTTTGAATCTGTATTAACTTTTTACTTCGTCCTCCTGAGTTAAAATCTCTGACCCCTCGTCTGTGATAACAATTGTATGTTCAAAGTGCGCGGCACGTTTGCCATCTGAAGTCTTTATTGTCCAACCGTCATTATCAAATTTTATTTTCCCCTTCCCTTCACAGAGCATTGGCTCGATAGCAATAACCATACCAGTCATCAATCGTGATTGTTTTCCTGCAATTCTGTAATTGGGAATAAAGGGGTCCTCGTGCACTTCATGTCCTACTCCATGACCACCCAGTTCCTCGGCAACAGAAAACCTGGAATCATGTGCGAAGTCTTCTACAGCAGCACCGATCTTTGCAACGTTAACCCCGTCACGAGCAACATCTATGCCCGCGAAAAGCGCATGTCGTGTTGCGTCAATGAGTCGCTGAGCCTTATTATCTATAACACCCACACCCACAGTAATCGCTGAGTCTGTAACAAGACCTTTGTGAATAATACCCATATCAAGAGACACAATATCACCCTCTTTCAAAATGCGCTTTGATTCGTTTGGAATACCATGAACAATTTCGTCATTTATAGAAACACACAAACTAGCAGGATATGGCCTAGCTCCGCCCCCAGGACTGTAATTAAGGAACGCTGGAACATCTCCCCCATCTTCGGTGAGCTTTTGCGCAAGAGTATTAAGTTCTTCCGTACTAACCCCCGCAACCGCTTTTTCACCAACCACGCGCAAAATATACGCAAGGCGCTTTCCGCCCTCACGCAATATTTTTATTTCTTCTGGTGATTTTATAAAGCTCATTATATTTATCCCGTTAGAGAAAGGAAACGTTTTAATCTATTTTTAATATATCGTTTGGGATGCCGCCAAATACTTTTTTTATAACTTCCTTATGTATATCTTCCACAGATTGCTCCCCCACTATTGAAGTGAAATTATAGTACGAATTATCGCGGAAAAATTCAATAACCGGCACAACATCAGTATCAAACCAGTTTAATCTTTTTTCAACATCTGACTCTTCCCTATCATCTGCACGTCCTCGTTTCATGAGACGTTTCTTTGACTCTTCACGAGAAATATCAAGATAGATTACGTGAGGCTGCTTCAGATTATAGAACCTGATTGCTCCATCAAGCACGTGCGCTTCACGGATTTTTCGTGGAGTGCCGTCAATGATCACGTGTTCTTTTCCTGAATAATTTTCAACAAATTCATCTGCCCACGTTCTAACAGCAAGAAATTCCGGCTGCAAAGCACCTTCTTCATTAATCTTTTTTGAAAGCATGCTCGTATGTGAATCCTTTGCAATAAATTCACGGAACCGCGCTCCAGTTTCAAGATAAAAAATATCTCTACCACTCGTATCATGTTCCACCAAGTAATCCTGCAATAATTTTACCTGCGTCCCCTTACCGCACCCTGATCTGCCTATGAAAATAAACGTTAATGGTTCCATCCCGTTAGAGGTAGGAAGCGTTTCGCTTCCGTCCCTTGTTATTGTTTTAGTAAATGTATTTTTATAAACTTTTAATTAACAACCCGTTTTGAATCCAGAATTTTAGACCTCTAACGGGATCCATCCCGATAGTGAATTAGCTTGTAAGCCCTATTATAGCACAAAACAGCGCCCCCATGGGGCACTGTTTTCTCTTCTGGGGAATCTAAAATTACTCAATACCAGTGTCGAAAACATCTGTCGACAGAGCTTCTACGGGTGTTTCTTCGGCAGTTGAATCTGCTTGATTCGCGATTTCGGGAGCATCCGGGGTACTTTCCTCAATAACCGGCGATTGCTCATCCTCATCCACCAAAGGCATTACAGGGCTAGTAGCAGAGCCACCTGAAGTTACGTTAGGTTCCACAGATTCATCCTCTATAGTGATGTCTGTTGTTGTTGCAGTAGTAGTCCCCGTGCCAATTGTTTCGTCAATAATTTCAGGATCTGGCGTGCTAAATTGTGCCCCACCGTTTTGAATCATTATTTTAAATTCCTCCTGCGTAATACACACATCACCAACACAGAGTTTGTCTGTTATAACTTCCTTGGAAGTTATACTGTCTACCACAAGAGCTCTCATATATCCGATACCGTCTTGAATTCTTAAACCAAGTTTTTCAAAAACTATTGCCAGGCTTGAAACAAATGAATCGTGCGCACTTGGATTAGTTATGAGTTCATCAATATTACTTACTTTTATATCCAGCTCTTTAATCGCCTGAATTGCCACTGCCGTGAGCTGACCATACGCAATACCCTTGTGTCCTTCTTCCCCAGAAACAACTTCGGGAATAATCTTTTCCATCTCTTGAGCTATGAAACCAATCTGTTGTGCGCCCGACCCGTTCATAATATATGAACGTGGTTGAAGCAGACGAACTGCGTCCAAGCCATATTTGATATCCAAAATATTACTCTTGTATGACACGTCAGATGAGTCGGTCCATGCACCAGAGGCATTGAGCGTGCCATCTGTTCCGTTGCCGACAAAGTGGAGAATATTTGAGGAGTCCATGTAGAGAGAACGAGTCTGTCCTCCGACCGCAGAGAGGGATATGCCTCCAGACACAGCATCAGAAGATTGAGTAATACTTAATTTTGAAATTGGCGAGGTGGTGCCGATGCCGACGTTGCCTGTTAACACATTCAAGGAACCATTTATAGTTGATTTCCACAAACTTACTCCACCAGTATTATTGGTGTCGAATGATGCAATGGGAGTCCCTGTATTTGAGGTCGAGTAAATTTTTACTGCTCCTCCAGTCGCATTTCCTGGCCCATTAATCGCTGTTGCTCCATCAACCTCTCTCTGGATCCAATTACCTGGGTCACCAAAGAAAATTTTCTTATTCGCACCACCAGTTGAAAGAGTATCGAATGTTCCTTTGCCAGTTGAGTTAACACTTGCAAGTACTGTGCCAGAACTATTTTGCCACCGTTGTAGATCCGCAGTTTGTCCTGCAGCTCCTTTTGTGATCCATCCAACAGAACTGCTTCCGAAACCACTATATTGAATCCCCTGTCCCGAAGTAAGAATTTGAGCTGTTACAGCAGGATTAAATCCAAAATTAAGCGTCGCAGCTCCCGCGGGGCTGGTAATGGTAAAGCCATTTGTTGCACGTACGGTGAGTTGACCATTACCAGCAGTGTAGTTCAATGTACCAGGACTTCCAATACCATCACTTTC
Organism: Minisyncoccota bacterium; assembly: GCA_041660745.1. Lineage (GTDB taxonomy): Bacteria > Patescibacteriota > Minisyncoccia > Phycocordibacterales > JBAZVT01 > JBAZVT01. The sequence continues at coordinate 4,125 of JBAZVT010000021.1, read as the reverse complement.
GTTAAAATCAATTGCGTAATTATTACCAAACGTTGTACCATTAACTTTTGCAGTACCGTTTACTTCAAGTTTGTTTGTAGGATTCGTTGTCCCAATTCCGACGTTACCATTTTTATCTATTACCGACAATACATTTCCATTACTATCCTGCCACTCTTGAAGATTCCCTGTCTGCCCAGAATCAAGCCCTTTCGCAACAATCGCAACCCTGTCTCTAGTTGAAGGAACAAAAGTCACATTTCCTGATGTGCCGGCACCATTTGTAATATTTACCCGCACATCAAGTGAACCTCCTGTTACGTACATGCCACTACCAGCAGTAAACGTATAAGGTGAACCCATATTTACGCTACTATTGAAGTATATGGGTCCGCTCAGACTTCGTATATCATTTGCGTATAGCTGTGTCCCTATCCTAGCATTTCCTGTAACATCTAAATTATAACCCGGACTTACGTTACCAATGCCAACCCTCCCATTCGCTGCCACAGTAAACAGACGCGCATTTGTTGATGACGAAACGGCAAAAATATCTGCTGAGCCGGCGGTGCCGTAGATGTCGAGTTTGGCGAGAGGTGAAGTGGTGCCGATGCCGACGTTGTTGGTGAAAGACGACTGTCCATTGAATGTATTCCAATTTGCAGTATACGGATTAGAAACAAAAGGAGTGCGACTACCGTCACTTGACTGAACAGTAAATGAACGCACACTGAAAGTGGAGAAAACTGTAGCTCCCGTTTTACTAATTGACCAAGAAACACTTCCATCGTCATTTAAACTTTCAATAGCAGTTGGATTTCCACCACCAGACCACAGTGTCACTTTACCTGGCACGTTCAAACTTGGTGAACCAACCGCTAAATTTCCCAAAAAACGACCAGTACCATTAACATCGAGTTTAGTTGAGGGTGAACTCGTGCCCACCCCAACGTTGCCTGCTGCAAGAGATAGCACTTCAGTCATTGTTCCACCAATATTTTGTCGGAGAGCAATTGCGCCAAGAATTGATCCAGTAGCGCCATAATTATTGTCTAGGAATAATTTAGCCGAAACAGTATTGTAATTAATAGTCCCATTATTGGTATCGCTTAGATGACCGATATTAATTTTCGTATCACCCCCACCATTATTAGTACTATTCAAACGAAATACGGGTGCATTACTAGCAATATCAAGAATAGATTGAGGTGTAGTTGTCCCGATGCCGACGTTGCCATTTGCATCAACTACAGTAAGTGCAGTTCCAGCTGAATTTTGCCACTCTTGAAGATTTGCAGTTTGAGAGGATGCAGCTTTAACCTTCAAAGGCACAACAGTGGCATCATTTGTAAAGACATAACTACCAGTGTTACCGGACCAATTTTTGAATGTGTAGTCGGTATTAAAACGTCTCTGGAAACTATCGCTGCCTATCATAGTATAATCATCAAGCGAAAGTCCGTAACCATTACCTGTTTGACCAGTAACTTTAAAAAGACCTCCACTACTTATTTGAACCACTCCAAACTTGTTAATGGTTGTTGTGCGTGATCCAGTAACCGAAAACTCTCCGTCTTTATTGATACTTGCCAGAACCGCACCCGTGCTTCCTTGCCACTGAGTCAAATCACCTGGAGTTGTTGCATTGGCTTTAATTATTTGACCAATTCCAGATGCTGCAGCGTCAATTTCCAATTTTGCATTAGGCGTCGTTGTCCCAATTCCCACATTGCCACTAAAAAGAATAGTAAGTTTCGCAGTATCAGATGGACCAATCATCGTAGAATTTGTAACGGCATTCGTAATACCGTTACCAAACACAGTCGAGCTGCTTGCTGTTATGATGTTATTATAGCCTACAGCCGTTGAATACATCACGGACGTTTGTGATGTTACCCTGCCAGATACTGTCGTGGTATCGATCGGAGAACTAATCGAAAAAGTAGTCGAATTAGAACCAGAATTATAAGCTACATTTGAAATTGTTTTAGTCACACTGAGACTGTTCTGATGATTATTACTGCCTGTAAAAATCACTGTACTATTATTAAGAAACTCCGATGTATAATTTCCACCAGAAAGCGTTATTGACGTCCCACCAGAAGAAACAGAAAAACTCCTCATCGGATTACCAATGCGAATTGAGCGCCCAAGTGCCGTTGAATGATTGCCACTTACAAGGATATTAGATCCTCCACCAAACGACCACTCACCCAAAGTAGAAACGTTATCCCAAGCACCACCTCCCAAAGCCACACTATTACTGCCAGCAGCAACAGAGCGAACACCAAGAGCAGTTGCTGCATAACCAGGAGCCGAGCTTTGAAAACCAAAAGCCGAGGATCCCATGCCGCCAGTTGTATTCAGCCTTCCTACAGCCGTACTTTCAGCGCCACTTGCAGTATTACCCAAACCAAGAGCTGTTCCAAAATAGCTACTCACCACATTTTCAAAACCAATAGCAACACCCAAATCGCTACTTACCCTATTTTCAGAACCAAATACAGCGTTCTTTGCCCAAGTAGAAGTACTAATATTATTATTCCCGACAATAATATTACCGCTACCCCCTGGAAAACTATTAGAAACACCGATATTCAAATTTTGTAGAGCATCCCTTGAGAAAACTGATGTTCCATTTATTTTAAGTGAGGAAGTGATGTCGATATCTCCATCAACAGAAAATTTTGAGTTTTGAGTGGAAGTACCCACACCCACCTTCCCATCTGCAGAAATGTGGAAAAAATTATTTCCAGAACTATCAGTCATATCCATGAGTGGTGATACCTGAGATGAGTTACCTACAACAAGCAACGCAGTTTGATTCGGATTAGTACTTTGTATTGCGAGTTTGGCGGCAGGAGAAGAAGTTCCAAGACCAATTTCTCCAGGAGCGATTATCTTGTCCCCTACAGTCAACTGTCCACCAGATGTAATCTGGGTATTACCAATAACGGTCAGTCCGCCCGATATGGTGGTCGTTGCTAGATTGGTAACCCCTGTAACACTGAAATCACCACCGATTGTTTGTCCGCCAGTTACCAATGAAGAAAAGCGTGCAGTTCCATTTACATCGAGCGCATATTCAGGAGTCGTTGTTCCAATACCAACGTTCCCCATCACATACACATCACCAAGAAATGACGCAAGACCTTTGAAGATGGTGTCAGTCAGAGTGCTGTTTGAAAGAGCGGAAGCGGAAAGAGTTGCGTTAACAAGTTCTGTGTTAGACAATTTTTCCAAAGCCTTGCTGCGACTTGTGTAAATAGTATCAGTTTGTCGTAAGAGGCGATCAGAAAATTTATTTTGAAGCTCATTGATGCGGTAATCAAACTCTGCTTGTGTAACCGAAGGCGTGTACGTAATAGCAGGAACGTTCTGAGTGATGTAAACAGGATTTGATGATGTGGTATCCGCAGTAACTGCATACGAAACACTGGTTGATGACGATACAGATATTGGGTTTGGTTTTTGTTTTGATGTCGTGGCAGGATTTATTACAGCGACAGAAGACCGTTCTTCTTCACCAAAAATATTTTTGAAAAATGAGAAGACTGAAGATAATGAAGCGGTGTTGGCATGCGAGACACTCTGAAAAGACCTTGCTAAGCCATTTTTAAGGTCATCATATTTAAAAGCATCTACAACAAAACTGCCTGATGTGAGCAGAATCAAGGCAAAAACAACGAAATATACACGCTTTCTCAAATGAAATTGTGGAGTGCGTACATTCATTGAAAATGAACAATATCAGATACACAAACACTGAAATCTGATGTGCTTATTATATAATAAATATGTTCATATTTGAAAGATTTTTACTGAAAATATGGGGATAACTTTTTTACTTATGAGCCTGGCGAATTAGTACCGATCATGGGTGTCACTTACTGAAGTCGCTCGCAGCTACAGCAGTGATGCCTGAGCGGTAGCTACAATAAGTGATGCCCGCGAGCGGTATCAACTACTGCTGTCGTGAGGATGCCAGAATGTGAAGATGATCTGGATTGCTTCGTTTCACTCGCAATGACAGAGAGATGTAAACTACTACCGGCTGGAAGGCCGGTAGCTTTGGATAAGACTAAAGTCATTAGTTACAAGTCGAGTATGGTGAAATCATCACCACGCTTGTCGGAGTCGTCATCC
>JBAZVT010000020.1:0-19021 GCA_041660745.1 Minisyncoccota bacterium | reverse complement strand
TTCTAATTCACTTCGTTCATAAGAACTCTCGACCCCGACTCGGCGACAAGCGCTCGCAGACTCGTCTTGTATACCGCCTCCGTCTTTCAAATCTCTCACCCTCTCGCAATGGCAAATTATTCAAAAGGCTTACTTTTTCATAAGCCAATTGCGGAGGGTGAGAGATTTGAACTCTCGATGCCCTTTCGGACATACTGCCTTTCCAGGGCAGCGCACTAGACCGCTATGCGAACCCTCCGTTACCCTAGGATGTTAGCATTTTTTAAAAGACTTATCTACACCCCCAAAAGAACATCTTAAATTATTTATGCAGGGACGATCCAATCAAAGAAAATACCACACGGCAACATGATTGGTAATACTTCAATTACAAGTTATAATTATGGAATGACACAACGCCATCACTACGCATGTATCGGAATACTATCGTGTATCACTTTTTTCTTGTTGTTTGAAAATACACACGCTGCTATCATACGCACGCTTTCAGTTGGAAGCTCCGGAATAGATGTCTTTGAATTACAAAAAATATTAAACAGAGATTTTGACACGCTCGTTGCTCAAATTGGTCCCGGATCACCAGGAAAAGAAACATCTTACTTTGGTAATGCGACACGCGCCGCGGTTTTAAAATTTCAACAGAAATATTCACAAGAAATACTTATTCCTGCAGGTTTAAGCGGAGCAACCGGTATAGTTGGACCACTCACACTTAAACAACTCAAGTCTATAGATGTTGGCCAAGAAATTCTCTCAAACCGTCCTCCTTCAAATATAACTCCTATTGCAAGTCCGAATGTTTCCATACAAAAGAAGAGTCTTTTACCTGTAAATTTTCCACCTCAAACCACCGAAAATATTGAAGACAATCAGCAACTACGCATTACTTCTTTTTCTGACACAATATTTCAACCTGGAGATATACTAGAAATAAGAGGAAAAAAATTCAAAGAACCACTTTCTGTCTTTATTGATGACACTGAATACAAAAATCCTCAGATTACCGACGAAAATAGTATAAAAGTCAGGATACCCTCGATAGAAGGAATCGCTTTGGTTTGGATCCGTACCCCACTATTGGAAACTCGGATGTTCTCGCCAATTTTTATTATGATTACAGACAGTTCTGGTGCAAAGCAATATGCGCAAATTCTAGAAAGTCTTAAAATTCAAAATGAAAAAATGCTTTCTTTCTAAGTATTTAAATACTATAGATTTTATCTGAGTGATGTTATATAATTTAAATATTCACAATGACAACTAACTTTAAACTCATTCTGTTATCTATAATCATTTGTTTTGCGTCTCTTTTTGTAAGTATAAATCACGTAGCAAATTCAACAGAAACGAAAGATTTCTTTGGCGGCTATGTTAAAAAGGTAACTTATTGCAGTTGTTATTATAACCCTGGGGTAGTACTTGAAATTGACGACTACTCCAACAACCACCAAACATTAAAAGTTTTTTATAGCGTATTATTATCTAGACTATGGGCAAATTATAATGTGTGGTCAGCTGATACATATGTAATTGGCGGATATACCATAGGGGTTGGAACGTGTGAAAACACAGCAACTTGGAAATGCTCAAATAGCGACACACAGCCTGATGGTATGGTTGACTACGTTCGCGGTATTGGTACCTCATAAATTTTTATCTAAGTAAGATTCCTCTTGGCGCTGAATCAAAAAACAACCTATCTTTTTGCAAAAAGATAGGTTGTTTTTTTGTTACTGTGAATCTTACATACTCATGCCACGCAAAATCTTAATTCGCTCTTCAACTGGCGGATGAGTCATAAATAATTTTGCGACCCCTTTACCCGCCCCAGCACCAAACGGATTAGAGATAAACATATGTGCAGTAGCATTATTAGCACGGGCAAGTGGACCTTGAAACCCAGAGATTTTTTCTAATGCACTTGCAAGACCTTCTGGATACCGAGTAAGTAGGGCTCCGGAGGCGTCCGCAAGAAATTCTCGTTTACGCGAAATGGCGAGCTTGATTAATTGCCCAATAATCGGAGATAAAATTATAAATACAATACCGAGAATAATTAAAATCCCTCCAGCACCACCTTTTTCATCTCGGTCTCCCCCACCATGAAGCAGTCGTGTTCTCAGGAACATATCCGCAAGAATAGAGATAAAGCCGACAAGAACAACAACCACAGTTTGTAGCAGAATATCCCTATTACCAATATGGGAAAGTTCATGCGCGATAACACCCTCAAGCTCAGTTCGATTCAATATAGCAAGAAGTCCCGATGTAACGGCCACAGCCGCATGGTCTTTATTTCTTCCCGTTGCAAATGCGTTCGGAGCATGATCATCTATTATATATAGTTTTGGCATGGGAAGTCCGGCTGTGATAGCTAAGTTTTCTGTCACATGCCACAAATCAGAATTGTCTTGTTCTTGTATTTCTCGAGCTCGATACATTCCTAAAACAAGTTTATCTGAAAACCAATAACTTCCAATATTCATAACAACACTCAGAATAACTGCAAAAACAAAAATGCCTGGTGAATTGTAAATATAACTAAATGTCCAGCCAATAGCTACAACGAACACCATGAACAGCCCCATGAGGAGCCACGTTTTTCTAACATTAGAATCATATGATGTATATATTGTTGCCATATATTTAGATTAAAATTTTACCAACCTCCTCCCCCACCTCCTCCACCACCCCCACCAGAACTTCCTCCTCCTCCACCTCCGCTTGAAGAACCTGGTGCTGTGGAAGATGATGAAATTGCACTCGAGAATGATTTACCAAAATCTGAAGTAAAAGCACTCACAGAAGCTACTGAAAAATGTGTACCGGCATACCACGAAGGAGAATATGTTGTTCCACCTGCCTGGGATATAGAAGCAAAAACATTTGCAAACTGCTCTGCCCATCGTTGCTCGACACCCAACACCAAAGCATACGGAAGAAACTTTTCAAAAAGTGCTGGTGTTTTTTCTGGGGGGTTATGAAAATTCATCCTATCTTTCTCAGTCACAGATAAAAACCATTTAAAGCCCTCAATTTCATCCTGCAGATGTCTTCCATCTAAGGTGCGCCGTTTAAGAATAGAAACAAAAATGACATTTATCATAATTACCAGTCCAGCAAAGATAGCAAAAATCTGTGAAGTTAAGAAGAATACCGCAACCAAAACACCTACTTCCGCCACAATAAATGGCAACCCAAACAACAAAGTAATTAACAATACATACCTACTTCCAGCCCTGAGTGAGCTGATTTTTTTGATTATACCAAAAACACCAAAAGACCAGCCAGTGAGCCAGACTATTAAGAAAAGTATGATCGGGGTTTGTTCAGATATATTTTCAATCTTTAAATATCCCACAACAATAACCACCAATGAAACAACAATCCCCATAAAAATTTTGCCACTATTTAAAGCAAAACTGCCCGTAAATTTTGTTTTTAGAATTTCCTTAAGACCATCTTCTGCCGCGCTCAATTTCTCATGATTGCTTTGTAACAATTTTATCTCATCACTAGTTTTAAAAATAGATTCCGCGACAACAAGCTCTTCCTCACGCAAAACAACTTCTTTACGTGTCTTAGTTAGTGTGTAAGATTTCCCGAAACCAAAGATGCCCTCTGACTCTGAGATAGTAAGATATCCTTTTACTGCCATGTCTAAAATAGCGGCAGTTAAAACTTTTTTGCCATACCCCATTTCAGTTTGGTATCCCACCTCCGCAGGTGAAAGACCGCGGGGAGCTTCGTATTGAGGAACAACAGTTCCGCTCAGAGGGTCACGGCCGTATTTAATCCACACAATAAAATAATATAGGAAAAGAATTACGATCAATCCAAACGCGTAAAAAATTCCAGAATTATCAGAAAGAAAATAATTCCAGCGCTCTTGCCCTGTCGGCTCTCTAACAAAACCTTTTGGCCATCCAACTACAATGGTTAAACCCTCTTCGGGTGCCAAGGATTGAGTCGCGACAAATTCAATATGATCTTTTTTTACATCTGCAACATACGCACCTTCTTTAGAACCCTTGGGACCAGTATACCCATATGTCGTTATTCCCCCACTCGGAATGTTTTCCGGCAAGAATACCTCTGCCGAAATTTTTTCTATTGGATACCCCCAACCGTTACCTGTAACATTCCAATACAGTTCATCGTGGTCAGAAAAATAACCCAATTGACGGTTTGTAGTATATGTAATTTTATATTCATAAACCCCAGGAGTAAGAATTATATCAGCATCTCCAATGCGTACCCTTTTACCGTTTGATAGATTTTCAACCCTGAAGGGCTCAGACACGCCATCGCGCACTACTGAAACAACAGTAAAACCGACCACATATCGATTACCTTTTTTATCCTGATATGTTGTAGGAAAATCTCGATAGATACCGTGATTTATCGTTGTATTATTTGCAACCACTTTTATACTCTCAACAACCCGCATTGAGCTATCGGGTAATACCTTTATTACTGAATCATAATTGAGAATCCTTTCTGTGGTTAAATCAGAATCATTTTTATCATCCGCAAGAGCATCAATACCATTTTCAAATAAATATGCCGATACAGATTCACAATACGAAGAAAGCTCTGCTGTAGACTTTAAACCCGCATACTTATATTCCGAGTATGTCCCATCCTTACAATAATAGGAATAAGAGTCTTGATAATCACCCAAAGACGATACATCATCACCAGTGCTCTTCTCAGGATCAGTAGCGTGTATTGGCAAAGCCCCGACGCAAAAGAATACTAAAGATACAAATAAAATACGGCAAAAATTCATATAAGGAATGAAAGACTGGCTTAAAACTTTACTTCAACGGGTTCTTTTGCAACTTCATTACCATCAAGATCAAAGAATTCCATTTTTGAGAACTTAAACATACCAGCAACTATATTTGAAGGAAAAACTTCCATCGCAGTATTAAGGTCACGAACATTGCCATTATAAAATCGGCGAGCTGCTTGAATTTTATTTTCTGTGTCAGACAATTCTGTTTGCAATGAAAGAAAGTTCTGATTTGCCTTCAATTCTGGGTACGCTTCTGCGATAGCAAAAACAGACTTGAGAGCCCCGGCAAGACCTTCTTCCGCTTTAGCTTTCTCCCCCGCTCCTTGAGCACCCATTGCTGCCGCACGAGCTTTAGTGACACTTTCAAATACACCTGCTTCATGGGTTGCATATCCTTTTACAGTATTAACAAGATTTGGAATCAAATCATATCGTCGCTTAAGTTGAACATCAATATCTGCCCACGCTTCTTTTGAACGATTTGTTAATGTAATAAAACGATTATATGCAAACATAAACCAGACAACTACAAGAGCAATGACAACAACGAAAATCCAAATAAATGACATGTGATTTAAATTAGGTTATTAACACTTTTAAAAAAGTTATCTACATTATACCACATTATAATTATGATATACTATTTGTATGAATTTTCCCTGGTTTTTTAAAGAAACGGCAACCGCCGCAAATAAGCAGACAAATTTTCGCAACGTTACAAGCGTACAATCAGAAGTGGTTGATGTTGCCCTTCACCAATTAAAAACCCCGATGGTCGCATTAAAGTGGTCAATTAAAATGCTCCTCGATAAGTCTCTTGGCCCCCTCACTGTGGAACAAGAATCAATTCTTCTGCAAGATTACACTAGTTGTAATCGAGCTATTTCAACAATAGAAAGTATCTTAAAAGCAGACAGGATTGAAAAACAGAATCTCATACTTCACATACTCAACAACAATCTAGTAACAATTGCAAATAACAAAATCACAGAACTTCGACGAACGGCAGAAATGAAGAAAGTAACCCTTACCTTTTCCGCTGATAACGATCCAGCGCTAGAAAAAATACCCTGTGATGCAGAACGCATCAGTGATGTATTTCAAAACCTTGTTTCAAACGCAATTACGTATACCCCAGAAAATGGAACAGTTATGGTTTCACTTCGTAGATTTGGCAACGATATTCGAACAGCTATCAGTGACACAGGTATTGGTATTTCAAAAGATCACCAAAAAAACATTTTTGTAAAATTTTATCGAGCACCAAACGGAGCTCGTATGGATCCAAACGGCACGGGCCTAGGACTCTTTATCGCAAAAACAATTGTTGAAAAACATGGCGGCAAATGCTGGTTTGAAAGCGCAGAGAATAAAGGCACAACATTCTATTTCACCCTCCCGATAAAATAATATCATGGTAAGAAAAATCCTCTATATTGAAGATGATGTTCTGCTTTCCTCTCTCGTTAATATAACCCTTACAAAAAAAGGTTACGAAATAAACACCGTACCCACTGCAGAACAAGCTCTCGAAACAATTAAAATATTTACCCCAGACATTATACTATTAGACATTATTCTCCCTGGAATGACAGGACTTCAGTTTCTAGAAATCTTCCGCAACAAAGAACAATTCAAAAATACACGCGTTATAGTCTTCACAAACCTGAACAGAACCACAGATATTGAACAGGCGGAAAAACTGAATGCGGAATTTTTCATCAAAGCAGAGTTAACACCAGACCAGCTTCCCGCCCTCCTAGAAGCAAAGTAACTTTGCTCCCAAAAGAAAACCGCAATCTTAAGATTGCGGTTTTCTTTTGGGATATTCAAAGCCCAAAAAGTAAAGTACTCTTTACAAACCCAACAGCTCCGCAGTCCTACTTTGGTCAAAACCAACAATCACCTCGCTACCAATTTCAATGACAGGAACACCGAGCTGACCGGATTTTTCCACCATCTCTTTACGCTTTTCCAAATCTGTACCAACATTATATTCAGTGTATGTAACACCATGATCATCAAAATACGCCTTTGCAAGATGACAAAAGTGACAAGTTGGAGTGGAGTAAATTGTTACTGTTTGCTGATTTTTCATATTATATTTCTTATGCTTTTAAGGAGGGTCTATTATAGCATATTGGGATAAAAGGGAAGAAACGAAAATGCGTTACGGGGAATCTTTCCTTACAGCAACGGTAGCTACAAACTCTCGGGAATCTCTCCTTACAGGAGCTGTACCCCGATTGGATTTTTTCTTCGTTCTTACGAACTCGAAAAAATCTCAATCGAGCTTCGATTCCCGCACGAAAGCTCCACAGGAGCTTTCTCGCTCGCACAAATTAAAAAACCGCTAAAAAGCGGTTTTTTAATTTGTGCGAGCGGCGGGAATCGAACCCGCACCCGATGCTTGGGAAGTTCACCCTGTTAAATTAACTTTGTGCGAAATACGAGAATCGAACTCGTGTCTCATGCTTGGGAAGCACGCATTCTACCACTAAACCAATTTCGCATTATTATTTAACAGGGCAAGCCAGTTCTACCACTAAACTACGCTCGCATCTCTACCATTTAAACATTTTTGAGAAAGATTGTCGCGTCTTCTCCCACATACTTTTTGGCGTTGTGGTGGCAACGGTACCTGTGCCTCCCGTCAAAACAACAACATGTTCCCCCTCACGAGCAACGTTATACTTTTCTCGTATTTCAGCTTCAATACCCGAATCTGTTTTAAGCCTCTCAATTGAATTACGTAAAGAAACCTCTCTCTGTTTAAGGTCGAAAAGTTCTGAAGATGCCTTAAATGCCTCCTCTTCACTCTGGGAAGCTCTGATATACATACCCCACGTTGCACGAACAAGTAACCCACACAACAACACGAGAACGAGAATTGCGGGGATAGAGTATATGAAACGTTTCGTCCGTTTTTTATTTTTATACTCATCCATAGTTGATATTATACACTGATTACGTTAAAGTATACGCATGTTATTTCACAAGAAAAATAAAAAGGCGATTGGGATTTTATGGACGATTGTCGGTATATTGGTAGCTATTAGCATGATACTTCTCTATATTCCTACATTATTCAGATAACAAGCAGCAAAAAAAAACGACACCGTCTGGGTGTCGTTTTTTCTTTCCCGAATCCATTTTCAACTACTCTGATTTCATCATCTTAATAAAAACTTCTTGAGGAATATTGATTTTACCTGCACGCTCCATCATACGCTTCTTACCCTCCTTTTGAATATTCCACAACTTTTTCTTACGAGAGATATCTCCCCCCGAAAGTTTTTGTGTGACCGTTTTTTTAAGAGCTGAAAGCGTGCGGGAAGCGATAATGCGACCAAGAGCTTTTGCTTGAATTTTAGTCACAAACATTTGTTTTGGCAATACTGTGTATAATTTCTCTACAGCACCATCAGCTTCTTCTTGAATTCTCCTACGAGAAACAACTCTAGAAAACGCAGCGATAATATCATCTGCAACCAAAATATCCATTCGCACAACATCAGCAGGTCGCATTTCTTCTATTTCATATGAGATAGAAGCAAAACCTGATGACACACTTTTCATTTCATCAAAAAAGTTTCTCATCAATTCTCGGAGCGGCATATGAACAGTGATGGATGCTCTGTGATCTCCAAAGTTTTCTGACTCACCCACTTCGGCCTCATGATCATACAAGTTCTTCATAATAGAACCGAGGTATTCTGCTGGAGTAATAATCTTAGTCTTTACCCACGGCTCACGAATAGCAGCAATTAGATTTTCTTCTGGAAAAAATAGTGGTGAATACACAACAACAGTCTTGCCATTTCTAAGATCGATTTCATAGGTAATACTTGGAGTGGTCACCACAAGCTCAAGGTTAAATTCTCTACGCAGCCTCTCTGTAATAATTTCCAAATGTAACATCCCCAAAAACCCACATCGATATCCACGACCGAGTGTCCCCGAAGCTTCTTCTTCATGAGAGAAAGAGGAATCTGAAAGCGTTAACCTCCCAAGCGCCTGCGTAAGTAATGTAAAATCATCCTGACTTTCTGGATAAATAGAAGCCCACACCACAGGTCGCGGAGTCATATACCCTTCTAATGGAGGCAATGCGTCTCGTTCAATCGAAACAGTATCCCCCACGGATGCAATGCCTGGCTCCTTGATACCAGTCACAATGTATCCAATCTCCCCTGCCTCAAGTGATTCAGTAGGAACATCGTTTGGAGTAAAAATGCCAACTTCCAATGCGTTAAATTTTCTTTCAGCTATTCTGAAAATAAGGGGATCATTTTTTGAAACTGAACCATTAAAAACACGAATGTACACAATAACACCACGATGGTTTGAATATTGAAAATCAAACACGAGAGAACGAAAATGTTTACCGTCAGAGCCATCACTTGGCGGCGGCACTCGTTTAATTATTTCCTGTAACAGGACATCAACACCAAAACCTGTCTTACCCGACGTCTCTACAACATCCTCTGGAAGACACCCGAGCAATTCACAGATTTCTTTTTTTACTTCAGCAATTCGTGCAAATGGTGCATCTACCTTACTAAGCACAGGTATAATAGTAAGACCTGATTCTCGTGCCATATTAAGCGTGGTGAGTGTCTGGGCTTGAACACCCTGTGTAGCGTCTACGAGCAATATAGAGCCTTCGACAGCCTTCAGGGCACGAGATACTTCATATGAGAAGTCTATATGTCCTGGGGTATCTATAAGATTAAGCTCATATTCAATACCACCAAGAGTATATTTCATACGAACAGGCTGCATTTTGATTGTGATACCTCGTTCACGTTCAAGCTCCATACTATCCAGCACCTGCTCACGCATTTTACGCTTTTCAATAGTATTAGTTACCTCCAACATTCTATCGGCAAGTGTTGATTTGCCGTGGTCAATGTGAGCTATAATAGAAAAATTGCGAATTCGTTTTACATCCATACAGCCATGATACTATCAGAAAAACATGAAAAAGGCGAAAAGAAAAAAATAAGACTCTAAAGCTTCGGATCTGGGCCAATAATTTCAACTCCCCAAATCCGTCGATGGAGTGCTTTCCAAATTTCTTTTACTTCAATATTTCCAAGAAGAAGAAGTGCAAAAATCCCCACCCCTATCCCAACGATACCGGCAATAAAACCTTGTGCAAAGATTCCCGTGAAAGTATTCAAATTAAATACTGAACCTAAAATATTTAAGATATTATATGACGCAAAACCCATAAGAACCGAAGAAACAAAAGTTTGAAAAAATGTTCCAAATACAGCCCGCGAAAACCCTCGAAAATCTATTTCGAAAGCAATCCAGTGTAGTATTGTGTTAACTATTGTACCCAAAGAATATCCCAGAGGAAGCATGAGAACCGCTCCCCCAGGGACATCAACCACCTTCATAAGACTCTCGATAAAATAACGAAATGCATCCCAGTATCCATACAATTTTACAAAACCAAAACTTGAAACAATGATAATGAGCGCAGAAAAGATATTCATAGCAAGTGGCTTCCATGTATCTCCCCGTGAGTAATACGCCCGGACAAACAACATAGTAAGAGCCTGCGGCACCAAAGCCACCGCAAAAATGGCAAGTGCAGCAGCAGTGAGTCTTGTGTCGGTCCAACCAAAATTCCCTGTTCCAAATAACACTCTTACAATCTGGGCACGTAGCACGATAAAAAGAATAGTTACCGGCATTGCCCAAAATATAATATGTTTACTCACCATAATCATATGCTCAGCAAACTTTGTCTCCTCTTTGTTTGTAAACAACTTCGTTAGAATAGGAAAAGCTGCAAGTGCATAACTGACACCAATAATGGAAAGCGGGACCGATTGTAAATTAAAAGAGAGACTAAAAATAGAAATAGAACCGGCAGACAATATAGACGCAAGAGAGATAATAAACAACTCAGCAATCTCATTAGAAGAAATAGTAATCGTACGTGGCAATGAAAGTATTAACACCTGACGAATAGAGCGCCAGTTTATTCGAAATATGATACGCGGGAAAAATCCCCTACTCACCACGAATGGTACTTGTACTCCAACATGCAGCAGCCCACCAAGGATCACACCAAACACCACTCCTTTAATTCCAAGTGTTGGGTATAAAAATATTACTCCACATATAATTCCGATGTTATACAGAATTGGACTCAATGCATAAATGAAAAATCGTCTAAAAATTTGAGTGATACTTGCTAGAAAATTGGAAATACCAAGCAGAATCGGTGACAATAATAATATGCGAGTCAATGTAATTATGATTTCGTGATCTACAGTAAATTGTGGGTACATTAAACGAATCAAAGCAGGCGTTAGAATATAAGCAATGATACTTACAGACGTAATAATGAGAAAAAACGCCGAAAAAAGATTGTCGATATATTTTTTTGCCTCGGCTTTGTCTTTTTCAATACGCTCCATAAAAAATGGAATGAGAACTGAAATTGAAACCATTGAAGCAACTGACACGTAGATAAAATCTGGAATTCGAAATGCCGCATAATACAAATCTAGTGTATGACTAGCACCAAAACTTGCCGCAAATAACCTATCACGCACAAGTGCAAGAATCTGAGACAGAAAAGAAAAGAATGCAAGTAAATAAGCGGCCTGGTGAAGTCCGCTTATTTCTCTGCTAAAAACTTTAAATATCCTTTTGACCATGTAATGGAAACCGTCGCTATAGTTTTTACAGACTCTATAGTGCCGAGCCAGCCTTTTCCTTTACGGGGAGTGTTTTGGTCGTCGTCTTTGTCGTTGTTGTTGTCGGGGTACTAAGTGGCGCCTTACCCGCTCTTAGATTGGTAAGAATTTGCATGACATCCTTGTTGTCTGGGTTCAACTTCAAGACAGCTTCAAATTGAGCAATAGCTTCATTATTTTTACCAAGTTTAGAATATGCAAGACCAAGGAAATACCGTGCATTTGAATAATTAGAATCCAGAGTTACTGCAGTTTCTAAAGCACTAGCTGCATCTTCAAAGTTCTTATCATCATACCTCAAGATACCAAGGCGGAAGTACACAGTTGGATCGTTTGGTGTGATGAGTGTAGCGGCTTCTACAGAAGATATTGCCCCTTTCACATTATCAAGAGCTAATTCAATCTGTGAGAGCAAGAAGATCGCCTCTGTGTAGTTTGACTTAAGCTGTAATGCAGATGTTACATATTCTTTTGCTTTTGTTGGATTGTCATTAGAAAGCTCGAGACGTGAAAGATAGAGTGGAATAATCGGATTAGTTGGATTCAATTCTCTTGCCTTTTCATATCCCGCCTTTGCATTATCGTATGCACCTTCAATACTAAGAGGTAATACAAACTCGTATACTCGCGCAAGCGACAGCCAGTTCTGGTAATTTGTTGGATCTATGTCTCGTGCCGTCTGAGCATTCACAATAGCTGCTGCGAGAGCTGCTCTGATTTGATTACGCTTCGTGTCTGCAGAACCCTCTGCCTGATTCACAATGGAACTCAATGTGAGAAGATTAACCTCTGAAAGTGAGCGGTAATACACATCACCCTTACTCAAATCTGCCGCTTTAATAAGCAATGCCTCCGCCTTCTGAAGATCATTGTTTGTTGCTAAACTAACTGTTGCCTTTTGGAAATATACCTCCGCCATAAACTTCTCTGCAACAATCACTCCATACGCAACAACAAGAAGCAAAACTACTACAAGCAAAAACACAGAAACAAATGTTGCTTTTGAACTCTTAAATGCTGAAAATACAATTGGTCGAGTAAGTTTTTCCTGATACATAATCGATATCAGAATTCCGGTGAATACAAATGTTAGAACAAACATCACCAGACTTGGAACATATAAGATGGACAGTAACCACAAATACAAAGAGGAGATGAAAGAAACAAAAATCAAATATTTTGCAAACATATCAGTCGTACGTGCAAATACAGCTTTAAATCCTGCATACAAAACAAGCACAATAAAAGCTAACCACGCAAGAAAAGCTGGTATTCCCAACATTACAAGATATGAAGGAATAAGTCCTACGCCGTAATTGAAATCTGCATTCCATAAGACGGTACTATTAACACCCACTGGCTTATTTAAATTCCACTCCTTATAAAACATATTTGGTCCAATTCCCAAGATTGGGTTTTCTTTCAAAGAGTCCTTTGAAACCTGCAATGTTGCCTGCCATGATGGTCGCCCTTCCAGCTGGGAGATGTTGAAATACCCAGACATTCTCTCTGAAAGTCTGTTGCCAAACATAATGAACGCAACAGATAATGCGAGGACAACAAGCGCCGTGACTGCAATTTTATTTTCAACTACAGTATCCGAAGAACGATTAATAGCAATTGTGTATACGAAGAAGATAAGTGAGAATATTCCAACGATCATCCATACGATAGAAAAGTTTACAAGAGCCAAGAAAAACAACGACACAGCCAGAAGTGCATATAAAATACTTTTAATCGCGGTGCGTGGACGAATCATTTCCAGAGTCACCATAGTAAGAATAGTCACCAAACCAAAAAATACAGAAAGTTCATTCCACTTGCCAACCATATTTGCCGTTGAATTCCAAAAAGCATTTAAAGAAAGACTTGGGAAGAAGAGCCTAAAAATCTGGAAAATGGCAACAATACAACCCGCAGCCAAAAATGCGACATATGCGTTGAATACTTTGGTCCGAGTATTGCAACTTGATGCAACAAGGAATATCAAAACAAACATTCCAACCACAAACGCAGCCGTGGTAATTTCAAACCCTCCGGCAATAAGAGACATAATAGGAGATCCTGAAAAGAAAGCGGAGAGCACATACAATATAACAATAACACTTGAGAGAAGTGCTATCATTTTGTCATGAATCACAAATACCCCATCTTTCAAGCGTGCAATAATCCACACAGCAAGAGAAATAACTATAATAGCAACAGTTAGAATTCCTTTTGCATAAATAAATGGGACCGTAATCGCAGGGATGAAAAATATCGGCAACAACAAAACAAGCAATGTTGTTGTGTTAAAAAATTTATTTTTTAACCACACAAAGACCGACCCGAGTGTTGTAGACAATTTCTTTTCATGAACAGTTTCCATATAATACAAAAATAAATTATTAATTACTTTAAGTCCCTTAATTATACAGAAGAAACAATTCTTTATCAAATAATATCCACACCCAAACTCATGATCATTTTTGCACTATTTTTAATTTGACACCAAACATAAAAATGTTATATAATCATATTGCTCTGTATTGGACAACTGCCTTTAAGAAAGCAATTTTTTAAGAGAGGAAAGTCCGAACACTCCCCCATCCATCTCAGGATGGAATTGGGAAAAGTAGTGGGTAATACCCACCTAGAGTAATCTACGAGGTGCGAGCAGAAACGGCTGACAACGAAAGACGTCAGATGCCCCTGAAACATTTTTATGGGTAAGCCCACGCAGCAATGCATGGGGTGAAACGGCTAAATCCTTACTTGAGTGCAAGGCCGTGTCCATCCGCCCAATGCAGATGGAAGTGCCGCTTGAGGTGTGTGGCAACATACATCCCAGATAAATAGTTGTCGTTCACTACATGGTGAATACAGAATTCGGCTTATAGGTACAAAGCAATGTGAATACCCCGGGTAATGCCGGGGTATTACATACAAGAAAAACCACACCCTTGCGGATGTGGTTTTTCTTGTATGTCTATTTCTTACTGTTTACCACTTTTGCAGCCTCATCAAGAATCTCATCAACCGTCATCGTCGCCTTAATCAAAAAATTTGCTGCGCCAAGCTGAATCCCCTGCTCTATATCTTTTTTCTCTCCAAGATTTGAAAGTAGAATAACGGGAATCTGTTTAGTTTTTTCATTTTGCTTCACCTTTGCGAGAACATCAAAGCCACTCATTCCAGGGAGTAACAAGTCGAGCAACACAACGTGGGGCTGCACGTCCTCGATTGTCGCAACCGCAATCTCACCATTATCAACATACTTCACATCACAACCAGCAGCCACAAGTTTCTTGGCAACAAGACTACCTAAAAACTTATCGTCTTCAACCATAACCACCTTTGTACCTGTCGGAAATTTCCCTTGTGTTTGCGAATCCATATTATTGTATTAATTATTAAATCAAAACTTTTTGTTTAACCAGCTCGCTCTATGCGACCGGAAGAGAGACGTGAAATGTTGTACCAACATTCTCCTCACTTTCAAACCAGCACTTACCCCCGTGTTTTTCAACAATATTTTTAATCATAAACAAGCCAACACCTGAACCCTGCATACGCATCTCCAATGCATTATGTGCACGAAAGAATTTTTTGAACACATTAGACTGATCTTTGAGGGGAATGCCGATACCGTTATCTTTTATTGAAACATCCAAAAACCCACTATCCTCTTTGACCGAGATGGTAACAATCCCCCTTCCTATTGTATATTTTATAGAATTTTCAAGCAAATTCTCTATTGCCGTCACAATCTTCTCTTTGTCGATCTTTACAAAAGGCAATGTCCCCTGTGGTTGGTTAAAATTAAGAATAATTTTATTGTCTTGTGCTTGTAAACTAACACTATCTATGGCCGACTGAATAATTGGTATAATATTTTCATCCTTAAAGTCATATAGCAACTTAGAAGCATCAACACGATCAATATTAATAAGTTCGTTTAGCATAGTTAGTGATTTCATACTTGCTTCGTACGTTTTCACCAACATATTCTTTTGTTCGGAAGTAACTTCACCGACTTCCCCGTCGATAATCATCTTGAGAGCCCAACGGATACCAGTCAAAGGCGCCCTAAGCTGATGAATAGCAAGCGATACAAATTCCGCTTTCTTTTGATCAAGATTCATAACCTGCTCTTTCACATCAAGAATGAGACTTTTTTCTTCAGCACTTGAGGTTGTAATCTCACGAAGAATGTTTTTCTTTACAAAAAACATATCAATATAAAAGACAACCAAAATACCCAAAATAACCAGCATTGTTTCAAGATGCTGTTTATAAAAGCCAAACTCAAAAAACAAAATAGCCACAACACCCGCAGCAACAAGAGCTACGCTAAGTCGAACAACAAGATCCTTTTTATTTTTTATTAAAATTGTTTCTGTTTTTTGTTGATTCATATATGTATGTATTATACCACCCCTGCAACAATATAAATATGCAGACTTTATATCTTATAATCATTCTTGATAACTCCATTTTTCGCATTAATAACTGGCGAAGTAAAAATAAGCGAATATGACCCATCGTCATTTTTCTTTTCAATATTGAGGAAATACTCTCCTTTTGGAAGCAGACAGTAATATCTACCGAGCTTATCGGTTACACGGTGAAAAATTTCTCGATTAAGACTCGGTGACATGATACGAATAATTGCAAATGAGATGGGGTTACCGGTAATTTTTTCTGTAATCAAACCATATGCTCTCGGTTTAATACCTAAGAAACGCAAAATTGCGAGTAATACATATAATCCACAAATAATAAGGTTGTATGGTTGTGGAATTGCGATAAGGGCAATAATAGCAACGATAAAACCAACACGGAATGACCAATCGGTAAAGCGTCGAAAGAATCTGTCTCTGCGAGAATGGAACTTCAAGAGACCTTTATCCTGTTTTGCATATTCATTCCAGTCAAAATGTTCTGGATCAAGAGGAATGTTTTTATCAATGAACGATTGTTCAGCGGTAATCGTAAGATCATCTCCAAAGTACAAATTACTATACAGCTCATCAGAGGTCCTTCCCGCAAGCTTTGTCGAAGGGAAAATGTAATTTGTTTTATTTGCAACAATCGTATACACGCCAGGGGCAGATGAAAGAAAACCATATCTACCATCAAGATCGGTAATAGAGGTCAGAACTTCATTACCTTGTTTATCCATCAAGACAACATATGCAGGGTCGAGAGGTTGCTTCGTTACAGAATCGTACACGGTTCCCCACGGACGAAATCTTTTTCGCAACCCAAGAGCGGTCATAAGAAGTGTCCATAATCTGAAAGGAATCATAAAAAGCTCAGAAAATGATAGTGGATTAAGAAATAGTGCAGACGAAGCAGCGGCACCAGTTGCAACAACACCCACAGTTGAAACTGTTCTTGTTACAGTATTACCAATCGGTGTTTCAACTATTTTTTGCACTGCGCCCACCACCTGCACAGTTGTGGATGCAATAAAATCAACACTCTTTGTAATTTCTTTTACAATTACGGCCGGAGTTGTTGTACTCTCACGACCATCTCCATCATCATCCTCTGGAGGAATACCGGAGTCACCACAGTCTTCACCTGTACAAACAGAAAAGGGTTCAGAAATAGAAATTGTTGCAATGGCACTAACCGACAGATCTGCAACACTTGTTGCAATTACATGACATATCCCAACAACCGTTTTTGCGGTATATACCCCACCAGAAGAAATACTGCCACAACCTGATTCTTGAACAGACCAAACCACCTCTGTGTTTGAAGTGCCTGAAACATCGACGGAGAATACCGTCTGAGAACCGGGGTTTACATCAATAGAACTCGGTGAAATAGAAACAATAATAGAAAGGGCTGGGTTCACGGTAATTGTGGCAACCGCAAAGACAAGTGGATTAGTAGCGTCTGTTGCAACAACTTCATACACACCAAGAATGTTGGGTGCAGTATATACTCCCGTAGCTGAAACCGCTCCAGAATTTTGTCCTCTCACACTCCAAGTGACGTCGCCGTCTTCATCCCCGACTATCTGTGCAGATAACTGAAGTGTTTCCCCAACACGAATAGTGGCAGTTATTGGGGAAATAACAATCTCAGGGGCAACAATCTCAGGAGTAACAGTGATTGTAGCAATACCTATTTGGCTACTATCAGCAACGCTCTGAGCAAATACTCTGTATATGCCCGTGGTTGTAGGAGCTGTGTATACCCCGAGTGGAGTGATTATACCCGAGGAAAAACCTCCCTCAACAGACCACACGACCGCTTGTGATGTTGTACCCATGACGCTAGCACTTAGCGATATCTGACCTCCAACTGGAATTGATATTGCCGATGGAGTAACGACAACAGTAATACCTTCCGGCGCTTGAACGGTGATAGTGGCAGTTGCTGATTTAGATGTATCCGCAACACTTGTAGCTACAACATGATATATTCCCACCATGGACGGTGCGGTGTATAAACCAGAACTATTTATTGTTCCTCCCCCGGCTTCAGTGATGCTCCATGTAACATCCATGTTTGACGTTCCAGAAACGGTCGCGGAAAATTGTATAGTACTCCCAGGGGAAATGTTACCTGCATTAGGTGATATTCCAACCACCACTACTGAACCCGGCCCGCCCCTATCATCATTACTATTCGCAAAATATTCGCATGGCGCACCAGTACAAGAAGAACTATTTGTACCTACACTTGCCCACGTGCCACGCCCCGCACCAGCAGGACAAGCTGTTGTGTTTGCTGGAAGCGCACCAAGAATACAAACCGGAGCTACTGGACGCCAATCAGTCCGCACATGATACGTGTTCGCTCCACAAACGGCTTCCCCATCACAATTAAAAGAAATCCAACCAAGCTTTTGGCTCCAGGCATATCCTCGGAAATATCCATTTGCATCTATTGTAACTCCCCCATTCGTCGGTTTAAAGTTAATCCAACCAAGTCGTTCTCCCCAAGCATATCCAGAAAGAACTCCTGTGCCATTATAATTAGTTACACCGCCGCTGGTAGGATTCAAATTTATCCATCCATACATTTCAGACCATGCGTTACCCGTTAGCTCATTGTCAGTTACATGAATATTACCAGTTGCAACACCCAAATTAATTGCTCCCGCAGAAGAATTCAAAAAATATGCAGTTTTGTGTACAGGATCAATTGTTCCATCAGTGGTAGAGGCATGCACGAAAAAACCACCAGAAAAAATAGAGCCTGCAAACACAATCAATAAAAGTAAATTTCTCATGTCTATATCCTTATAGTATACGATACTCTGATAATTTTAAGAACATCTGGGTGTGTATAAGAATAAAATAGTTAAACCCGAACGAGGAGAATACTCACACGTGCAATCGGTCTCACCACACACTCAGGTAACATGCAAGCAACCTCACACATAGATTCATTTGGAGCTAATCCAAAAAAATAGTTGCTACTTTTGATATACTAAAGCTCTGTTAAGAGCTGCTTTAATCAAAATCTAAAGTAATGTTTAAAAAAATAGAAGAAA
>JBAZVT010000019.1:0-19254 GCA_041660745.1 Minisyncoccota bacterium | reverse complement strand
ATTTGAGATCAAAGACAGTGTGAGGACCTGCTCGATACAGTTTCATGGTGGTAGTATAGCAGAATCTTAAAAGGACCGCCTGAAGGCGGGGGTTTTACTCCCAAAGATGGACAATAAAGAGAGAATCGGTCCTTACAGGACCAGTACACCTTTTGGATAATTCAGAAATTATCTCAAAAGGTCTTGCAAAACTCCAAGTATTCGCTTCTCACCTTACAGGACCAGTACACACGAGTGCGAAGCGAGGAGAATCGCCGCTTACAGCGGCAGTACAGGTTTCCCATTTTTTCGGATTCAGAAATCCTCAAAAATAAGGGAGAACCTTTTCGATTCTCCCACGCAAGCTCTTCTAGAGCTTGCTTACCTGCACACATACGAAAAACACGAGCTTGCAGCTCGTGTTTTTCGTATGTGTGCAGGTAGGGAGAATCGAACTCCCATCTCATCCTTGGCAAGGACGTGTTCTACCATTAAACCATACCAGCATTAGTGGGAACTTTTATATATTACAGCATTTTATAAAAAAATCAAAGACCCGTTAAATTTTAATTGCTAATTCCTCATTTTTTATGTACTATTTCACCATTGCACCCATAGTGAAATGG
Source organism: Minisyncoccota bacterium (assembly GCA_041660745.1). GTDB lineage: Bacteria > Patescibacteriota > Minisyncoccia > Phycocordibacterales > JBAZVT01 > JBAZVT01. The sequence continues at coordinate 18,649 of JBAZVT010000019.1, read as the reverse complement.
ATATCACAACAGTCTTCGGAACTGTCGTTGTAGGTTCGAGTCCTACTGGGTGCACAGCAACAATTTCTCACAATTAGTAATCTACTATATAATTTAGTTATGAAAACCGTTAATGGAAAACATTTTGTTATACCTCCAGAAGTAAAGGTTGTTTCTGAAACACTTAAGAAAGCAGGTTTTGAAGCCTATGTGGTGGGTGGCTGTACACGCGACCTCTTTCTTGAACGTACTCCAAAAGACTGGGATTTCACTACAAACGCAACACCTGAGCAGATTATTTCTCTTTTCCCAGAAACATTTTATGAAAATAACTATGGAACTGTTGGCGTTGTTTTTGAAACTCCATCGGATCCAAGCCTAAAGGTTGTAGAAATAACCCCATACCGTCTAGAGGCAAAGTATTCTGACAACCGTAGGCCGGACTCTGTTACATTTAGTAATAACCTGGAAGAAGATCTCAAACGTCGGGATTTCACTATCAATGCAATAGCGTATGACGTGGAAAAAGGGGAGGCAATTGATTTGTATGGGGGTAAAGAGGATCTAAAGGATAAAATAATACGAACTGTTGGCGACCCACATGATCGTTTTAATGAGGACGCACTTCGTATTCTGCGTGCAATCCGTCTACAAGCAGAGCTCGGTTTCACCATAGACGCTACGACAATGACTGCAATTGCTGAAACGGGGAAGAATCTTGGAAACATTGCTGAAGAGAGAATCCGTGACGAATTCACTCGGATTATTATGTCTGATAATCCAATGGCGGCGATTATTATTATTGAACGCCTTAAACTTCTACAATATATTATTCCTGAACTAGAAGATGGGGTAGGGGTTACACAAAATCATTCTCATATTTATGACGTCTGGGAACATAGCTTGCGAGCGTTACAACATGCAGCTGATAAGAAATTCTCACTAGAAGTCCGACTTGCTGTATTATTTCACGATATTGGTAAGCCAAAAACAAGACGGGAAACGGGAGGCGAAGTAACATTTTATAGCCATGAGGTTACAGGAGCACAGATTGCCTATGAGATTCTAACGGATTTGAAATTCCCAAAACAGATCTGTGAAAAGGTCTCCAAACTTGTTCGTTGGCATATGTTTTTCTCAGATACAGAGCAAATTACGCATTCTGCAGTACGAAGGATCATTGCAAAAGTTGGCAAAGAAAACATCTGGGACCTTATGGACGTACGAATCTGTGATCGCATTGGCATGGGACGACCAAAAGAAGACCCTTACAGACTGCGAAAGTACCATGTAATGATAGAAGAGGTGATGAGGGACCCGATATCAGTAGGAATGCTCGCACTTGATGGAAATATGCTCATAGCAGAGTTTGGTATGATGCCAGGACCCAAAATTGGTCAGGTACTCAATGCACTACTAGAAGAAGTCTTGGAAGACCCGAGTAAAAATACAAAAGAATATTTAGGAGAAAGAGTTAAAGAACTCATGAATCTCTCAGGTGAAGAACTTACAAAGTTAGCCGAAGCCGGAAAAGATAAAAAAGAATTATTGGAAGAAGAAGAGGTGAGAAAGATACGAAGGAAACATAAAGTGTAAATTAGTATCAGGGAAACAAAGCCGCAACCCTCTGGGTTGCGGCTTTGTTTCTATATATTCTTATTTAAAGCCACATTTCAAAATTCGGGTACAAAAAAACCGCACATTGCGCTGTTTTCTTACACGTGATCGTCACTTCTATAGAACAAGAAGTGAATTTCCTTCTGTTGTGCGACAGTTGGAAAGTGGGAATTCCTTATATCCTCGGTTAGGAACACCCGAAAGAACAACTTTTGATCACGCTATTGAGTAGCGTTATGAGCGGTTTTGCAAAGAAAGGGCCGCCCAGTAGAATTCGGTGGTGCTTATTGAACAACGACATCGCTTTATATAAAAGTTTAAAAATGTGTGTTGCAAGCTCCTGGATTAACCAGATGGTCTTACTTTGATTTTTTCAGTCAGACGAGTAGCCCGACTAAAAGATTCAAAGAACAAATGTATGATAACGACGCGGTTGTATAATGATTCCACATCTCTCAAGGTCTGGGATTATTATAATTGTCTTTTAGAAAAAGTAAAAGACAAAATAGGGGATATGTGGGGATAAGTGGCACTCGGACATTTACGATTTTGAAACACGCATAAAACCCTGCTAGCTTTTTACTATGCTCAGCTACCCGCTTGCGCAATGTTTCAAAATCGTAAACATCCTCGCTTAAGTGAAAAAAGTCCTTAATAAAGGACTTTTTTGGGAAAAAAATAAAATGTCCTTAAGGACATTTTATTTTTTCCCCAACTTTATAAACCTTAGAAACTGACTTGCAATTCAATCGGACAGTGATCAGAGCCAAAAACATCAGAATACATTTTTGTGCTCGTGACAAGTGGCATTGCTTCAGCACTTACGAAGAAATAATCTATTCTCCAACCAACATTTCTTTCACGTGCAAACGTTTTCATATCCCAATATGTATACACATCTCGTGTGTCGGGATTCAAATGACGAAAAATATCCACGTACTTATGTTTCACCAACTTATCCATCCACACACGCTCTTCAGGTAAGAATCCCGTATTCTTTTCATTTTCCTTTGGACGAGCGAGATCTATTGCTTCATGCGCAGTATTTATATCCCCACAGAATATTATGTTCGGCTGTTTCGCACGAAGTTTTTCAATGTAATTTAAAAAAGCATCATAAAAGCCTAGTTTGTATGCAAGACGCTCTGGACCGCCGCCATTAGGGAAATATATGTTTAACAATATAAAATCTTTGAAAAAAGCTGTGATTACACGCCCTTCTGTATCAAATTCAGGGATACCAATGCCATACTGCACCTTTTCTGGAACTATCTTTGAATAGATGGCGACACCGCTGTAACCCTTCTTAAATACCGGTGAAACAAAATAGGCCGTGTAACCAGGAAGGTTCACTGCATCTTCTGGTAATTGCTCACGAGTACACTTGGTTTCCTGCAAACACAAAATATCGGGGGATTCTTTCTTAAACCACTCCCAATAGCCCTTCTTATATATTGCCCGAGCTCCGTTGACGTTCCAAGAGATAATTCGCATAAGTTAATAATAGCAATATATCAATGAAGTAAGAAGTAGTAAGAAACCATATTTTTCTCTATTATTTTTTACTATATTTTATGCATAAAAAAACCGCGTAAGAGGGAAGTGGCGAACCACACCTTCTTACGCGGCTTGCGATGTTCGCCACTATGGACGAAGTCGCTTCATATACTGACATGATGGATATCACGGAGTTCCCGCGGCGGCGTTAGCATCCGCAGTCACACCGGCGACGTTGGCGTCGGCGTTCGTGTTGGTCTCGGGGCTGTTCGTGTTGGTGATTGTTCCACCAGTCAGACTCGTCTTGCCGCCGTTGACCGTGGTCTTGTTGCTGGGCGCACCACTCATAGACATGACTCCAGCGGTGCCGTTGGCGGTGGCAAAACCGCTAAGTACAGCAGCGTCGCCGCTCGTACTGACACTGACCGTAACCTTGCCCGTTTCAGGGTCAATGACCGTTTTGCGGGTCTGCCTCACGACGTCGGTCGTGTTGTTTCCGGCCGGATGCCACCGATCGTTGTATGTGACCATCGTCCCATCAGTCGGGTCGATAGTCTTGTTCTTCTCGGCTTCCTTGCGGTCATTCTCGATGACGCTCGAAGGGGCACCGATCAAACGATCTGGCATCCACTCCGTGTGAGTGGTGGAACAGCCGGCCAAGAGACAGAAAACTCCGCTCAAAATCACGAGACTCAAAGCACGCATAATAGTCCTCACTTTCCTTTCGTTACGGGATTTCTCCGCGCAACTGGTACAACCACATTATCCCAATCCGGCCGAACATCGGCGGGACCAACTTTCACGGTCTTGATGTTTCCATCCACCTTAACGGTGTATGGGACATCAAAGAAGCACCAGCCAAGCCCCTGCACATTGCAGAGATACAAACTTGGCATTTTCTCCATAACAATCACAGTCCCAGGCAAAGGCTTCACACCCAGGTCGCACATCTCGGACATGGTCACTCCCCACACTCTATAAATAGCTGGTGTAGAGAGTTCGTACGGTCCGCCGACGACGCGAGGAGTGAGGGTGAGTGCATCCCGCCACGGAAGGACAGGATACAAAAACTTCTCTCCACGAATCACATCCCACGTTTCAGAGATTTGAGCGCCCGAAACCGGACACTCAACGCTCTTGCTATAATGAGCGACGATTCGCTCACCAGAGACCATGGTGTGTGTAGGCAAAGGACGTTCCTTTGCTAAGACTGCTGACGCAACAGGAGGAGCCACAACAAGTGGTTCCGCTGTCACTGCCGGTTCTGGTATCGTAGGCACCGGAACCGGAACCACCGACTGAGTAGTCGGAGCGGGAGAAACTTCAACCTCGGACACAGCTGGCAATGAAGCCGGCTTGCACGTGTCCGAGGCAACTATTTTCCCGCTTCCGGCGCTACCTCTACCTTTGGCTCGAGTGCCTTCTGCAGTCCGGTGACTGCTTCACCGAGACGATCAGTGCTCTGAACTGACTGATTGAGATCCTTACGAACCTCTCCCACAGCTGCACCAATCGCACCGAGCGCTTCGTTGAGGCGGGCGCGATCTTCTGCCTGCTGTTTCAGCTGGGCAGAATTGTCCACGGGGATCCCCACACCTGAAGTATGGTAAACCCCCTCGACATATACACCTCCCGACTGAACCGTAACCGTATTACCACCAGGAGTAACCCTGGTATGCCGGCGAACCGTCGCTGGACGAGTTGTCGCAGGAACCTTGGCGCGGATTCCGTTTCAAGGGAAGCGCTTCCAACAATAGCCTGCGGTTCCGACCTGGACTCCGGCGAATTGCCGAAAATCCCTTGGTGCATACACACCGCGAGAGACGCAATAGCGAACACGGCAATAAAGCCGAGAATAACCCATAGTGCCTTCATCCGATCTTCTCCTTCCGCCTTCTTAAGACGGCTTAGTTTCAACGTTTCTTTGACAAGTGCCGCTCACACGAGCAACACTTTTTATCCATCATGTCAAAGAACTCATTCGGGGTAACCCTACCACACAATACAATTTTTGGCAAGCCCCCACTACCAAATCATCCTGAGCCGCCTACATGATAAAATCATGAATAAAAATACGTAGATTGATCTACGTATTTTTATTCATGACCCCTACTCACCCTACTAAATGGTTGTTGAAGTAAGATTCCTAGTCTATTTATTATTATTTCCAGAATGGAACTTTTTATGCACTTCTTTCAAATGTTTATCAGTCACGTGAGTATAAATCTGCGTAGTGGCAATATTTGCGTGTCCAAGAAGCATCTGTACCGAACGAAGGTCTGCGCCGTTTTGTAATAAATCGGTTGCAAACGAGTGGCGTATAACATGCGGAGTTACTTTACGAGAGATGCCAGCCTTAATCGCATAATATTTCAATATTCGTTCTATAGAACGGGAGGTGAGGCGGGTGGTGTCACGGGTCAAACCGTTTTTCCCAAACTGTACAAACATTGCATCGTCCATATCTTTGCGTGCATCAACATATTTTTTTACGGCCACTTTTGCATCATCAGTAAGAAACACCACACGCACTTTTTCACCTTTTCCACGTATTGAAAACTCGTCTTTGCGAATATCTAAATCGCGATTTAACGAGCACAACTCGGACACACGCAACCCAGTAGAAAAAAGTAAATACAAAATTGTCTTGTCACGTAACGATTTCAAATCAGTGCCGTTGGGAGCAGTGAGCAATCGTTGTAATTCTTCCGACGTCAATAAATCTAGTGACCGTTCGGACACTTTTGCAAGTTCAATTTTCTCCGGAGACAACGACACCACGTCTCGTTTCATCATATATTTCAGAAAAGCGCGCAGAGCAATCAAATAATAGTTCTGGGTTTTCTTTTTCATAGTCTGCATTTGACCAGGAACTTTTTGACCTTCCTGACGATTAAGCCATAGACGAAACTCACGGATCATATTGTCAGTAATTTTCCCAGGGTCGGTGATTTTCGTATACGAGATAAAACGAGAAAGATAATGATCGTAGTTTTCAATAGTCTTCAAACTACGGCCTTTTTCAATCTCCAGATGTTCCAAAAACTGGCGTTTAAGAGTATTCATATCCATCCCGATAGTGAAATTTCAGGTCGTCTGCTGGGGCAGACTGTCCTTAATTTAAGTTATAACTTTGTAACCAAACAACAGTAATTGGTTCTGGAAAATAAGTGTTGACCCCAACCTGAAATTCTACTCCAGGATCCACCCTTGTATTATAGCGCAGAATGGGGATGGATTAAACGTTATTTGACAAAAACACTCAAAGTGGTATAATTGTACACAGAGGTTCTTGGAAGGCAATTTCGCTTTCCACTCACAAACTCAAAGGAGAGACCCTATGCGAAGAATCATGTTCAGCATCGTGCTTGTGGCAATTTTCACCGCTGCGACACCCTTGGTGTCCTATGCTGGAGACAAACACAACAGCCGCGGAAGCGTCCGGAAGGTTGAAACGCACTACTCACTCCGAGCTGGCTTCAGCGCAAAGTCCAGTAACGGCAATAGCCGCCAGCACAGCTACGTCAGGGAAACCCGGACGTACAGTCCGGTCAGTTACAAAAAACCGGGGGCAAAGTACTACTACCCGCTACTGAAGAAGGCGGCCGCACAACCTGTTGTTGTGCCGGCTCCAACGTTCAGAATCGAGGAAGCTGAGCCCATGATAGCTTACCCAGCTACCCAACCTCTGGAGTACGAAAACGGTACACCGTACTTCAACCCGAAGTAATCGGGGAATGAATCTGGGTTAGAAGAATTGAGACGCGCGGCGGAGGCACAAGGTGCCCCGCCGCTTTTTTATATGCAAAACCTAGCTAGTTGCATATTTTATAGCTTCATGCTATAGTTCCTGGGATGCTTACAAAGACCAAAAAATCAAAGATCATCGCTGAGACGCAAGTTCACGACAAAGATACTGGTTCTCCAGAGGTCCAAATTTCCATTCTCACAAAAAGAATCGAGGAATTAGCGGGACATCTCAAGGATCATATGAAGGACAAGCACTCACGACGTGGTCTTCTCCAGATGGTTGCGGATCGTCAGACCCACATGAACTATCTTCAGAAGAAAAGTGCACGCCGCTTTAACTCATTGATGAAGAAATTGAATCTCAAGAAAAAAGCATAGTAATATGCTTTTTTTGTTGTTTTTTAAGCGTAAAAAACACGTCAAAATTAGCAAATTTTGATGCAAACAAATCCAGCCTTCAATTTCTGGTATACTAAGCAGAGGAGTATTTAGTTGCTGATAAAAATATCAGCAATAAAAAACACCTTTTTATAAAGAGACACGCACAATTAATATTTTTTATATATTTTCGTGTCAGAAGAATTTTAATAATCGTATTCCAGTAAAAACTTTTTAAAGTTATACACTGGAAACTATTGTATGGGAGCAATCAAACACAAAGCACAGCGAGTTGGTATTTTTATTGACACACAAAATCTCTACCACAGCGCAAAGAATTTATACAAAGCAAAGGTCAACTTCGGTCAGGTCTTAAAAGACGCAATCGCAGGACGAACACTCATCCGCGCTCTTGCATATGCAATTGCAACAGAATCAGGTGATGAAAAAGGTTTCTTTGAAGCACTAGAAAAAGTCGGCATTGAATTAAAAGTAAAAGACTTACAGATTTTTGCTGGCGGTGCCAAGAAAGGAGACTGGGATGTCGGTCTTGCCGTTGATGCGATCAAACTCGCACCGAAACTTGATGCAATCATCATTATTTCAGGAGACGGAGACTTTATTCCACTGGTAGAATATTTACAAACAAACGAAGGATGTCAGGTGGAAGTTGTTTCATTTGGCAAATCAACATCAGGAAAACTTATTGAAGTCGTTGATGATTTTCTAGACTTAGATAGTAACCCACGAAAGTATTTGATTGGGAACAACATCAGATAATATACACGTCAATAAAACAAAAGCCCCGCGCCATAGGCGCGGGGCTTTTGTTTTATTATTTAGCGAATTCTGAAAGTTCCTTTGAATTATATATTTCTCCTGCAAGCAAACCGAAACTGTAGGTTGTTGTACCAATCTCAATCTCTGCACCACCTGACTTCGGTTCTGGATTTGGATTAGAGTTTGTAAATCCTATGTTAAACAGTGTTCCAACAATTTCGGGACGCTGTGAAATGTCTATTCCTGCATTTTTCCACTGAGTAATCAGCTGTTTAATGTACAAGCCAGCATACAAATAAGAATAATAATGCTCTCGTTCATTTACAATTCTCTCAAATCGCTCCGAGTCGCGATCGGCAGTTTTAAAATCGAGAAGATTTTCATACTGTACACCTAGATAATATGGAGACGCAGAATCCTTAAGATGTTCTTCTATTGCTTTTGCAGTATCTGGTTTGATTCCCATCACACCCCACGAAAACTGACTTTGATCACCTAGGATTTTTAATGGAGCAAATACTTCTTTGTATACTTCTCGCTGGGAAAAGAACAACCGGAGTTGTTCCACGGCAAGCGCACTCATTATAAGACGGGGACTCACACCAGCTTCGGCCGCTGCTTTGTTAAGCGCGACAGCGTCTTTGCGAACAGCATTAGAAAAAACCTGCCATTCTTCACCTTGAGCCCACGTAGGAGAAGAGGTGGCGGTAAATCCTAGAGCCGAATTTGCAGAAGCGGTTTGACCAGACTGCCTAAAAAATTCTGTTTGTTCATCAATAATACCCTCCACATCAGTCCAATGCCATTTCACTGCAAAATACATAGCAACAAAAGCAAAACCGACAATTGCGAAGCCATACACAAGCACACGGGCGAGATTTTTCAAGATTTTCTTAACCATTTGAGAAGAGTGTAGCACAAAGACTAGGTGGGTGGTAGCTATGAGAAAAGCAGGGATAGAAGTCCGACCATTTTGCAACAAAATGGTCGGACTTTCATTTTAAACACATTCTTGAATGCCTATTATAACCATATATTTAGCCATCTATATAGTTATTTAATCAAATATAGCTTGACATTTACAGTACAATATGCTATCATAGTAAAAGTAGCTACAAAACAGGCTGTAGCAAAGCGGGAAGAGAGTGTTCTCTTTTTCCGTTGTTCATTACAAAAAAGCCTGAAATGGGAAGGTCTCGTATGAAGCGTTTCGCAATTCTTACGTCTTTGGTTCTCAGTCTTGTTCTCACGGCAGCCACTCGGGCGTCGGTGAATGTCGATCTGGGATATGTCAACTACAGTTACAACACCGACAGTTACGACAGTGACGGTGACGGGCGCAACGACCGGCTCAGTATGTATGCTGATCTGGGCTCCATCTTCAAGGTGGAACATGCCTCCGCGTCAATCCGCCCGTACGAATCATACTGGCCGAGCGAAAAAGGCTCACCCCAGTTTGTTGCTTCGGCGTGGGTACACGGAAGTCTGGATAACCGGACCAACGGAAGTTCCGGAAACTTCTCGGAATCGTTGAGTCATGATGGAAGGTATCTGTCATTCTCCGAGTCGTCCTCGCTCTACACTGGGCGGGAATGGCAGAACGGGGACGAGAATTTCCCCACCGGTCAATACCGGGACAACGCCAGCTTAGGCTTCAACTTCGGAGATGGATTTTCGGTCCAGTCTTCGTATGGTGACTACCGCGAATACTCGTGGATGTCCGACTACGACGGCGTGACCCAGGAACATTGGAGCTTTAGCTACAACGTTACCTGGAACCTCCTCTGCACGAACCCGCTGGCGGAAACGCAACTATCCGCAATGGGAGTGCAGGGTGTATCCATCACCGCAGTTCCCGAGCCGACAATCCTGTCGTTCCTCGGCATCGGCGCCATCGGCCTTATGAGCCGTCGGCGCAAAATGTAAGTCAGACGTTCTGGCTACACACAACACACAACCCTCGGGGCGCTTGCGCTCTGAGGGTTTCTTTTTGTCTAAAATTTAAATTAAATATTAGAATTTACTTTATGAAGGCCATTTCAATAAATTCACATTCCCTATATACTTATTCTGAACAATCACTCTGATTATTATTCACTAGTCGTCTTTTATATGAAAAAATTTATTGCTCTATATGTTATTGTCTTACTGTTTCAATTGTTTACCGCACATAGTGCCCAAGCAGGAGTAATAAATTTAGAACGAGGCAAATCCTTACTCGCTGGATTTGATCCAAAATTTACACAGCAACTCATAAATACAGGAACCCCAAAAGGACCTTATTATTATGAAAGTTGCCCAGATTCACCCACAGGAAAATGTTTTCCTGACAAAAAACCCGGTAGCGGCTTTTATACTTTATTCTACGACGACACACAGTGTGCCCTCAATTCTGCTGAATTATATGACTCTGTTGGAGAAAACCTCGGAGTTCCTTGTCCATTCTATTTCCAATGGAAAAAAGAAGGAGATAAATCTGTAGGTTATGTTGCTGTGGATTCAAGGAAATTCAAAAGCGCATCAACAAAAAATTTATATATTGGAATACAAGAGAATGCATCTTATGGAAGTGTAGAATCTAAAAATCCAATGGAAGGTATTTACGGCGGTCTTGACCTAAGAAATATCAATCATTCTCCTTTTATATCAAATGTTGAAAGTATTGATATGGATATGAGAGCAAAGATCTGCTACTCAGAAAAAGAAACCAACGTGTACGTACGCCTCGCTTCGTATATAGGATGGTTTAAATCGGGTACAGAAACATATCTTGAGAGATCACAGGATCTTTCACTCAACGTCTTTACGCATATAAAAGGTCCTTACCCTTCTTTTTTTCCTAACCCAGTTGCCCACGGAAAAGATCTTGGCGAAGGTCTTAATTACAACACCTTACACGTTGACGGCAAGGCGTACGTAAAAGCTTCATCCGATCCATTTCTAAAAGATACCACCCGGGACTGTTCAAAAAAATTAAGTACCCAGCCATGGGTAAGTGTAAAAATTCCTTTTGCTGAGATGGCAACAGACCTCATAAATAAAGGCTACCTTAAAAAAGACGTCTTCAATGCTTCTCGTTATTCAGGGGGGATTGTAGCTGGTATAGAGGCGTGGGGTAAGGCAAAAACAGAACTAGAAGTGAAGAACTATAGAATCAATTTAAAAACACCATCTGACACTCAAGCACCTTTCGGGAAAATAACAACCGTCAGTGAAAATCTGGTATCTGGCACCTTGGATAATCCTCTTCGTGGCAATCTGGGAGTAGCGGCAATTGATATCCGAAATATGAATGAAAATGTAGTATCAACTTGTTGGGAAAAAGGTGTATATGGATCGGTAACAAATGAAAAATTCTCACTTAACTTACCAAAGGACGAAGCCGAGCATACATATGCCATTTGTGCATCATCAGATTCAATTGTGCGAATCTTTGGATATGTAACCATTGCAGGTTCTAAATCAAAAGCACCGACCATCTCCCTCACTTCTGAACCATATGTGGATCATGGTTCTGCACCAATATTGAGTTGGTCAGTTATTCCAGCAGCTACGTGTACTGTTTCAAGTAGTAACAATGACACAAAATGGACTGGAAGACTTTCTACTTCGTCAGGGAAAAAGGTAGTAAGCCCTATCATAACAGCTCAAACATACAAGATTGCTTGTGTTGGCAGTAATGGAGAAAAGAGTGAGAGGAGTTTGCTTGTTAAGGTGAACCCCAATATTCGATTTTCAGCATCACCAGAATCAGTTGACGCCAATCAAAGTGCCACATTAACATGGACAGTCACGAACGCAGCGAAGTGCACCGCTTCAGGAGACTGGGCTGGTGAAAAAGCACTCGTGGGCGAATTTAAGACAGCGCCGTTGACCCAAGCAAAAACATATACCCTAACATGTTTCAAACCAAACGAAATAATAGGACAAAAGATGTCTGTGGTTATAAAAATAAAGCCTACAATAGTACTCAATTCAAGCTCACTGTTAACTTTGCGGGGAACACAAACCACACTCAATTGGAAAGTAACAAACGCAGAGAAATGTGATGCGTTCGGAGGTTGGGCAGGTGCAAAAGCCCTTTCTGGAAGTGAAAAAATCACCATAACATCTCCGACGAATTTTGGTCTGACGTGTTATAAACCAGATGGTTTTTCAGCCTCAAAAAGCTTTACTGCAAAAATTATAAGTCCTATTCAAAGTTTTTGTCACACTTTTTCAACAATCATTAACCAACCCGGAAACACAGCATCTCAATCAGTTTCTGCAAGTGAAATTCGTTTTGTTCAAACAATGCTAGAGAAAGAAGGTCTTACTATAGCGTCTGCTGAAAAGACAGCTGGAACTTACGGCGAAACAACAAAGGAAGCAATGAAAGTGTTTAAATCACTCAATGGAATGCCTGCCGACTCAATCTTTGGCCCAGGAGCGATAGCAGCAGCTAACAAAAAATATGCATGTGTGACTTCTTCTCTTGAAAGAGAGTCGCAAATAGCCAATGTTATCATTTCAGCAGAAAAGATAGTTGAGGAGCTAAAGACATTTGTTCGTAGCTTGATAGCTCAGTAATTATCAGCTTTATCTTTAACCCCTTTGTTTAAAAAACTGCACCACACATGGTGCAGTTTTTGTGTAAAATTTTTCTTCGGCTAGACTTTTTGTCGCAAAAAGTCTGTCTATATTAATATTCAGCGTCATTCTTAGGATTCCAATTTTCCTTTGAGTGAAGACATTTACTTTTCAAAACCTTGCGGAATTTGCTGTCGCTGCAAGCGACAGCAACCTTTAAATGAGGACGTTTGCGATTTTGAAACATTGCGCAGACGTGTAGTCGAGCATAGTAAAAACTCAGGAGAGTTTTATACGTGTTTCAAAATCGCAAATGTCCGAATGCCACTTATCCACACCCACCCCTTTTCATGAAGACCATTACTCCTGTATACTTCTCCTTGAGTAGCCGATCTAATTTATTATTTATTAATAAGTGCACAGTTTATGTGCGCCCTTTTCTTTTTATGTTTAAAAAAATATTTGTATTCTCAGTTGTCACTCTCGCCATCGTTCTTGGTTTTGTTTTTGCTCCGGCAGCAAAAGCACAATCAACAGATGCGGCGGCATTACTTGCACAAATTCAAGCTTTGAGTGCACAGCTCAATTCACTCAATACACAGTATAACCAGTTAAATAGGATTGCAATTCCGCCCACATATCGTGGTCAAATATATTTTAAATTTACAGAGAGGGGAGGAAGTTCAGCGAATATAGAACTTTATCTCACAGACACAACCAATAATGCAGTACACCCAATATCTGAAAAAGGATATGCGCCATACTTTAAATTATCCCCGGGATACTACAACGCAACACTTATAGTAAAAGAATACGACACAAGAGGCCTAGAACAACAGCCCTCAAGAATAACCGGAAAAATAAAAGTTGACGCAAGTGGAAACATTTTTACTGCTGATGGTTCTACAGTAAAAATTGACGGGAGGACTCCCTCTGATTTTTATGGCGCTTTTACTAAAGCGGTTCTTAGTACTTTGGGAGTTAACTTAACAACGACCCAAGGTGACAACCAGTCTGAAGTTAAACTGTCCTTAAGAGATGGCAACAAAATAATAGAACCTAGTAGCAATATTCTACCCGCATATAAACTTGGTCTAGCAACCTATAAAGGAGAGTTTATGTTTCGTGAGAATGGAGACGCTTCCTACGCGTCTGCAAATTACACAGTTGAAGCAAACCCTACTGGATACAACATTACCGAAGGATTCAATAGCACACCCTCTGAAACAGGGGCTTCAGCTTCTGTTGTGGGTACACCGACCCTTGTGTTGAGTTACAATTCAACAAAGAAAGAAACTGATTTAACACTTGGTGCAACAATTAAAATAACCGCAGGAAACACTGACCTTAAAATTGCCGTAAACAATCCTTTTACAGGATCCTTATTAAATAGTAGAGATGGCAATAGCGGGATGGGTAATTATCAACGACGTATGGCCACATCCACTACAAATCTTCAAATTGTAGGGGATGACGCTACTTCTGTACGAAGCTATGTGATTCCTGCAGGTCAGACTGCTTCTTTCAAATTCCAAATGGCGTTCAACCCACTTCAAATGTTTGCTGGTGCATACCACGGAACATTTACAGGTGTGGGTATAGCCGATGGAAAAGGTGTATCATATCTCCCCATCAACACAAACAAATCAAACTTTGTAACAATAGTTGGTGAGAAATCACCTTATATAAAATCAGTTACAAGCCCGGTGAAGGCGGGGGGTGTACTAACAATTCTTGGGGCGCGCTTGGACTCAGATCAATTATTTGTGGATGGAAAGGCAAGCGAACCTAGGGGAATTATGACCACAAATGACAAAACAAAAATTTATTTTACTGTTCCTTCAACATGGGCAAATGGATGGCACTCAATTCAATTTAACAGTGTAAATGGTTTAAGTAATATTGTTGGTTTTGAAGTAACAGGAAACACACCCAGCCAGCCCTCAATCACACTCAGGGGTACAGTTAATTACCAGACGCACGAATCTTCAACCATCACACCAAACATTGGAGACACCTTCACAATATCTGGCATACCAGAAGGCTTAAAGGGTATGTCCTATTATTCTAGAAGTGGTTATCCAACTTCTGGATACTATTCTCGAGCATTCTTCTTTGATCAAACTTTTGGCAACAATAACTCTTGTGGTAACAATGCAGGAGATGACGAGTGGACAATGCATTGTACTGCAAAAGTACCTGGAACAAGCACATTCTACGTTCAAATCTATGCCAATGGTCAAATATATACATCAAATAAAATTACCGTAACAATCCCATCAAGGACCGCGACAACACCTTCAATCACAGTCCTTACGCCAAGTGGGGCAGAAATCTATAAGCCAGAACAGGAAGTTCTTGTTCGTTTTACAACTAACTTAGCTGAGGGCACGCCCTATCAGGTCTCATTAATGGGAAAAGCTTATGAAGTTGTACTAGCCACTTCTAATGTAAATGCGAAGGATGTTCAAGGTGCATTAATTAAAATACCACAAGGTGTGCTTAGAGAAAGTGGCAGTGTATATAACATTAAAGTCTCTACCGACCAAGTAAAAGGAGGTCTCTTGGAATCAGACAGTAACTCTTTCACAATTTCTGCACAAACAACTCAGCCTTCAATCTCAAACGTCACTCTTGATAAAACATCATACAGAGTAGGAGACGGTATGATTGTACGCTGGTCAGCTACTGGAATGCCAACAAATTCAAATGTCACAGTTGAACTTACTGACACACGAACATCACAAACTGGCATATTAGCAACTGTTAGAAGTAGTGGCCCTGCAAGCACCACGATCCCAGCAACAATGTCAGGAATAGCTGGATCAATCGGTGCGGGGAATGTATACAAAGTTAATGTTGTATATCACACAACATCTAACACCGGCATCGTGAAGTCATCTGGATTATTTACAATAAATCCAAAAATAACAACCTCAACTCTTGTTCCAAGAACATCAACAGCTCCTGTTGTATACGGACCAATAACCCAAGAACAAGCTGCCGCTCAAACACAGACACAAGCACTAACACCGATCACGTACTCCTGTACTGGAACTAAACCAACAGGTGTGACAACATGTTCTGGCGATACAACAGGTTTATCTAGTTCAATCGCATGGGCGAGTGTTTCTGGAAGTGCTGGGTGTACCACAGCACGAAAGTGTCAGTACTATACACCGACAGTAGCGACAGCAGCGCCTTCAGCGTGGTGCCACACATTTACAACAGGCATAACTCGTGGAACCGCTAGTGCTGACGTCAGTTACCTCCAGACCGCACTTACAAAAGAGGGTCTAGCAATTAATTCAAACGAAAAAACACAGAGACTGTACGGGACAACAACTGCGAATGCAGTATTACAGTACAAAATTAAATATAATCTATCAAACAGAAGTGCAGACGCTGTTGGGGATGGGATGAACGCCAAACTCAATACAACATACAAGTGTACAACTTCAGCCTTGGAATATAAATCACAAATTGCAAGTATTGTTGTTGCAGCAGAAAAAGTTGTTGAGGAATTGAAAGCATTTGTACAAAGCTTGATTTAAAAAATATCAGTGTCTAAAGAAAAAGGAGCGGCCGTACTCGGCCGCTCCTTTTTCTTTAACTTTATGATAGACTAAAACTATTAACAGTAATTACAGTCTCCAGATACGCAGTTTTTAGGGGTTTTAAACCTTTAAAGCCTGAAATCTGGGGGGTGTGCACCCAAAATCATATCCTGATTAAGGGCTACAATTATAATGAATATAAAAGAATACTCGTTGGAAGTGAGCGGTAAAACTCTCAAAGCACAATTCACTGATCTCGCAGACCAGACAAACGGTTCTGTGATTTTGAGTTGTGGAAATACTGTCATCCTCGCAACTGCAGTGATGTCAAAGTACGCAAAAGAGGGAAGTGACTTTTTCCCTTTGACAGTGGACTATGAAGAAAAGTTTTATGCATCAGGTCAGATTCTCGGTAGCAGATTTGTGCGCAGAGAAGGGAGGCCTTCAGATGAAGCAATTCTTTCAGGGCGCATCGTAGACCGAACAATTCGCCCATTATTTGAACAATATATTCGCAACGAAGTGCAGGTTGTTATTACCGTGCTCTCTATAGATCAGGACGATCCAGATATCCTCGGTGTTATTGGTGCATCACTTGCTCTTGGTACTTCAAACATTCCTTGGAATGGCCCTGTGAGCGCCGTACGTGTGAATAGGGATAAGGAAACAGGGGAAAAGATCATAAACCCTTCATATGAATTTAGATCATCTGGAAAGGGCGATGTGGACGTCGTTGCCTGTGGTAAAGATGGCAACATCAACATGATAGAAGTTGGCGCGCAAGAACTTTCTGAGATGATTGTTATGGACATGCTCACGAAAGCGTCAGAGGAAATTGAGAAGATCCAAGTCTGGCAGAAAATGATTATTGCCGAAATTGGTAAACAGAAAAAAGTAATTGCAAAACCAGAATTACCTGCAGGTGCATCCGAATTGTTTGCAAAAACAATTGAACCAGGGCTCTTCAATGCTGTTTTCACTCATGGACCAGGCCATGTTGGCATAGAAGCAATAGAAGATGAATGGGCGGAAGTGTTTGCAAAGGAATTTCCAGAAGGGAACGCACCACTTGCAGCTGCATTTTGCGAAGAAAAGATAAATGACATCATTCATAAGGAAGCAATAGAAAATAATCGCCGACCAGACGAACGTGGAATGGACGAGGTACGACCATTGTTTGCAAAAGCAGGTGGCATTTCTCCAATCATCCACGGTACAGGCATATTCTTCCGAGGGGGAACACATATTCTCTCAGCACTCACCCTTGGTGGCCCTGGCGATGCACAGACAATGGATGGCATGGAAAAGAAAGAAGACAAACGTTTCATGCATCATTACAATTTTCCTCCATTTTCAACTGGAGAAACAGGACGTTCTGGTGGCACAAACCGCAGAATGATAGGACACGGAGCCCTCGCAGAGAAAGCTCTCGTTCCAGTTATACCTGGAAAAGATGTCTTCCCATATACCATTCGTATTGTCTCTGAAGCACTCGCCTCAAACGGCTCGACATCAATGGGATCTGTCTGTGGTTCAACGCTCGCGCTTATGGATGGCGGTGTTCCAATCAAAGCTCCTGTCGCAGGCATTGCATCAGGTCTCATGATGGAAACACCTACAAAATACAAAGTTCTCATTGACATCCAGGGTCCAGAAGATCATCATGGCGATATGGATTTCAAAGTTGCGGGTACAACCACCGGCATCACTGCCGTACAGATGGATGTGAAGGTCGGAGGTATTCCGTTACACATTCTCGCTGAGGCATTTGAAAAAGCAAAAGCCGCTCGCGTTCACATCTTGGGTGTCCTCACAAAAGAAATTGCCGAGCCACGAAAAACCATTTCTCCAAACGCACCGCAAATCATTTCCATCAAAATCAAACCTGATCAGATTGGTATGGTTATTGGTAGTGGTGGTAAAACAATTAAGGAAATAAAAGAAAGAACTGGAGCAGAGATTGATATTGAAGACGACGGTACAGTATTTATCACTGGTAAAAATGGTTCCGCCGAAGAAACACGTAAAATCATTGAAGAAATGACCCACGTCTTCTTGAGAGGGGAAGTGATAGAGGGAACGGTTGTTCGTCTCGCAGACTTCGGAGCATTCGTCAGTCTCAATGATTCCACAGATGGACTTCTCCATGTTTCTGAAATCGCACCATGGAGAGTAGAACGCGTTGCAGATTTACTCAAGGTTGGTCAGAAAATAAAAGTGTTGGTAAAAGATGTTGAACCTGAATCTGGGAAAATAAAACTTTCCACTAAAGATTTAGACCCAAACATGTTCCAGCGACCAGCAGGACTTCCACCACGACCACCATTTATGAGACCTCAAGGTCCAAGCACTCCTCCACCAGCCTTACCAACACTCTAAGAAAACTTAAAATAAAACCTCCTCCCCGGGCACCGCAAAGCCTCCGCCCGGGGTTTCCTTTAACGGCATGAGGGTTAGAACAGCCGAGCTCGCTGTGGTTTGTCCTTCTTTCCTTGCCACGTAACATATCTCGCGATTTGTTG
>JBAZVT010000018.1:0-20259 GCA_041660745.1 Minisyncoccota bacterium | reverse complement strand
AGAGTGATTGAGATGGTTAATCCTCATGTAACCAGCGTATCACATCAGAATGTTATACGTATACGGTTCCATTCATCCCCGCCCTCCCAGGGAGACAGGGGGCGGGGTTTCCTGGTATTTAAAAACAGCGTCTACCACAAGGGTAAACGCCGTACGTACAGCCATGTTAGTTCTAGGCCGCAACCTGAAACGAAACAGAGTCTGGGGTCATGAACGGATGTTGAGCACAGAACTCATCACAGACGAGCGCATACTCCTCCATGAGTTTTAGCTCATCAGGCGTTGCCCCCTGTTCGATATTCACGAGACATGTCTTGTAGTGGTCCCGTTCTGTGGGCGATAAAGCCAACCACAAAACGTTATAGAACACCACAAACTGAATCATCCGAGGAGAGTGCGCTTTCGTCTGTAGCTGCAACTCCGAGAATACTTCTATGGAAATCACTACCCGAACCTCCTGCCTAAAAGGAACATAAAGACACTTTCGAGTGTCTTTTGGACGAAGACTGTAACATAAAATCACAGAAAAGAAAAGGGGGCGACCTGTGGGTCGCCCCCTTTTCTTTTCTGTATTATTTCCCCAACACCTGCTTCATTTCTTCCTCGTGATCTTTCATTACTTCCATTACGGCCGTCATCTGATCTTTACCACTTGCCATTTTCTGCTGAACCTCCCCTGCAACCTTCTGAAAGAAGTCAGGATGCTTTTCAATAATACCAAATATTTTTTCCTGCTCAGATTCTGGGACACCCTTCATCTGCTTCTTCAACATTTTCTTCATCAAAAAATTCGTTATGAAAGACATGTACTTTTTAAAATTAAAATTAACAAGAGTATACTATCACAAAACTATTCTCTAAGGAGCTTGCGTGCAGCCTCTTTGTATGACTCAACGGAAGGCTGGTCAAATGTATTGATATGCATCAACTGTCCGAGCAGCATGACCTCCACCATCTTATGTTGCATGTATTCACCAATTGAGTATTCCGAAACGTCTGTGAGTTGGATTTCCATAAAAGGAATATCTCCTTCTTCACAAGCCTTTTTAGTACCTTCATAGAGAGCTTCTACCACCTTTGAAACTTTTGTCCCCGCAAGTGGACCAACAATACCGACACCCAGATCTCTAGAATGTATTTCGTAATCAGTGGTAAATGACTGTACTCCGATAAAAGTAACCGCCTTGTCTCGTGGACCGCCGATCAAAAGTTGTGCCACTGAATGCAGGTCTGCAGGACCAATAGACACTGTCGGAGTAATCCCAGAACGAATGAGATGATTGTTAACGTCCCGCGTTTTACCCAGACTTTCTGATACAAGTTGACGATACCATTTTCCTAAAGTCTCAAGCTCTACCCTAAAGAAAAAGCTGTCATGAATTCGTATTCCCTGACGATAATATTCAAAAAGAATGGATGCAGATATGAGTGCTGGATTTTTACTTGCAGAAAGCGAAAAATCTCTTCCTTTACGTGCCCCCTCTAGCAATGCATCAATATTGATACCAGCAAGAGAAAGCGGTAATAGTCCGGCTGCAGAAAAAACAGAAAATCTTCCAGAAACAGCCTCCGGCATTGCAACAACCCGGTAATTATTTTTTTGACACTCTTCCCACAAAACTGATTGTTTAGTAGTTACCACCACGATTCGAGAATGGATACTATCACCCCATCGACGGCGTGCAATAGTTTCAATGATAGAGAAATCCGCAAGCGTCTCAAGTGTTGCTCCAGACTTACTCATAAGACAAAATGCTACCTCTTCTGGAGATCGAACACTATTTTGAAGAATTAGTATTGCTCTTTCCAGCACATGAATATCAAGGGTATCCACAAATACTGCCTGAGGAAATATTTCGTTTCCGACAAATGTTTGATGAAAAGATGAACGCACCGCCTCATAGACAGCTCGCGCACCCAAACTAGAACCGCCAACTCCAATAACAAAAACATATTTAAGTACTTTCGTTTTAAGGGTGGATGTAATACTAGAAATTTCCTTCAACATTTTTGCGTCATGAAGAAGAGCAAGAGATGTTTCGGGAGAAGAATAATTTTCGGCGCCAGATGCAGTGGCCAAGGTATGCATATATGGAGAAAGCGTCTTGCTATAGATTTCAATTTGCTGTCCAGTTATTCCAAGAGCGTGTGTGTAATCAAATTTCATATGAGATAAGTATAACAAAAAAGAGGAGTGGGGTTTAGCATGTGTGTGCATAACCCCACTCCTCAACCAACTTTTCCTTCCCGACGTCTACGCGGCAATCCGCTTCTGCAACCCCCGAAGAGCAACCCTCTTGTGCGAGAGTACTTCAAGAGCCCCGAACACCAGCTCGAACTCTTCCTGCATCTCGACACGAGTTGCCTCCGGCAGATTCTTCTTCGCCAGCCGCGCGAGGAGCGATTGCTTGTGCGATTTCAGAACCCGCGCCTGCCGATCAAGCGAATCTCGAGGGTCTTCGTCGGAAGTTCTCCGAGAAGTCCTTTTTGAACGCAAGATCTCCGGCTGCTCGCGAGTGAGGGTAGAGGCAGAAGCCCCAACCTCATGACGAGCAGGTGGAAGAGTGGAACGAGCACTTACACGACACTGACAAGACGGCTTCATCATAGAGATGATCCCTGTCTACCTTGCCCTTTGGGTATACATGGCCGGGAATCCATCCCCGACAAACACACGAACACCCTCTTTTGAAAATAGTACTCCTTACAATTGAAAAGGCAAGTGGATAAATCTAACTACCGGATGTCGGCGCCCACAGCTTCGGAGATCGAGGAAAAACTATCTCTCTGCAACAATTCAACGAGACCACTATTAATAGCACCAACAAGTTGCGGACCTTCAAAAATCATTCCCGTAATAAGCTGGATAAGTGAGGCGCCTTTACGAATTTTTTTGTACGCATCCTCAGCGGAAAATACTCCCCCACATCCAATAATCACAAATTCTTTTTGGGTTTTTCTGTATATGTATTCAATCATGGAATTAGAAAGTACTTCTACAGGCTTGCCGCTAATTCCACCTTTTGTTGGAATATTTTCATCAACAAGCAACGGATTTTCTCTATTCTTTGTTAAGGTGGTACAAACAAATCCAGTCACTTTATGTGCTCGTGCAAGAGTAATAATTCCATCAACCTCTTCTTCAGTCATATCGGGAGACATCTTAAAAAAAACTGGTTTATTAAAATTCGTCAATTGTAATTCCTGAAGAAGTTTTTTGAGATTTTCAAAATCCTTGAACGGCTGACCCCCACAGGTATTTGGACAACTGATATTCACAGTGAGATAATCTCCCACATCTCGCATTGCAAGAAATGCTTTTTTATAATCAAAAACCGCAGTTTCAATATCATTATTTTCTGGAGTGTTTGTCATGGCAATACTTACACCAAGGAGAGCCCTGCACGTAGTGCCACGTAAACGATGAGCTATTGCTTCCGCACCATCATTCTTTAGTCCATAGTTAACAACGAGCCCTCGTGACTGCTTAAGACGCCATAGACGAGGTTTTTTGTTGCCTACACACGGGAAACCAGTCACCGAACCAACTTCCATGAACCCAAAACCAACCTCAGGAATAATTCCAGTCAAAAGAGCATTCTTATCAAACCCAGCAGCAAGACCGACAGGATTCTTAAATGTGATGCCGTGGATACTTTGTTCCAATGATGGATGCGCAAAATGATAGAGAAATTTTGTATATGCTCGCGTGAAAGAATTTGAACCAAGCATTTTTCCAAACACGGTCACAAGGTCGTGAACAAACTCTGGATCGAGCAAAAAGAATATTGGCTTACCAACATATTTATAGAGGATAGAAAAAAGTTTCGTCTTTATATTATGAAATTTCAGCATAAGTAACAGGAATGATGTGGCGGAAGATAAAAATACCAAGAATAAATAGGAGTGTTGAAATTGAAGCGGACACCATACAGTATGTACAAATTTCATGCAAAACTCGAATTTGTAGATATACAAAGTGTGCTGAAAAAATAATTCCAAAACATGTGATGGCCATGTAGAGTCTTGCAAACATCTGCTTCTGACGTATCAACATACTTACCAAAAAAATAACGAGTGCCGCGTAGAAAACAACGCCACCAAGTGCAAGTGGCACACCAAATACCTCCGAGTATGAACTTGAGAGTACAGAGTCACACTGAGCAATAAATGGCCCACACACTACAGGACTGAATGTATAATGCTTTATAAGTAAATACACCGAGTCAGCAACACCCAAAAGAGCCAGTAAAAGAGAAAAACTCGTAATGAGTGAAAAATGTTTTGATTTCATATCTGAATTATACCCACTAAAGGACTGATTAATCAACCCTAACTCGTTTGCACCTCCTTTTTAAAGAATAGTCCAAACATACGAGCAGAATTTGCCAAGGGCAAGAAATCTGTCGCAAAGTTATACAAGGCGGCTGTGGTGGGATACAGAAGGCCAGAGAAAACAAGTGTAACGCCAACAACGTTAACCGCAGCCCATATCACATAATTTTGTCGTGCAATAGCCACAACAGAACGAGACAAACGAATCATTTCGGGGATGCGGGAGAAATTATCCTTCATAAGCACAATATCAGCAGACTCTATAGATACATCGTATCCTGTGCCACCCATAACGATTCCAACATCGGCAAGCGCGAGAGCTGCTGCGTCGTTTAGACCGTCGCCAATCATGATTGTTGAGTAGTTCGGATTTAAATATGATTGTAGATGTTTTATTTTTTCTTCAGGCAACAGGTTAGCATGGAACGTATCAATGCCAGCCGCAAGAGCGATGCGGCGAGCCGCCCGTTCATTGTCCCCTGTTAACATAACGATTTTTTCAACACCTAAACTCCGTAAGTCGTTAAGTGTTTTTTTAATATCAGGTTTCAGGGTATCTGCA
Source organism: Minisyncoccota bacterium (assembly GCA_041660745.1). Taxonomy (GTDB): domain Bacteria; phylum Patescibacteriota; class Minisyncoccia; order Phycocordibacterales; family JBAZVT01; genus JBAZVT01. Next base: position 15,362 of record JBAZVT010000018.1, on the reverse strand, counting down.
AAACAAAAAGCACCAATAATATTTCCATCTGCAGCAAGCAGCGTGACCGAAAGCCCCTCCTCCTCTTTGTTCTGAATTTCTTTCTGTTCTTCGGAGCCAATAATAACCCCCTGCTCTTTCAAAAAATCTGATTTTCCAATAAATACTTTTGTGTTTCCATATCGAGCAATCGCGCCTCTTCCGCCAAATTCTTCAAAACGATCTGGATCGGAAACGGCCATTCCCCGTTCTTTTATATAGGAAAGAAGAGCTTTTGATGCCGGGTGCGAAGAAAGAATTGAAATCATCCCCCCAAAAGAAAAAATGGTTTTAAGAGACGCATCGTTAAATGGAATAATATGTTCCACCTTTAAAAGTCCTTTTGTTATAGTGCCTGTTTTATCAAGCACAACTACTTTTGCTCTATGTAATGATTCCACATATTCACCACCTTTAATAATAACCCCTCTTTTAGCGGCATATCCAATCGCAGTCAAAAATGCAAGCGGGATTGCTACGGCAATATCATCCGCACACACAACCAAAACAAACGATAGTACAAACGCAAGGTTGTGCGTAAGGAAAAATAATACGAGAGAAACAGTACCAATAATGAGGATATACCAACCAGCAAATCTTTCTGCCGAAGTTGTCACGTGAGCCTTATTAAGCTCCGAACTCTCAACCAAACCAATAATTTTCTCCAGCATTGTATCTTTCCCAACACAGGTAACCTTGATTTCAAGAAAGCCAGCAACAATAATAGTGGAACTTACGACCAGGTCTCCTATTTTTTTATTAACAGGCATAGACTCACCTGTAATAGACGATTCATCAATACTGCCATCACCTTTTATCACTACACCATCCACAGGAATACGTTCTCCTAATTCAGTGACCACAATATCTCCAGTAATGATCTCGCCAATAGCAACTCTAACAACTCCTGCTGATCTTTTAATATTTGCATGGGACGGCTTCAACTTCAAAAGACTCTCGATCCCGCGCCGTGCACGTTTCTTAGAAATTGTGAGAAAAATTCTTGCCGCAGCAAGCATGAGCCCAATGAATAAAGCTGATGCCCACTGAGCAGACAGTAATGAAAAGATCATTGCAAACGAAGCAAGTAGATCAACGGAAACCTTTCTGCGAACAAGTGCATAAAGAGCACTTATTAGTACAGGTACTGTTGCGAGTATGGAAGCAATAACAGCAAATGAAATAGAGACACTCTGGGGAAATATTTTGAAATAATATACCAAGGAGGACAGAGAAATCAAAACAATTAACACGACGTCTCCATATTGTAGGCAGGCTCTCTTTGCGTTCTGAAACATATAATAACTATACCCCAATTATAGTTATTCTGATATAGATACTATTACAGTGTGACTCAAACCATCATCGACTAATGTTATTATTTTTTCAGTTACAAGAACTCCATCAAGGTGCACAGTAACTGTTTTTCCAGTTTTCTTTTTTGAATCCTGTATATATTGAATGGTATAGGTAGATGTCTTATGAAGATGTACCAGTGTGCATTTTTTCCAATCAGATGGTAAACAAGGGTTAAATTCTAAAGTATCTCCCTTTATTGTAATCCCAAGTACTGATTGTAATAATGTTCTATATAGAACCCCTGCAGAACCCGAGTACCATGTCCACCCACCACGTCCATCATACGAGGGATTGATATAAATATCAGATGCAAGAACATATGGCTCAACACGATACTTTTCAAGAGACTTTTTATCAGCCGTACGATTAAATGGGTTAATCCGATCAATAATATTTTTTGCCATATCTCCATTACCCATCTTTGCAAACGCCTGCGCCACCCACACAGCAGCGTGATTGTATTGCGCACCGTTTTCACGAACACCAGGCGGGTATTCTTTAATATATCCAATATCAAGTACAGATTTCCTTAACACTGGAGCGATGAGACGTATAGAATTTGCATGAGGAAGCAAATATTTTTCGAGTGAAACCATAGCCTTTTCAATTTTTCCCTTTTCTCCGGCACCAGAAATAACAGCCCAACTCTGAGCGACAGAATCTATTTTAAATTCTTTATTTTTTGAAGAGCCTAGTGGAATTCCATTATCAAGATATGCTCGTCTATACCACTGCTTGTCCCAGCCCGAAGTGTTGAGATTCTTTTTTAATAATGATGCATGTGCATAGTACTCTCCAGCCCTGATTGAATCTTGTCGTTTTTCCGATAATGGCGCAAAATTCATTAAAATATAGTACAAGAACCATCCCACCCACACGCTTTCGCCACGACCAGCATCTCCCACCTTGTTTAAACCATCATTCCAGTCGCCCATCCCCATGAGCGGCAAACCATGTACACCCAAGCGAAGTGTTTTACCAATAGCACGAACACAGTGTTCATACAAAGAATGTTGTTCTAGAGAAACAGTCGGAACCCCCGCCCATTCTTTGTTATGTTGGAAATCAAGCTCCGGCGCTTCTAAGAAAGGCGCTGTTTCATCCAGAATAGACTCGTCACCAGTCACAGATATATATTCACCGACAGCATACACAAGCCATAGTTGATGATCAGACAAAACTGTTCTCACGCCAAACATATTGTGTTCATGCCACCAATTTTCTCCATCACCGCCCGTAAACTGATGTCCAGCAACTTTCACAATAAATTCTCTAACTCGGCGCGGGTCAGTCCACAACAAAGAAAGTATATCTTGTAATTGATCTCTAAAACCATACGCACCGGATGGCTGATAATAACCCGTCTTTGCAAACAACCGCGCTGAAACAGCCTGGTACAGAAGCCATGTATTAAACAGAGCGTTTAACCCAACGTCTGGAGACTCTAATCTGAAAGTACCAAGAGTACCTTTCCAGAAGTTTTTTACCTGCACGAGGGTATTTGAAACAACATTTTCTTTTCTAAAAGAAGTTATTGCCTCAACCGCCTCTAATTCGGAATCAGCCTCAGCAATCACCATTGTAAATGTTTTTTCTTCTCCTGGAGCAAGCACAATCCTCGACTGCATTGCTAGACAACTATCGTGTGTATAACCAAGGTTTTCAATCATATGTACAAAACGTAATACTTGTGGAATATACACACTCCCGTGACGACCGATAATAGACATCTTGTCTGTTGAAACAATACAATTTCCAGAATTGAAATCGAAAGCAACCACCCGTGATGAAAAATTATTTCTATATTTATTTTTTACAAGCACAACTCCACTCTTCTCATCGCGAGAAAACTCCAAGAAGTGCTTTGTCTGTTCACGGGATACTCCAAGTGACAATTCAAAAAAATTAGTAAATGTGAAATCTTTTTCCTGATCCGAAGTATTTTTAAGTGTGTAGGTGGTTATTTTTGCTCGTCCTTCTGTGGGAACAAACATTGTCATTTTTTGAGTAACTCCGCTGTGGGTATGTTCAAAGATAGAATATCCTTGTCCATGACGAATAACATATGGTTCTTTGGCGCGTAACGGTCGAGGAGTTGGACACCACACATCACCCGTAGCATTGTCTCGAACATACATAATCTCACTACTTTTATCCAACAACGGATCATTGTGCCAGGCAGTAATTCTATTGTCATAACTGTCGTCTGACCATGTATACCCCGCACCACTCTCAGTGACCACAAAGCCAAAACGCGGATTTGCGACGATATTAGACCAGGGACTCGGAGTATGTACTCCACTTTCTAACCTAATGACATATTCACCAGTTGAATCATCATATCCACCAAGACCATTCCACAAACTTGTAGGACGTACAAAGTCATCTTTTATAGAAATATTTTTTTGCAAAGGGTGTGTTGGAACAAATTTTTCTGTATATCCTGAGTGTGGTATTTTATTGCCCTTTCGAATTTGTTCTTCGACACTGCCACCTCCCTGAGAGATAACGCAGCGAGAAGACGCGAGAATCACCGACATATCAGAATCTGACATGATGGCCGCCTTCACGTGGTAAACATTGCCTCCCGAGGAAGCAGGCTTTGGTTTTCTATTATGACGAATAAGAAAATCAATCTCGTCATCAAATATTTTTATATAACTAGCTGGATATTCATTAAGGATGACAATGTCTAGAGATAATCCTTTATATTGAAGATATGAATGCGCAATTAATACCTGCCTGATGAGCGCTAGACCATTAATATCTTTAACAACAACAGTTAAAATTGGCTCATCCCCAGAAATACCATATTTCCAGAGCGTCTGGATATAGGAAATGTTTTCTGTGGGCAACTTTTTATTTGATGAATAATCGCCAGCAAACAAACGTGACCCCAAATCCTGGAACAACAAAGCCCGTTCGCGTGTAATGCCAATAGCCCTGCACGTTTCATCGCTCGTTCTATTATCCTCGGTGAATTCAGAAACAACCTTATGCACACGACTATAGTGTTTAAGTGTTCTCAATAAAACATTTTTATCAAACGAGGCCACACTAACAAAAGCAATCTGCACAACCTCCCCAGGGCGCAATGTGACCGTTCGTGCAATGGAAGATATGGGATCAAGTGTGTAGTCAGGATCGGTATCTGAATTATTAACCTTTTTTATCAAAGCCTGGGGACGAGAAACTGACCCGAGTCTTCCGACAAAAGTTTCTCTATTTCTAAAATACCTCAACGGCACACGAGAATCTTTTACAATTCCAGCGTGACCAAAAAATATTTTCTGTTGCGAATTAAATGAAAGAGGCCGCTCAGAAATAACTGCTTCGTGCTGTTCGTCAAATTCAGATTTAACAAATAACTTCGCAAATAAAGGATGATGAATATCTTGCCCTGGTTTCGTGAGTACTGTTTCTGAATAACTCGCAACCTCTACATGTCTCACCTCATTACTTTTATTAGTGAGCGTTAAAAGTCTTAACTCAACGTCACGATCTTTCGGCACAGTAATCTGCAAAAGACTTTCTATTCCATTATGAGCGCCATGAAATTCTGCCATATTCTCATAAAAGAGAATTTTATTTCTCTTTCCCATGACGCGGGAGGGCTGTAATGTTGGAGACCATACAGAACCACGATCAAGATCTTTCAAATAAATAAATGTTCCCCACTTTTCCATGACAGGATCTTCACGAAAACGAGTCAGCGCTATCCCATTATATGTACTCCATCCAGATCCAGCATTACTGATGGCAACCGAGTACGAGCCATTAGAAAGAAACGCATATCGTGGAGTTGCTGTTAAGATTGGAATATACTCTTTACTATATGCCCACTGGGTTTTTTCGCCGTTCTGTTTTGTACGAACAACTTCTGTAACGTGAACTGGTTTGTCGGGAATTGTTTTTGGGAAGAGTTCTTCAAGAACAGCGTCGGCAGATGCGACTCTATTGTCTGAATGGAATAATTTTCTTAAACGACCATTATTAAGAGTATTGTTAAGTGCTGAAAGGATAAAACCCTGATGGTGCGCATAATAAATTTTTGCAGGCACACCTTTACGAAAACGAGAACCTTGTTCATCAACAAAATCAACAGCATCATACAATCCGTACTCCCCACTCACTCCTTCGCGAATCAACCTTCTCAGATTTTTTACCGCCAGAACCGGTTCAAACGGCAACGACAAAACTGTCGTGTAAGGTGCAACAACCAAATATTCCGACAAACCACGCTTCAAACCAAGATCTGGATGTCCAAAAATCTGGTATTGATAATTTTGATTTATATCAAAAGAATTATAAGCGGATTCCCCCATTCCCCATGGAGTACGCTTTGTACGCCCATATTGAATATGTGAAGCAATCGCCACACGAGCAGCCGTACCCAAAATACTTTCGTCATGCACATCAAGAAATAGTAATGATGTTAAATACTCAAACAGAGAACCTCCCCACGAATAAAGAGAGGAAATACCCCCCACATTGACCAATTTACGTGCAAGATAAAACCACTGCTTTTTGGGAACCTGTCCCTTCATAATAGAAATGAAACTTACCGAGTTTGATTCTGATGCAAGAAAATCATAGAAAGAATTATCATTCCCAGACAACTCATTAAAACCGATATGAAACAATCCGCGCTCTTTATTATACAAGAAACTAAAATCTGCCTCATCTATATAGTGGTTACCGTCCGAAATAATTTTTTCTGATGCGGAAATAAATTCTATGGCGGCGTGCTCTGATACAGAAAGAAGTGTTAGTGTTTTTTGAAACCAAATGCGACATTGTTCTTTGTCTGAAAATTCAATATCTGACGTATTGACCATCTCAAGGAAATTACACCCCTCTATTTCTTTTCGTATTCCCAAGGTAGCAAGTTCTTTCATGCTCGGCATGGTCGACAACACGGCACGGAGAGAATTATATGCCCCAAAAAGCTTATGATGCTTTTGTGTGACAATGTTAGAAATTTCATTTCTACCCAAAGCAAAGCCAGCGTATACCACTAAGCTTTTTTCATGCACCAATAATAATCGTTCGATATCTCTCACGATTAAATATATTTCATTCATCAACTCTGCATCATCCTGGACAGAAAGTTCTGCAGATAATGCATGTAGATGATCCGTATAGACATACAGATGGGCAAAAGTTTTCTTCAGTTCAACAGGATCGGTCGCTTTTCTTACTGCCATACAATCAGTGTTCATTCGTAATGTATAGAGAAGTGTTCGTTCGATCAGCTTGCGAATCTTGCGATTAAAATTATTAGTGCGTAAAACTTTTTTTAACGAAACTGACAATGTTAAACATGCGTCAGACATACTCGTTAACATACGGCTCCCTTGAATTGGTTCGGAAATTATATGACGCACACCAGAAAGAAATGCTGTGAGGGCCATGATAAAGTTCGCACTATCAACACTTGAAACATAGCGCGGAGTTAGCGTGGTCAATGTCCCGATGTCGTACCAGTTATACAAGTGCCCCTTGTAACGTTCCAATTTACCGAGACTATTCAGTGCGTGCGAGGTTCTTTCAATAAATTCATCAGGTGACAAAAAACCAAAATCATACGCGGATAGAAAAGATGAAAAAAGCATGCCAATGTTCGTAGGAGATGTGGCAAGATGGCTCAAAAAAGTACTTTGTTTAGGTTCTTCCTGAAAATGATCCGGAATCAAACCACTAGGTTCGCGTGATGAAAAATCTAAGAAAAATCTACTTGTCTTATATGCAATCATCCTGAGTAGCTGAATATCCCTCAAACTTAACTGTGAATTTTTTATATATGTAATACTGACAAAATAAGCAACAATAGGTGCTGTAAATCCAAAAAAGAAATATATATATGAAAAGAAATCAGTTCGCCCTTCAGAAATACTGGTAATAAAACACAGAGCTGAAATAAGGGATGTAACCCACATCAAACGAATCGACTCTATAATAGTCCCTCTAAATCGAACAGAAACATCCTGCGAGGAATTCCATTCTAGTAACTTCTTATGAGAAATAAACATTCTCCAAAATACGAGTAAAATTGCCCCTACTGTCGTGTATGCAATGTGTAATATAAGAGATATTCTTATGACCGATACAGCACAAGCTTTTAAAATATCTGCGAACGTACCTCGCAATTTTTTACCAGTAGACATGCCTTTTTCCCACGAAAAAAAATGTAGTAATACCGGCAAAAACAATGGCATGGAAATTATAATCGCCGGTAACCACAAAAATACATCAACCGAACCCCGAGAAACCCATGAGATTGCAACAAAAAGAACTATCGCGACAGGAACAATGCTACGGCGAAGGTTGTCGGCTATTTTCCAAATATCAATACTGTCAAAATGCTGTGCACGTGGGGTATGTTTTTTCGCACGAGAAAATATCCAAGAAAAAATCTGCCAATCACCACGCACCCATCGGTGATGTCTGTGAATATATTCAGAGTATGTTGATGGAAATCCTTCGAAGAAGTATATATCAGAGGCAAAGCCTACACGTGCATAGATACCTTCAAGTAAATCATGACTTAAAACAGCATTTTCAGGTATAGAATCGCCCATCGTTACTTCTACAGCTTCAATATTATAAATCCCTTTACCAAAAAATATTCCGGCACCAAACAAATCTTGATACACATCCGACACGGGGCCATTATAAGAATCAATTCCAACAGAAGAGGCAAATAATCTTGAAAATAAGCTTTTTGTCGCATTTCGGAGTCGTGTAGTTGTTCGTGGTTGAATAATACCGTATCCACGAATGACTTTTTTTGCTGTGTAATCAATAACAGGTTTTGATAGCGGATGTACTATTGAGGCAATGAGCTCACGCGCAGACTCGCGCACAAGCTCGGTGTCTTCGTCGATTGTAATTATATGCTGAACAGAACCCGACAAAGGAAAAGGATTATTCAGAATGTATGTCGTATGTACGTCACCAGATAACAAATGGTTAAACTCTCGAAGTTTGCCACGTTTTCTCTCCCAACCCATCCACGCACCCTCAGATTGATTCCATAATCGTTTTCGTATTAAAACAAAGAAACGTTCCTCACCGTCAGCATATTTTTTATTAAGATCTATGACCCCAGACTGAATATGAGACAATAATTCTGCATCACCAGACTTCTCTGACGAATCAGCATCTTTATAATCCATCAATAAAACAAAATAAATATTTTTATCTCTATTGCCGAGATAATTGGTTTCCATTCGACGCAATTGTTCGTTGGAATTTTCGATACTTCGCAACATTGAAGGTGTGACGACACATACTTTTTCTGAGTCAGAAATCCCAGAAGAAAAGTCCATCCTATATATAGGACGAGAATCGAGAAACAACATCCAGATCATCTGTACAATAATAACCGCACCATCAAGCCCCAAAAAAGCAGCGAGAACAAAGAGACTTGTTGTAGACACAAAAGAAATATCCGCAACAAAAAGAAATGATGAAACTGCCCCCATGAGCACCCCCCACGTGACAAACATACTCAGAAAATATACTTGTGTCGGATGAGCAAGAACGAAACGCTTAAGTCGTTCCCGTATCGAAGGCGTATAACTAATCGCAGCATCAAGCTCTTTTCTTCCATCGTCAACAAGATAATATCCCACATGGGATTTTACACTTTTTAATTGATACGCGACTGAACGTTTCTGTTCCCCGGAAGTCTGTTTTACGTGCCGACGAGCAAGAGAAAGCGCCGTTCGAGCTATATCAACCTCATGGACACCCAATCTATCAGCCATCCTAACCAATACCGACAAATACCTATTCTTACTGCGAATATCCAGCCCCTTATATACGGAGGCGGGGTCGCTGCACAAACACGCATCAACAACGTTTATTTCATCAACAAACGTCTCCCAACGAACCTGGTTAAGCCAACGCAAAGACTCTATAATATTAGATACTATAGACATTCGTGCTGCTCGCTCATCACTTTCGATTTTTGAAAGATTTTTTATATCTATTCCCTGGCGCAAGAAACTCAACCGAAGCCAACGCACGACCGCCCTCACAGGTGCTCCGTATTGGGAAAGACGCTGAAGCAAATGCATGCCAAACTCCACAGGTAAAATATTATACTCAGCAACAAGACGGGATAACACTCTAGAGAAATCTGAACGTTCCTTTTTTCCAATAACAGATATTATTTGTCTAAACCAATAATCTGACTGTTTGTAGTAATCAATAGAATTAATGGATTGTTCAATAACTTTTTGCGCGTAATCTACAAGGAGCATCTTTAAAATGGCCGGCAATACCGACAACTCTCTAATAGATAATGGGTTACGCTTTTGGTACTCTGACAAAAAATATACTATAGAATCTTTATCAACCCGACCTTCTGTTGCACGAAGAAAAGCATCAAACAAAACGTGTACACGAGGAGTGAGAAGTGAGTCGTGAGAAATCTGTGGAAGTAATTTAAACTCTTTTTTTGAGACAAGATTCAAAATGTCAGAAATCGCACCATCAATAACAAAAAAATTATCAAAAAGTGTTTCTGTTTCTTGCGTTGCGTATTGAGTCTTCCTAAAAAAGGAAACGAGACGACGGTGGGATTCTCTCGTTTTCTGTGCGTTTTTTCGTGCAGAATAAAAATAATCAGTCGCTGGTGCAATGTTGAACACAAGAAGGCCCTCTTTATGAAAGGAACGCGCGACTGTTCGCAATTCTTCTTTTATGGCGCCATCAAACACAAACTTCGACATATGTCTTCATTATAGCCTAAACATCTTCTAAGGGATAGCTTTAAAAATAATCCAAATAATCTTTTTTACCGAAAAATATTCTTCATCTAGCACGCATGAGCATTGTGTGAGCATTCATGAAGAATCTTCACGAAATTTTTACGTACACGCGCTACAGTTTGCCCTAGTTACTAGAAATAGATTAAAAAAATACTCTAAAAATTCATAAACATCGCTATGAAAACCAGACTCTTCAATATGATAAAAAACTTGAGAATCTAGACGCGGGACTTGGTAGAGTAAACAATCTTACCTACAACCTCTTCCTCCTCTTTCTTGTCGCAATCGCACTAATGCTTGTTATCTGGATAAAAGCAAGAAATATTAGTGCTTTTTCCGGTGACTGGATTTTGATTTTCTACACAGTCTTTGTCACCACCTTTCAAATCTCTCGTATTGTCAGTGCTTTGTTTTTCAAAAAATCACTTGCGCGGGTTTTATCTGACCTTCCCCTAGACATGCAACGCGCACGTTATGAACCCATGGTAACTTTTGTGGTGCCGTGCAAGAACGAAGAAGCTGCAATCAAAAATACGGTAACACAGTGTTTCAAAGCAGATTATCCGAAAGACAAAATAGAAGTCATTGTTATTAACGACGGTAGCACAGATAGGACTCAAGAAATTCTGGAGGAAACTCAAAAAGTGTACCCAAACCTGATTATCGTCAACTGGAAAGTAAATCGTGGGAAGCGTCATGGTATGGCAGAAGGCTTCGCACGCGCTCGTGGAGAAATCATTGTCCAGCTTGATAGTGATAGCTATATCAAACCGGAATATTTTAGAAAACTGGTTGAGCCTTTTAAAAACCCAACTATTGGCGGGGTTTGTGCACACGCTGATCCAGACAATGCCGATGAAAATTGGATGACAAAAATGCAAAGCGCATACTACTTTATGTCATTTCGCATCCTCAAAGCTGCAGAATCAACGTACGGAACAGTTTTTTGTCTTAGCGGATGCTCATCCGCATATAGAAAAAGTATTGTGTCGCCCTTTATGGACACGTGGCTCAACGAGAAATTTCTTGGTTTGCCCGTCACATGGGGAGATGATCGCGGTCTCACTAATTATGTAATGAAAGCAGGCTACAAAACAATCTATACTGACGACGCAAAGGCAGCGACTATCGTACCAACAACACTGAGACAGTTTATTAAACAACAAATTCGTTGGAAGAAGGGCTGGTTTGTTAATTCATTTTTTGCTGGAAAATTTATCTGGAAAACAGATCCCTTTATTGCCTTCGCCTATTTTTATCCCCTAACTATCGTCACACTTTTAACACCGTTTATGGCGGCACGTGCATTGCTCTATGTACCTTTTGTAAAAAATAGTGCGACGTTAGGGTTCTATTTCTTCGGCATATTTCTGATTGCGGGACTAATTATATTATTTTATAGATTTGTCGCTCGTGAGAACAAGTACTGGCCATATCTATTTATCTGGTCTGGTATTAATACCGTTATTCTCTCTTTCCTCTTGTTCTATGCGCTTGCAACAATTCAAAACAGAAAGTGGGGAACGAGATAAAAGAAACACTGAATCAAATTTAACATCGCACCTATGGATACATATATTAAAAAAGTAAAATGGTATTTTGGAGGTATTGTCATCGTCGTAATAACCCTGGCAGTAACAATCGGTTTATTTATTACCCAAAGTCCTTATCTGAAAGAATCGTTTATCGTGAGAGCTTGGAAAATTGTAACGTATAGAATAGCGCTTACCGACGGATACTCTCTACGAGCAAGAGCAACATCATTAATTGGCCTGGACTCACCGCAATCATACACAAAAGGTGGATACGCAGAATCTATTCCTGTGATTGTGTACCACGGTCTACCAAACATAGATGATGGTTCCGAGGTGAACATATCTGCAAATACTTTTAAAGACCAAATGTTTGCGCTAAAAAAACATGGCTACACAACCGTTACGACAAATGAATTATTTTCCTTTTTACGAGGAGATATCGCATTGCCCGAAAAGAGCGTCATGATCAGCTTTGACGATGGGCGCGTAAGTAGTTTTGATACTGCTGACCCAATTTTAACAGCGGCTGATTTCAAAGCTGTTATGTTTGCAATCACTCGTTTTCCTCAAGATTCTGAGGGGAGAAATAATTACTACCTCTCAATGAATGAATTAAAGCAGATGGAAAAAAGTAGTACATGGGATATTCAATCACACAGCTATGACGGCCACGGATCCACGTACCCATTAAGCCCAACGGAAAAAAGTGGACATTTCTTTGGTTTTAAACAGTGGCTTATTGACGAAAACCGCCTAGAAACAGACGGAGAATTTGAGGCGCGGATACAGAATGATCTACAGTTAGCAAAAAATGGCCTAGAAAAAGATATTAATAAACAAGTTACTGGTTTTGCAGTGCCCTATGGAGATTACGGACAAAATGAAACTAACTTTAGCGGGACTGCCGAGAGTGTGTTAAGAATTGCAAAAGATTATTACAATCTCTTCTTTTTCCAAAATGCTCCTGGGCACCGGTTTACCCAGAATTATTTTCTTGATAAAGACAAAGGCAACGATTTCTTCCTAGTTAAACGAATAAATGCAAACAGCTTGTCGGGGGCCGAATTAATTGCGTCACTAGAAAGAAGTTCGCCCAAACCCCTCCCCTTTACAGACACCTTTACAAAAGACAGTGGATGGATTGTGACATGGGGAGATGTAGCTATCAACAATAATTCCCTTCAGATTAGTGCTCTTCCCAACGAAAGTGGTGCCACTGTAATTCTAGACGGAACTCGGTTATGGAAAAGCTACAGTGTTACATCGACCGTTAACTCTCCTGCAAAAAGCGGTGTATATTTATGGCTTAGATTTCAGGATGACAACAATAACATCGCCTGCAATTTCAGTAATGGTTTTATCCACATAGAACAAACCGTTAACGGAATAAAAAAAGTGACTCAAGGATCCCGAGACACGGCAATCACTATACCAGCGGGTGACTTCAAGGTTCAGGGTTCAATCAATGACAGAACAATCACCTGCACACTCAACAATGAACGCACTGTCACAGATAATTTTGCAGATAAAAGTCTCACGACGGGAGGTATCGGATTCAAAACCTGGAGCGAAGTACGAAGTACCGCAAAACTGATTATTAAAGATCTCAGTGTCACAGGATTATGAGACACCCGACTTTTATATTTGGACTATCTGTTGTAATTCTGCTTTCAGTATTTTTTTCATCAATCAGTCATATCCCCTTTCTCATGGGAAAACAATTTGCTCAAATTATTGCATCCTTTGTTAGTATTTCACGTGGCAACACTGCCGATGTAGAACGTACAATAATCTTAAGAGAAACGGGCGCGCAAACAGAAAGTTCTTCAGGAATATTCTGGTTAAATTCTGGTGGTCTCTTTTACGTACAAAACAACACAGGAGAAACAGTCCAGGGAGATCTCCCACCATATTCATACTGGCGACTCACATATGCAAAAAGTAATTCTATTGATACTGATGATGGGTATCATCCTCAAAATATCCTACGCCTCATCACCAATGCAGTTGCCCTCAACACTACGCAGACTGTGTATATAAAGATTATTAAAGATAATTACAGTCAAAGTCCAAACAGGAATTCTTCAAACGGTATTTTCCTCATGTCACGATATCAGAACGCAAACAATCTGTATTATGCCGGTATGCGCGTAGATGGACATGCTGTTATAAAAAGAAAATCTGAGGGAATCTATCAAACACTTGGAGAAGTTCCGCTCATTACAACTGACTCAGCTATCTACGACAGATTCAAGAACCCTTCACTTCTGCCAAAAGATACTTGGATAGGTATAAAAATGGAAACGAAAAATATTTCACACGACACACTCCAAATTACTTTATTCGTTGACCTGAACAATACAAACTCATGGGAAAAAGTACTTGAACTAAAGGATGTGGCCACACAAAATCAAAAACCTATTCTTTCTTCTGGTGCGGGAGGGATTCGATCTGATTTTATGGATATAAAATTTAAGGATTACAGCATGGAAACACTTTAAATAGAAAGACTTCAGATTCACTCACATTTCACAAATTTATTCTAGAGTCACCATATAAAAATTCGCATAAGGGGGTTCCCAAGCGAAACATATTAATAACTTATTCACACCCAATAAAATGTTTTATAAAAAATTATTATTTTTAGCACTCGCAATATTTGCTTTTGGAACCACCCAAGTTTTTGCAGCTCCCACCTCACCAAAAAATTTAACCCCACAAGTAGAAAGTGAAGAAACACCCGACATACAAAGGAGCTCTCCCTTGCCGGGGTATAAAATTCCTTTTCTGGAAAAAGGCTCCGAATCGTTAAAACTCATGACGACAGAAAGCCTTTCCCTTACTGTGGAAAGCACAGAAACCATTGGCCCCAATCTCATCAATAACCCTGGTATAGAAACGGTTGGTACGAGCCCTAGTCTGCCCCAGGGATGGAATAAAGGAGGTTACGGCACAAACGCCCGGGCGCTAAGCTATCCTGTTCCCGGCTACAATAGCTCCAAAGGGATCCAAGTTACAATATCTTCCTACACGTCAGGTGATGCGAAATGGTATTTTACGGATGTACCCATAACCGCTGGACGCGAATATCAACTTTCAGATTACTACACATCAAACATACCCAGTCTTTTCACAATTCGATATACATTAAACAATGGGACCTTTGTATATACAGACCTTGAAAGCTTCCCTGCTGCTAGTTCATGGAGACAAGCTTCTGTGCGCTTTACAGCACCCGCTAACGCAGTTTCAATGACACTGTTTCATCTTATCGAAGGCGCCGGAACACTTGTTACTGATGAATACGCACTCAATGAAATTACCCAGACAACGATCCCGCCAGATCCCGTCGATCCTTCAAATCTTATTTCAAACGCTAATTTTGAAACAGCAGGAACCAACAATAACCCTCAGGGATGGAATCGCGGACGCTGGGGAACTAACACGGCAGTTTTTTCCTATCCAACAGTCGGAGTAAATGGTTCTAAGGGTGCAAAGGTAAGCCTTACAAGTTACACGAGCGGTGATGCAAAATGGTATTTCAGGTCTAATACAAATAAATAGTTGCTAATCTTCTCCTCCAAGTATCTCTTCAATCATTTTGTAACGTCTGTCTCTTCGTAGTCCATGATGAATTTTAACTTTGTCTTTCAGGTGCGCAAAAGAACCA